>CAZWMX010000044.1:0-14427 GCA_964635205.1 uncultured Acidimicrobiaceae bacterium | reverse complement strand
ATCCTGTCGGCTGAGGACGTTGAGACTCTCAGCACTCATCGGAGCGCTTGCGCTGGTTCTCGCGGCATGCTCGAACACCGCTGAGCCGGAGAGAACCGCGACGGGCCCACCGGGATTCTGACGTCTCGACGAGGCATACGATGCTCCCCCACCGGCGGAGTTGAACATCTACAAGATCGCCACAGGTGAGAAGCTCTACTCCCAGTATTGCGCTGCGTGCCACGGAGCAGACCTGTCCGGAGATCCGAACTGGAAGACACGCAACGACGGCGGCACCTATCACCCGGCGCGGACAGCAGTAGGACGCCCCACGAGCCTCACATCGTGTTGCTCAATTCAATTGGATGCGCCCGGGTCAGTGCGGAGGGTGTTCGAGGCCGAGAGCTCCGTAGAGAGCATCGATCACGGCGTGCCGGTCCACCCCGCTACGCCAATCGTCGAGCAGCTTCTTCAGCGTCGTCTCATGATCATGCCCGACGGATGCCTCGGCCGCCTGCAAGAGGTGGAACTCCACGTCCTCAACCTCGTCACGCTGGCTCGCCGACAGTGCCATCCCCACATGGGCAGCGACTACATCGAAATGCTCCGAAATATCAGGACCGAGGGCCTCGAGGGCTCTCTCTTCGGCATCGTGGGGATCGCCGACACGGAGATCCGCATCCAGCTCCTTCGTCAGATCCACGAGGTCGGGATCTCCACCGTGAAGACCGAGATGTTCGACGTGGCGAATCGCATCATCCAGGTTGTGGGCGTCCAAGGAAATGAGCATGAGCCGCAAGTGTGCGACCTCCGTAGGAGTCATCTCCGGACCGCCGTCTCCGTCTTCGCCTTCGCCCTCCGCGCCCTCCTCCGGGTGAGCCATCACCATCTCGTCTCCGAGGGTGTCGATCCAGGCAGAGATGTTCTTGACGTCTTCGTCGCTCAGAACGTCGGTCGGGAAGGGGGGCATGATGTCACCCTTGGGTATCCGAACCTGTCGGAACAACTGATCCTCCGTGTGACCGGCGAGTGCCGGACCGACACCGCCCTCACCGTTCTGACCGTGGCAGGCTGCGCACCCGACCGCCCCGTACGTCTCCAATCCTGCGGATGCCGCGGCGGAGGTTTCTTCCGCATGCTCGGCTTCCTCTGCGGAGGGATTCTCCGGATCGGCTCCCGGCTCCTCGGAACCACTCGAAGCACAACCTGCCGCAAACAACGCGACGAGAATCAGGACGATTCCGAAGCGGCCGCCGAACCGGGACACAGATCCTGGATGTATCGTTTGGTTTCTCCGCACGATTGGCACCTCGTTCACACGTTGGGAGTAGTTGGAACGTGTGAATCGTAAACCGATGTACTCGATATCGTCATCAGCAGAGCTGCCGAGACCGCTGCGAACCCAGTGGGTGGACGGTCGACGCGAGGCCCCATCCTGACGCTCGGCAGTGCGGATTCAGTCGTGGTGACGATGAGCTGCAGGCCACACCGTGGCCATCCACGTCGTGAGGGGCACAGCCGCAACGATGCCGATCGTGCCGACCAGCGAACGGACGATCTCGATGGCCACAACCTCGCCGTTCGCCACTGCACCCAGCGACTGCTGAGACAGTACGAACAGAATCGTCAGCGGCATAGCGGCACCGAGATACGCAAGAACGAGAGTGTTCACGATCGACCCAACATGCGCTCTGCCGATTGCCATACCGCGTTTGAACAGGTGAAGATGCCCGATCGCGGGATCCGCCGACCGTATCTCCGCAACAACCGATGCCTGGGTGATCGTGACGTCGTCGAGGGCTCCTGCGGCGCCTATCACGATCCCGGCGAGCAGCAACCCGCGAATGTCGAAGCCTTCGATCGTCAAGAGCAGTGTTGCCTCTTCACTTGCCAGACCCGTGAACTGTCCAAGTACCGTCGTGAGCCAGGACAGTCCGGTGATGAGGAAGAGTGCGGCAAGTGTCCCAAGCAGCGCGACCGTGGACGTACGATTGATGCCGTGCGACACGTACAACGCCAAATACGCCACAGCCGACGCACCAACGATCGCAACCGCCACAGATGGATTCCCATCGAGCATCGAAGGGATGAGCCACAGCGTCACGATGATCACGGAGAGCCCGAGGCCGGCGAGCGCGGCAACACCCCTCCACCGACCCAATGCGATGACGGCCAGCGCAAACACAACGAATAGGACAGCGAGGAAACCACGTCGCTGAAAGTCGGCGTACCGGTACATGGCATCCACCGTCGCCGGCGCTATTGCGATTATCTCACCCTCGAAGTCGAACGTGACCATGACGTCCTGGCCGGCGATCAGGCCCGACTCCTGGCCGGGGAACAGGATCAGCGTTCCCACCGAGCCCGCATCGGGTCCGGAGAAGAGACGAAGGTCAGCCTCGACACAGGTCACCTCGGCGTCGAACTCACAAGGTACGTCACGGAGCACGTCGATCCGTGCCGACGGCGGGATCCGCGACAGGACGACCGTATCGCCTACGGCAAACTCGGGCGCCGTTCCACCGACTGAGAACTCCTGACGATATACAAGACCAGCCTCGGGACCTTGGACAATTTCGAACACAACGGCGACACACGCAAGGTCGGTCGTACCGAGGCACGGTCGTTCGGAGACTTCGGTCACCACAGCCTCGTGGAACTCACTCGGAACGCCGAGAACTGCGAACTCTGACGCCGCCTGTTCTTTCGCCGAACCCGAAGGCCAAAGAACGATGAGACCGATCAAGATCAAGAGCCCTATCGACGCGGCGAGATACTCAGGCGCGCCGAACCGTCTCGTACCAGGTTCGTGTTCCTGAGGAGCGAAAGCATCCCACTTACTCGAAGGTGACTCGTCCACGGTCGAACAATAGGATGATCAGCGGATAGGTCGCGATTGCGATCGGATCAGAACACGCTGCTTCGGAATCAGCAGGAACGCCTGCGCCGCCTGCGATCGGACGAACCGCCATCCACCCATCTCGTGACTGCATCACGTGATGCCGAGGACAAAAAGACAGTGCCCGTCGGCGAGACAACGGGTTCGGGTGTCTCGGATCGAACGGGAGGATGCTCACCATCGAGCAGAGCCTGTGCCGCGGTGAGTTGCCACAGAGCTTCGTCGAGTTCCACAGCGAGAGATCGCAGCTGAGCACTCGATGTCGCCGCACTCAGCCTCCCGTCGACCGACACAAAGATGGTCACAGCCTTCTGGAAGTATTCGCCGGCGTCCGGTGTGGCGGTGAGGTCTGCGTGGCTCTCAACCTCGAGGATCCTGTTCGCCGCGTCGGCGAACAGCGCTTCCACCTTCTCCTCCAACGCGGCCACATCCGCCTTCTCGATTGTCGAGGCTCGCTGGTGTTCCTGCCTGGATCGGTATGCGCGGTATATGAAGTAGCCGATCCCAAGCACGCCGGCAACAGCGGCAAGTTGGACCACGTCGCCGTTCCACCGTCGCAACACGAAGTAACCCGCGACGACGATCAACATCATCGGCATGCGTCTCATACGCGGAGGGTAACTCCAACGACTCCGTACACCACCAGGCGTGGGTACTGCTCGGGATCAGTATGCGCAGCTGAAGCTCTCCGGGCCTCGACTGCGATACGTCTCGATGAACGCCTCGATCTCAGGGTCGGCGCCTTCATACGCCTTGAGACGTGTCCAAGATGTGGCGACCACGGGATCGGTCAACTGCTGGTTCGGGGACAGGATCACGCGATCATCGAACCGGTTCACGATCTCGCGGAGACCAGATACGACCTCATTGCTCAGTGTGGGCTGGTACCAGATCACGACCCCTCCGTGTTCGAGGGAGTGAATCGCGAACTCTGCGGGTAGCGGCTGGTTGAAGATCCCGCACCGAGGCGTGTTGCCGCTGTGCACTCCACTCGTTGGGGACGCAGTGGCGTAGGCGACCGCCTGTCCCGACAGGGCGTGTGACCGGCCGTCATAGGATTCCTTGGCTACACCCGGAAGCTCTGGGGGCACTGCTTTCTGGAAGATGAAGAAACCAGCGGTTCCGACCACGACCACCCCGAGCAGAATCGTCAGCCCCGTCCTCAATCGGCGCTTTCGCGCTGCAAGTTGCTTCGCTCTGGCCTCAGCAAGCTTGCGTTCCTCTCGCCGCGCACGCTTCTCGGCCTGCTTCTGCCGGTCAACAGGTTTCTTCGTTGGTTGCCGCTTCTTGGCCACGCCTTCTCCCTTACCTGTGTCGATGCCGCGCAGTTGTCCCGTAGAACAACGAAGGCGCGGTGAACCCTATTCCCCGGAGTATCAGTCGATGAGTTCACGATGAAACGCTGGTTGTCAGTCCGAATCGAGGTCGAGACGTCGAAGCAGCTGTGCATTCACCGCAACGACGATCGTACTCACCGACATGAAGACCGCCGCGAGGGCAGGAGGCATGTCGAAGCCGATCGGTACGAGCACGCCCGCGGCGAGAGGGATCGCCACGATGTTGTATCCCGCACCCCACCATATGTTCTGGAGCTGCTTTCGGTAGCTCGCCTTCGACAGTCGGAGGATCTTGACGACGTCTCGCGGATCACTCTTGACGAGAACGAGATCGGCCGACTGGACGGCAACGTCGGTCCCGCTCCCAATGGCGATACCGATGTCCGATCTCACCAACGCAGGCGCATCGTTGACGCCGTCGCCGACCATGCCCACGTTGTCGCCCTTCTCCTGGAGCTGGGACACGTAGGCATCCTTGTCCGCTGGGAGCACCTGGGAGAAAACGATGTCGAGATCCAGCTTCTCCGCCACGGCCTGGGCAACGTCGTCGCTGTCGCCGGTGATCATGCCGACCCTCACGCCGCGGTCCTTGAGAGCCTTGAGAGCGGTGAAGCTCTCGGGTCGGACGATGTCAGAAATGGCGATTGCCGCGATGGGCGACAGGGATTCGATGACGTACACCACAGATTCGCCCCGTTCACCCGCAGCCTTGGCGAATTCGTCGAGCGCAGAGGGCACCACCAGTTCCATGCTCTCGAGGAGCCTCGGCCCTCCGACGAAGACGTCAGATCCGTTGATACTCGCACGGACACCGCGTCCCTTCAACGCCTCGAAGGAAGATGGTGTCGGCACGGAAATATCACGGGACTCGGCCGACTCGCGGATCGCCCGTGCCATGGGATGCTCGGAGTCCCCTTCCACTGCAGCTGCAAGCGCCAGGGCTCTGTCGGGTGCGAATCCGTCGGCAGTCGCCATTTCCGCAACACCCATCTGCCCGGTGGTCAGTGTCCCCGTCTTGTCGAACACGACGACATTCAGGTCCTTCGCGGTGTCGATCGCCTCCCGTTTGCGGATCAGAATGCCGTTGCCTGCGGCGATCGATGTTGTGTTGGCGACCACGAGCGGGATGGCGAGGCCGAGAGCGTGCGGACACGCGATCACAAGCACCGTCACGACACGAGCGACCGTCCGCTGATCCGCTCCGCCGTAGATCATCGTCCAGATCAGAGCCGTCAGGGCCGCTGCGACGATTGCCGCGTAGAACAGGAATGAAGCCGCTCGATCTGCCAGGAGCTGCGTTGGCGACTTGCTGGCTTCCGCTTCGGCGACGAGTTTCATGATGCCGGACAGAGCCGTGTCATCTCCGGTCGCCGTGACACGTGCACGAACAGAGCCAGAGCCGCTGTTGATGGTCCCTGCGATGACGGTCGCATCGATGCTCTTCTTCACGGGGCGTGACTCGCCGGTGATGAGCGCCTCATCGAAGTCGGATTCACCGTCGATGATCACGCCATCGGCCGGCACACTGGCACCCGGGCGGATCAAGATGGTCTGCCCCTGGGACAGTTCGGTGGCCGGCACCTCCGTCACGGTTCCATCCGGGCCTTCGACATCTGCGGTATCCGGCATGAGCTTGGCCAGCGCTCCGAGCGCGCCCGATGCCTGACGCACGGCCCGCATCTCCATCCAATGACCAAGGAGCATGATGTCGATCAGCGTGACGAGCTCCCAGAAGAAATCGTCTCCGATTTCGACGAAAAGGGTGAGCATCGAGAAGCCATATGCCACCGAGATCGCGAGCGCGATCAGGGTCATCATCGCCGGCTGCCGCTTCTTCAGCTCGAATGTGGCAAGGGAGAGGAAGGGGAAACCACCGTAGACGAATATGACGGTCGCGAGTACGGGAACGATGAGAAACGAACCAGGGAACGTCGGCGCCTCGAAGTCGAGCCAATTCTGAACGGCCTCGCTCCAGATGAGGACGGGGATGCTCAGCGCTGATGAGATCCAGAACCGCTTCCGGAACATGTTCTCATGTCCGGTGTGATCCGCCCCATGCTCGGCGTGGGCGTCACCGTCATGTTCGGCGTGGGCATCAACTGTGACTTCGGCCCCGGGCTCGTGGTGTACATGATCTGGAACGGCAACCGCGACGCCCCCATGGCCGGCGTCGTGTCCGTGGGTCTTTCCCCCTTCGTCGGTGAGGAGGCACACCCTGCAACATGAACAGCTCTCGGTCGGCGTTTTCTCCCGGACATCCGTGTCAGTGGTCATTTCGCTCCCATCAATGAGGGCACCGTTGATGAGCGGGTACGATACACTGCCTCGACCCCCTCCGGGGGTGGTTTTGTAGGTGGGTCGTCCCAACATTTGGAGTGTGCAACAGTGATCTCGCCGAAGAGACGACTCTCTGGTTCGATCGAGTCGATCGGGTTCGTCGCGTGAAGAGGTTCGGAGTTCCTCTTGCTGTCGCACTTGTGGTCATCGGTGTTGTTGTCCTGATGTTCACCGGCAGCGAACCGTCGTCGTCGCTGCCCAGGGATCCTATGACGGGCAAGACCGAGTTCAACATTCCGGTGCAAGATCCTGTTCTCGTTGCAGAGGGCGAGGCTCTGTACCAGGCGAGATGTGCAGCCTGCCACGGATCGGACCTGCGAGGCACCGCAAACGGCCCGTCTCATCTGTCGGTCATCTACAACCCCGAACACCACGCAGACGCCGGCATCGCTCTTGTGGCGATGAACGGTGTACAGGCCCACCACTGGAGGTTCGGCGACATGCCACCGGTCCCAGGCATCACACAGGACGACATGGTTCGAATCATCGCGTTCATCAGAGAGAACCAGCGCGTCCAGGGTTTCGAGGCGTACCCACCTCGCTGAGTGATGCCGTTGCCCAGCGTGCCGGATGGACCCGGGGCCCTCAGCGTGGTGAGTCGGTCGTGCGGGTCACGCTCCGCTCACTCCGGGGACGATCTTGTAGATCGTTCCGCTGAACGTGACCACATACAGCTCACCGTCACCATCCTGTCCGAATCCGGCGATGGAGCCGACGGCCCCCAATGTGGACGTCCAGTCGCGAGCGTCGGTCGCCGCTCCACCCTGAAGCCGGAAGGAGCGGATCCATCCTTGGTAGAAATCGGCGTAGAAATAGGCCCCATTGAGCGCGGGCATCGCCGGTCCCCGGTAGACGTACCCGCCCACCACCGAACGGCCCTCGGCGGGGTTGGGATACTCGACCACCGGCGGGATCAAACCTGAACTGCTGCACGAGCTACCCGGCGGAAAGCAGTTCTTCCCCTCCATGATGTTCCAGCCGAAGTTCAGACCGGCGACGCCGGCGGGCGCGACGTCGACCTCTTCCCATGCGTTCTGGCCGACGTCGCCGATGTAGAGGTCGCCGGTCGCGCTGTCGACCGAGAACCGCCACGGGTTGCGCAAGCCGGTGGCCCATACCTCGCGGGCCCCGTTGGTGCCGTTGTACGGGTTACCGGCGGGGATCGTGTACGGGGCCGTTCCATCGATGTCGATGCGAAGCATCGACCCATTGAGGGTCAGCGGGTCCTGCCCGTTGCCGAATGAGTCATTCGAGCCGCCGCCGTCTCCCATGCCGATGTACAGGTAGCCGTCCACGCCGAAGGCGATCATGCCACCGTTGTGGTTCGACGCCGGCTGGGGGACGGTGATGATCGTCCGAACCGGGGACGCGTCTGCGACATCGCTCGACGGTGTGGCACGGTATTCGACCACCTGGGTGTTGCCGCTTCCATCGGTGTAGTTGACGAAGAAACGCCCGTTGGAGGCGTAGTTGGGGTGGAAAGCCAGACCGAGCAAACCCTGTTCGAATCCGGTCGAAACCCCGCCGATCGACAGGAACGGCGTCGGCAGTAGCGAGCCGCCCTTGAGGACCTCGATGTCGCCCCCCTTCTCCACGATGAACAAACGGTCGTCTCCGTCCGGTGCCACCGCCAGGACGGGAGAGTCGAGCCCCGTCGCAACTGTCTGCAGAGCGATGTCCGGCGTGGCTGGGATGTCGCCCCAGGTTCCGGCGACGGGGTTGCTGGTGGTGCCGCCGAAGCCGAATTGCTGGTCGGCAGTGCCCTGAGTGTTGGCGTGTCTGAGGTAGAAGGTAGATCCAAAGGGGCGGAACACGCCCGGGCTGTCGGTTCCGTTGTTGTTCCAGTCGCCGGCGACGAAGCGGTCTTGGGGATTGCCGAAGTAGAACTCGAACTCGGCGATACCTTGGGTGTTGCTATTGCGGAAATAGACAAGTCCCGTCGTTTCACGGTAAAGGCCGACAGTGTCGACACTGTCGGCGTCGAAATCTCCCGTAAAGGGGGTGTCTCCGGGGTTGCCGAAGTAGTAGTCGTAGTCGGCAGCGCCCAGACCCTTGTCGCCGTCGCCGAGTTCGTTGATGACAAAGACACGGGATTGGGAGGGCCGGTAGATCGAGACGGTGTCGCAGCCGTCGCCGTTGAAGTCTCCGGCGATTGGTATGTCTCCAGGGTTACCAAAGAAGAACGAGATCTCTGCGTTGCCCTGGATGTTGGCATTGCTCAGATAGACGTAGCCGTCGGACTGGCGGTACAGGCCGGGGGTGTCGATACCGTCGCAGTCCCAGTCACCGGCGAATGGCAGGTCACCGGGGTTCCCGAAGTAGAAACGGTAGGTGTTGCCCGCTTCGTCGCGCAAGGACCACAAGCCGGAGCCGGGGTCAACCGCACCGACTGTGTCAGGGGCTGCTCCTGCAGCCGGAACAGCCATCGCCGCAACCAAGCCGGCCACGACAATGCCGAAGGCGAACTTGTGGAAAGTGTCTCGCATGATCCTCCCTAGCAACATGACTCTATCGGCCCTCGAACCGCGATGGTTGAGTCTGGAGTCACAGCAGCACATACAGACGCATCAAGCCATCCCCCGAACCGGAGCAACCCCATCCGGCGTGCTGTACGCTGAGAGCACATGAACAGCGGTACCGAACACGACGACGCAGAACAGTTGCGGACCATGCCCGGCTGGGTTCGCTTGACCGTCTGGATAGCGGTCGCGTTGTTGACGTTGTCCGTGATCGGAGGCATGTTCCTGTACTAACGCACAGCATCCTTCACGTCTCCGGCCCTTTCTCGATCCAGAACACCTGTACGTCGCCCAGATCATCCGTCTCGAGGAGATGGTCGCCCCGCCGACGGGCGAGTGCAGGGATGTCTGCCAGCGACCCGGGATCGGTGCAAATCAGTTCAAGCACCTGGCCTGCGCTCATTCCTTTCAGGACGAGTGCGGCCTTGTACACCGGAAGAGGGCACACCAACCCCGATGTATCGAGCGTCTCCGTTGGGTTCCTAGACAATTGGGAATCCTTCGGTTCCGAGCATCTCGGCGAAGTACGTCGTGTACTTCGCTCCCCCGTCAGGCGAGACACCAACAACGACACCCTCTGTGAAATCTTCGTACCCGTCCATCGCGTGGGCGATGGCGCCGGTTGATGGCCCGACGAGGAGACCGTCCTCGCGGTGCAGCCGCAGCGTCATCGCGTAGGCCGGATCGTCCGGCACCACGATCACATCGTCAATAACAGTCCTGTCGAGATTCCCCGGTTCGTTTGCCTCCGCAAAACTCTTCAAACCGGGAAGTCGGTGACCCTTCTGTGGCTCTATCGCAACGATCCGCACATTCGCGTTCCGTTCCTTGAGGTAACGACCGACACCGGTGATCGTCCCGCAGGTTCCAAACCCCGCAAAGAACGCTGTGACCTTCCCCTCTGTCTGCTTCCAGATCTCTGGACCTGTTGTCTCGTAATGGGCTCGGACATTGTCCGGGTTCTCGTACTGATCCGGCATGACGTAGCGCGATCCGCCTTCTGAAGCTTGCAGGGAGTGCGCAAGCGCGATCGCACCGTCCTTTGGATGATCGACAGGGCAGAGCTCGTCGGGCGTCTCCCAGACCTCGGCTCCGAGCATCCTCAAGATCGTTTTCGTCTCCTCGGGAACTCCGTCCGGGATCGTGATCGTGACGTTCGTCCCATCGATCGCACCGATGCACGCGAGCGCTATGGCGGTGTTGCCCGACGACGCCTCGACAATCCCATGACCCTCGAGAGCACCGTCCTCCACAAGGCCACGCATGAGATACGACGCAGCCCGATCCTTGATCGAGCCGAACGGATTCAACCACTCGAGCTTGAGGTAGACGTTGTCGGCGGACATCGCGTTACGAACCCGCACGAGAGGTGAGGGGTTGTTGATGTCGGGGAGAAGGTCCCGGATGTCCTCGTACCTTCGTAGGTCGTGATCCGACATCCTGGTAGGGATGGATTGTGTTCGAGTGGCCATGGCTGAGTCCTTCTGGTTGAGATGAAACCGGCAAGACGAAACCCGCCCGGCGGGTGTGCCGAGCGGGTGGTACAGGTCGTTGGAGCTGGTTGGGGATGACTGCTATGAACCTCCGCGCGCGGTGCTTGGACAACTACAGCAACACATCGCAACGCTCGTGAGAGATCTCTTCATGCGGAGAACCTTACCGGGTAATCCTCATCCGGATGACGGTTTCGTGCGAAACCAGGTCTGTAGTCGCTGAAATCCCTCAGCGAGACCGACTGCGGGTTCCCACTCGAGAGCTCGCCTGGTCTCTCGCTGATCGAACCAATGTGCGGTGCCGAGCTGTTCTGCGAGGAAACTCGTCATCGGCGGTTCATCGTCTGTCGTCCGTCGATCCCAGATCTTCTCAACGGCTCGTCCACCGATACGAGCGATTTCATACGGCACCTTGATCCGGGGTGGTTCGAGACCCGCGGCCATGACGATCCTGTTCAGCATTTCGCGCACTGTCCGTGGTTGGCCGTTGGTGACGACGAATGCCCTCCCTCCCAGCAACGGCGCTCGATCGAGGGCGGCAACGAGGGCATCCGCGGCATTGTCGATGTACGTCGTGTCGATCAGCGCCGTGCCCGAACCCACGATGGCAAGCCTGCCGGCTCGAGCACGCCCTACGATCCGACCGACAAGCTGCGTGTCGCCGGGACCCCAGATGAGATGCGGCCTGATGGCAACAACGGACATCTCGGACGAGTTCGCACCGAGCGCCACCAGCTCGGCTTCAGCCTTGCTCGTGGCGTAGTGGCCCCTGGCCCCCGTCGGGTCGGCGGGACCTGCGGGGGCCCCCACCAGGGATTCACCGCTGTAGGCAACGGAGGGAGAGGAAACCTGGACGAACCGTTCGACACCCGCCTTCCGGGCAGCGTCTATGACGTTCCGTGTGCCTGCGATGTTGGTTTCCTCGAACGACTCCCATGGTCCGTTCACCGCGACGCGTCCTGCAACGTGGACAACTGCCTGCGCCCCTGCAACCGCGTCAGCCACTGCTGCACCATCGGCGACGTCGCCGAGAAGCTCGGTCACGCCGAGATGCTCGGTGACGCCGCTGCCGCTCGGTCGACGTTGGAAGACGGTCACATCGTCACCGCGTGCGACCAGCTGAGTGACAAGCGTCCGACCGAGGAGGCTCGTTGCACCGGTGACGAGAACTCTCATATACGGCCCATCCGGCCACCGGCAAGAACTCGCTCCGTCCATCGCTCTATTCGGGTTCGATCGATCTTGGAGTTGTGCCGTTTGTCCACCGGAAGCGACGGAACGGTGAACACGGCGGCCACGTCAACGTCACCGGCTTCGGCCCGAACGCGATCAGCAAGGCCCTCGTCCGCAAGGGCTGGACGCCTCGTACCGGAAGCCAGGACGACGACCACTACCACGTGCTGTGTGCCGGCAGGCCCAACACCGATCACGGCAGCGAGCGCGACATCCGACAGTGCCCCGACAGCGTGTTCGATCCCTACCGGAGTGACCGGGCCCGAGGGGGTCGTGATGACATGGCCAACCCTGCCTTCGATCCAGAGCCGTCCATCGTCGTCGAGGTGCCCGACATCCCCGCTGCGATGCCAGCCCTCGGGCTGGGACGCCGTGTAGCCGGTCATCCAGAGCTTGTCGTAGCCATCCCTCATGTGCGGAGTCCGGATGCACACTTCCCCAACAACACCACGCTCGGCAACGAGGGCACCACTCGGCTCACCGACGGCGTCGAGCGCACTGATGGCTACCTCGACACCGGGCACCGGATGTCCGACACAGACGCCGTCACCCGGCCCGGCGTCCTCGATCTCGGCCAGTCCAATGTCCGCGACGGGCATCACCTCGGTCATGCCATACGGCGTGTGGGCCTCGGCATTCGGCATGAGCTCGGCGGCTGCCCTCAACACGGCTGCCGGGACGGGGGCGCCTGCCGACATCAAGAGCCGTACACCCCCCATGTCGGCTGCATGGTCGATCGGTATCCCTTTCGCAGTCACGGCGACGTTCTTCAGAGCGGCCGGCGAGGCGAACACGAGTGTCGCCTTCACCGCGTGAATCGCATCGGACAGCGCCCGAGCGGTGAGGCTGCCGGGCGAAATCACCTTCATTTCCGGAACCACGGAGGGGATTCCCATCAAAGTGCCCGCCAGGGCGAAGGGACCAAAGGCTGCCACGAGACTGTCTCCGTCTCGAATGCCGTAGAGATCGATGATGGCGTCTCGCTGCGCCTGAAGTTGATAGTGGCGGTACACAACACCCTTGGCCGGCCCCGTCGCCCCTGAAGTGAACCCGATCGCAGCCACGTCGGTCGGTAATGGTGTTGGCGGCATCTGTTGGCCTTCATCGCGACCGCGGAGCTCGTCGAGAGCGGCTACAACGCGAAGCAGGCGAGTCTGACCTGGGGACATCACCGTGGTTGAAATCCGAGTGCCCGGCCAACCCAGCGTGCGGGCCACGGCCAGAGCCTTGGGAATGCCGATGAGATACGCCGCGTTGGCGCCGTTAAGTGCACGACCCATACCGCGTACTCCGAGCCCTGCATCGACAAGGACGGCAACCGCCCCGATCCTCCAGACGGCGAGTATGCAGGCCGCAAGGTCGATGCCGGGTGGCACCAGCAGCGCGATCCGATCACCCTTGACGACACCGAGATCTGTGAGCCCCGCGCCGATTCTCCTGACATCCGAATCGAGTTCGGCGAACGTGACCGATGCCTCCTTGCCGTCCGGTCCCATCTCGACGATCGCAACATCGTCGTCCTCTGCGCGCCTGTCGAGTGCAGCCCACAGCTGGTCCCGTCCCTCCGGCATTGCCTGCTGCTCCACGGGTCTCCCGAGTTGATCGACCCAGGGGTACACCGCCGAGGCGATATCTGCATCTTCAGGCAGGAGGTGACTTGCCCCGATGAACCTGTGGATCTCAGCCCGAGGTAGACGCTCGGCCAGGTCACGGAGGTACAGATCCGAGAACACCGGATCGGAGGGTCCCCACAGCAGCAGTGCAGGCACGTCGGAGAGCTCGTCGAGATTCGCGGCGACCTTGTCGAGCGCCTCGTGGCTCGGATGGTTCTCGCTCAGAGGGATGTCCTCAACGAACGTCGCTATCGCGGCTCTCTGCAACGGTGTGCGATACGGAGCTTCGTAGGCGTCCCGGATCGGTTTCGCGAGACGAGGACGAGCGAGTGCCAGTGTTCCGCGAATGAACGTCGGTGTGGTCTCGCACACACCCTTGAGGATTCCGCGGGCGCGAACCATTCGAATCAAGGCCGGTGCAGGCGAACCTTTCGGTTGGTGAACGGCGGTGTTCATCAGCACAATCCCCGCCAATCGGTCCTGGTGCCGCTGGGCCCAGCCGAGGGATATCGGACCACCCCAGTCGTGGGCGACAGTGACAACCGGCCCGGTCAACTCGAGTTCCTCGGTCAGAGCGCACAGGTCGTCGATGCGCTGTGCCAACCGGCGGGTGGTTCCCGTGCGCTCGGAGTACCCCATGTCGAGATGATCGATCGAAATCACACGAATGTCATCGGGAGCGGAGGCAACCAGATCGCGCCAGAGATAAGACCACGTTGGGTTGCCATGGACACAGAGCAGCGTGATCGTGGCATCCTCAACCTGGTTGTCGAGCAGGTGCCACGTCCGCCCGCCATCGAGCCCGGGTGTCGTGACGAGACGCGACCAATCCGCTTCGAGTCCTGGGAACCCCTTCGGTGGAAGCGCGGCCGGCGCGCTGGTCACCAGATCAGTTCCATCGCCGATGCGTTGAGGCCGGATCCAACTCCGAGCAACAGCACCCGATCTCCCGGCTCGAGAGATTCTGCTTCAAGGGACAGCGTGATGGGGATCGAAGCCGGACCAACGTTGCCGAGG
>CAZWMX010000043.1:0-16573 GCA_964635205.1 uncultured Acidimicrobiaceae bacterium | reverse complement strand
CTAGGGCACGACGTAGGTTCCGGTGCCGACTGCGATGAGGTCACCGGTTTCGTTGTGGAGCTCTATGCGGGTGACTACGAGTCGTTTGCCGACCCGGAGGGGGAAGGCGCAGGTGGTGAGCTCGCGGCCGGTCCCGGGGCGGAGGAAGTCGGTCCGCAGGTCGATGGTGCTCAGCCAGGGCGAGGCCTCGGCCCTGTCGCCTGCCTCCGGTGTTTGGGTGAGAACGCCGAGAAGGGCGGCG
The DNA here is from genome assembly GCA_964635205.1 of uncultured Acidimicrobiaceae bacterium. Lineage (GTDB taxonomy): Bacteria > Actinomycetota > Acidimicrobiia > Spongiisociales > UBA5794 > B3-G11. The sequence continues at coordinate 16,332 of CAZWMX010000043.1, read as the reverse complement.
AAGCCCCCTTACCTTGGTTATAGGCCTTGAGATACTCTTGGCTGACCGCTCGGCATGGCGGGCAGGGCTCAAGTCCCCTGCCACCTTTGATGGCCTGGGGGGTGTTGCCACCCGCCATGTTCGGGTTCAGTTGACCTCTGACAGGAACATGCACTTCGGGGCTGATTCGTAAGGTGATTGATGGCGGCTGAATCTGTGTGCGGTGTGTCGATGATCGGAGGATCTCATGCCAGACACAGATATCAGAGTGTTCGTCGGGGTCGATATGGCCAAGATGGAACACTTCGCTCATGCCGTCACTGTTGAGGGCAACGAACTATTCGCTCGGTCGGTGACCAACGATGAGACAGCGATCGAGCAGATGATCGATGACGCTGCTGAACATGGTCACACCGCAGTCGTGGTGGATATGACGGCTTCTGGCGCTCAGCTGTTGGTGTCGGTTGCGGATCGGCGCGAGGTTCCGGTTGCGTATGTGACGGGGCTTCAGATGCGTCGTGCTGCTCAGCTTTATGCCGGGTCTGCAAAGACGGACCCTCGAGACGCGTGGGTGTTAGCGGACTATGCACGGCGCCACACCGATCAGCTTGTATGGCTCAACGTGTCTGACGAGCTGTTGATACGACTCCGCGTGTTGAACGGACGAGATGTTGATCTTGCCGGTGACGCGACCAGGGCACGGAACCGGACTCGTGACGCGTTGGTCGCTGTTTCTCCTGCGCTAGAACGGGTTGTTGGGCCGAGACTCCACCAGGCCGGTGTTCGTGACGTCATCACAAAGTGGTCAACACCCACGACCCTTCGCGAGGCGGGCAAGACACGGATCCGTAACACGATCAAGAAACGATCGCCACGACTCGCAGACAAAGTCACGGACGGGATCTGGGCAGCGCTCGATGCTCAGACGGTGACGTTGCCAGCAGAGGCGACCTGGGGAGACGTCATCTCGGATCTATTGGGTGACCTCGAACGTATCTCGGATCAACGCGACGAACTCGAAACTGTGATCGACGAGGTGTTCCTGTCACACCCTCTCGGAAAGGTTCTGGTGACCCTGTGCGGGTTCGGGCCCAGAACCGGAGCACGAACCCTTGCAGAGATCGGCAACCCAAACAGGTTCGCGACCGGTTCACGACTCGCGTCAGACGCCGGGCTCGCACCAGTTGATTGGCGATCCGGAACCTCAACTAGCGGGTCATTCCACAGCCGAGGCGGCAACCACCGTCTCAAGAACGCAATGTTCCTCGCCGCGTTTGTCGCCACGAGACACGACCCTGACGCCAAGGCCTACTACCAACGCAAGCGAGATGAAGGCAAAAGGCACAACGCCGCCGTCATCTGCGTCGCCAGACGGCGATGCGACCTCATCCTTGCAATGTTGAAAACCGCAACCAGCTACGACGTCAACCGACACACAGAACTACAGAAAGCCGCTTGACAACAAGACAGGAACACCCCCCCACGGTGTCAAGCACCGAGGAGATGACACCGCCGTGGAGGATGTTTCTGGCGGGGTTTCCGACGAACTCCTCGCGCATTCCGAGCTGCATCAAAACCCGGTCGTCTTCGACGGCGGTGAGTTGTAGGCCGAGCCATCGTCCAAAGGGGACCTGGTCCAGCACGGTCTCAATAGCAGTGGAGAGTGTTTCGGAGACACTCCCCGGCGTCTCACCGAGCAGGCTCACGGTCCCTCCGGTGGCGTTCGGGCAATGAGCCCAAGGCCGACGACATCGTTGAGGGTGTCGAGAGCGGCATCGAGGGGAAGGTCGGCACTGGCGTCGAACTCGGCTCGCACCACCGCCCACCCGATCTCGAAAAGCACCGCGGCCGCGTTGTCGACGTCGACCGTGTCACGGATCGACCCCTCGCTCTTGCCGGACTTGAGCGCTTCAGCGAGAAGGCTCCGGATTCGCCCGCGTTGGATGTTGGCTGCCCGGCGGGCGACTGCCCCTTCGACGAGGGCGGCCTCGCCAAAGAGAGAGGCACGAAGCAACTCATCATCACCGTAGTGATCTGCGGTCACGGCCACCAGCGTGCGGAGCCGCTGGGGAACGGTTCCAGACCCATGCAGCGCAATCTCGGCTTTGGCGAGAAACCGCTCCAGGGAGGCCTCGACGACGGCGACGTAGGCGTCTTCTTTGGAGGAGAAGTGGAGGTAGAAGCTGCCTTTGCCGGTCTCGGCGGCTCGTGTCACATCGTCGACAGTGGTACGGCGGTAGCCGAACCGCCGAAACTGCTGCTCTGCCGCTTCGATGAGCCGCTGTCGTGGCGGGGTGATCGTGCTCACCGCATCCATCCTTTTCGCTGTTGACGATTATTGACCAGAATCCTAATCTAGTCATTTCTAGGCAAGAGAGGCTCCCCAAGTGTCATATCCCCGTCAGCCTTCGAGATTCCTCGATGATGACCTCGATGCCTTCCGACGGTCCATCGCTTCTTTCGTGGACAATGAGATCCGGCCCCATGCCGATGAGTGGGAGGCCGCGGGCGAATTCCCCCTCGAGCTCTACAGGAAGGCTGCGGCTGCAGGGATAATCGGTCTGCGCTACGACCCGAAGTGGGGCGGAGGCGGCGGGAGCTATCTCGCCACCTGTGTCCTGGGCGAGGAACTCGTCAAGGGCGACACCGTCGGCACACCGGTTGGGCTCATGGCACAGTCAGAGTTTGCTCTCTCAGTCCTTGCGGACGAAGGGTCTGATGAACTGAAGGTCGAGTACCTCGAACCTGCCATCAAGGGAGAGCTCATCGGTGCGATCGGTGTCACTGAGCCCGGAGCGGGATCGGACGTCGGAGCCATAGCGACGAAGGCCGTTCGTGATGGAGACCACTACGTCATCTCTGGTCAGAAGACATTCATAACGAATGGAACACGTGCCGACTTCATCACCCTCGCCGTGCGAACAGGCGGTGCGGGTCCCTCAGGCGTTTCGGTGGTCATGTTCCCAACCAACACGCCAGGGTTCACCATGGGCCGGAAGCTCGAGAAGCTCGGGTCTCGGGCATCGGACACGGCAGAGCTCTTCTTCGACGAGTGTCGCGTCCCCGCCCGAAACCTTGTTGGCGAAGAGGGGCAGGGGATGCGATACATCCTCTCTCACTTCGCAGGGGAACGACTCGTAATAGCCGCGTTCGCTGTAGGCATCATGGAGCGTCTCATCGAGATCGGCATCGACTACGCGTCATCTCGCGAGGTGTTCGGGAAACCGCTCGCGTCTCTCCAGACATGGCGGCACCGATTCGTCGACATGTCGACAAGGCTCGAAGCAACACGTCTCCTCTCCTACCAGGCGGCCGATCTTCTCGACCAGGGCGACCCGACCGGTGAGATGGCCGTCTCCGCAGCGAAGCTGTATGCGGCAGAAGCGGTGCAGTTCGTGGCCGCGGAGATCCTGCAACTCCATGGAGGCTTCGGCCAGATGGAGGAGTCATCGGTTCCGCGCTACTTCAGAGATGTCGCCGGCTTTTCGATTGGAGCGGGCACATCAGAGATACAGCGCGAGATCATTTCCAAAGCCCTGATCCGATAGGAGGATTGACATGACCGAACGAGTAGGTGCCATCGACGGATGGATGACGATCCTGTCCCCGGAGACCGCTGACAGGTGGCCGGACTCCTTTTGGCACATCTTCCGCAAGTACGGAGTCGAGGATCGTTTTCGCAACGGATTCTCACTTGACGAGATCATCGCTGAGATGGATGAGGCTGGCGTCGACATCGGCGTCGCGTCAGCGTTCAAGTTTCTTGACACCTGGGTGGTGACGAACGACGAGACAGCCGCCTATGTCAAGGAGGCGCCTGACCGCTTCATCGGTTCGTTCACCGTTGATATCAGGGACCCGATGCCCGCAATACGGGAGTTCCGCCGCTGCGTCGAGGAACTCGACATGAAGGTGTTCAGGCTCGAGCCGTACCAGTACGGGGATGGCCGCACGACGGCACCGCCGCCGACAGACCGGATGTACTGGCCGTTCTACGTAGCCTGTGTCGAGTACGACATCCCGGTGGCGATCCAGGTCGGACACACGGGACCCCTGCTGCCGTCCGAATGTGGGCGACCTATCTACCTCGACGAGGTCGCGTTGACGTTCCCTGAGCTGAAGCTCCTCGGTACTCACAACGGAGACCCGTGGGTCGAGGAGATGATGGTCCTCGCGTGGAAGCACCCGAACGTGTACATCGAGTCATCTGCTCGTCCGGCCCGGTATTGGTCGCACGAGTTGAAGAAGTTCGTCGGAGGCCGTGGGCAGGACAAGATGATCTGGGGCACCGACTACCCGCTGCTCTCGTTCAAGCAGGCAGCCGACGACGTCTACGGCGCAGGGTTCTCAGACGAGGTGACACGGAAGGTACTCAGGGACAACGCAGCGAAGCTCTTCAAGATCGATGCTTGAGGTTCGATGATGCAAGCCGTTGTGTATCACGGTCCGGGTGACCTCAAGGTCGAGACGCTCCCTGATCCTGAGCTTGGCCCAGGGGAGGTGCTTCTCGATGTGTCCGCTGCCGGCATCTGTGGCACCGATCGACACATCGTTGCGGGCGAACTCGACGTCGCACCCGGCACCGTCCCCGGCCACGAAATCGCGGGACGCGTGATCGCCGTCACGGATGGTGTGGAAGGTGTCGAAGTTGGTGACAGGGTGCTGTCGTACGGGCAGGTCATCTGTGGAGAATGCGGGCCGTGTCTCGACGGTAACGAGCATAGGTGCCGCAGGCCTCAGGTGATGGGTATGACCCGTCAGGGTGGGTTCGCAGAGAACATCGCCGTGCCGCACGACATCCTCGTCCCTGTGCCTGATGCCGTGACCGATGAGATCGCGGCCATCGTGCCAGACGCGATCGCGACGCCCTATCACGCCCTTGTCACGGTCGGACGGATTGCCGAGGGCGAAACCGTCGTCATCGTCGGTGCAGGAGGACTTGGCCTCCAAGCGATCGTCGTTGCGCGAATGGGAGGTGCAGGACGCATCGTTGCCGTCGATCCCTCGACGGACGCGCGGGCCGCTGCCCTCACGGTCGGTGCCGATGCTGTGCTCGATCCGAGCGCAGACGAAAAGCCCGCAAAGGCGCTCTACGGGCTCACCGGGGGCGCCAGCCTTGCGCTCGAATGCGTCGGCAGAGCCGAATCGGTCGAGTTGGGGATGCAGTCGCTGTCCTCGGGCGGCCGGCTTGTCATCGTCGGTATCGGCCACGACCGCCCTCGTCTCCCGCCGCTCATCCGATTCGTTGCGGGCGAGACCTCGATCCACGGATCATTCGGGTCGACCATCCCTGAGATCAGGACCGTCCTCGATCTGATCGCCACGGGCAAGCTCGATGTCACCCACGCGATCTCACAGCGCGTCGATCTTGACGAAGTCCCCGCCGTATTCGAACAACCGGCCACACCGGGCCGCACCGTCATCGTCCCCCGATCGTGAGGAATGCACATGGAAACTGATGTACTACTGGATGTAACCGACGGCGTAGCGACTGTCACCCTCAACCGGCCGGACAGGCTCAACACGCTTGCCATCCCGACCGTCGGATTCCTCGTCGAAAGGCTCGAAGAGGCCGCGGCATCCGACGCCAGGGTCGTGATCCTTGCAGGCAACGGCGACACCTTCTGTGCCGGTGCTGACCAGGGCGAGATGGAACCGCGGTCAGCCCAGGAGTGGGAAGAAATCGTGCGGCACTACCTCGACCCGATCCATGCCATCGTTGGGATGGACAAACCCGTCATCGCAGCGCTCCACGGTGACACCGTCGGCGGCGGCCTCGGGCTCGCCATGGCGTGCGACATCCGTATCGCAGCAAAGGGAATCCGCCTCGGCGCACCGTTCACCAAGATCGGCCTCGCCGGTTGTGATATGTCCGCTGGCTGGTTCCTTCCACGGTACGTCGGGCTTGGCAAGGCGCAAGAGCTCATGTTCACCGGACGCCTCTTCAACGCTGACGAAGCGCTCGATATGGGACTGGTGCATCGGGTGGTCGAGCCTGCTGACCACGCAGCTGAGGTCGCCAAGTGGGCAGCCCGAATGGCGTCAGGACCACCGATCGCCCATGCGTGGACGAAGCGGGCCATCCATCGCTCTCTCGACGTCGACATGGCGGGTGAATTTGAGTTCGAGATATTCGCCCAGGTGCAGTGCCTCCAAACCGCTGACCACAGGGAAGGCGTTGCGGCGTTCCAGGAGAAGAGGCGCCCGGAGTATTCGGGTGCTTGAGTTCACTGATGACCAGCGGGCTTTCCAGTCCGAGGTGGCCCGGTTCACAGCATCAGAGATCGAGCCGCATGTGCGCGAGTGGGAGGAGTCGAAGACCTATCCACTCGACCTGTTCCCGAGGCTCGGAGCGCTTGGCTGGCTCGGAATCGGGGTACCTGAGGAACTTGGCGGCTCGGGCGGAGGTCCGATCGAGCGGTCGATTCTGTTCGAGGAGTTGTCAAAGGCCTCGGCAGGCGTCGCCCTCGGCATCTATGTGAACGCCGTCCTTGGTGGTGGCGCGCTTGGAATGGTTGCCTCGGATCGGCTTCGCGACGCGTGCCTGCCGGGAATCCTCTCCGGTGACACGATCGCGGCATGGGCATACGCTGAACCGGACTCAGGAGCAGACATCACCCGTGTGCGGTTGTCAGCGAAGCGGGATGGCGACTCGTACATCCTCAACGGCTCGAAGATCTACATCACGAACGGCACCATCGCCGACGTCATCATGGTGGTTTCTCGCACCTCGGCCGAACCGGGCTCCCTCGGAGGCATCTCCGTGTTCGTTGTTGATGGTGACACACCGGGTCTCACTCGCAGGTCGATGGACAAGCTCGGCATGCATCCCTCCGAGCTTGGAGAACTCCACTTCGATGACGTTGTTGTTCCGGCGGATCGGATGGTCGGCGACGAGGACGCTGGTTTCCGGCAGTGCTTGCCCGTGCTCTCTCAGGGTCGCATCTACGGTGCGACGCTCGCACTCGGGATCGGGAGAGCGGCACTCGATGCTGCAACCGCTCATGTCCAGGAACGCCAGCAGTTTGGTGGCCCGCTGGTCAAACAGCAGGCGGTGCGATTCAACCTTGCCGACATGACCGCACGGCTGGCAGCAGCACGCACCCTCGTGTACGGAGCAGCGGAGTTGCTCGCCGAAGGGATGCCGTACGACACTGAGGCGTCCATTGCAAAGCTCGTCGCGTCAGAGGCGGCAACGTGGATCGCGGAACGAGCGATGCATCTCCATGGTGCCCAGGGGTACATGATGGAGAGTCCCGTGCAGCGCTACTACAGGGACTGCAAGATCATCGAATACGGCGAAGGCGCCAACGAGGTCCAACGCGAAATGATCTCCGAAGCGCTGGTGAGAGGCTGGAGGCCGTAACAGCTCTCAGCTTCTCCTAAACCACTCGGTCTTCGCGCAGCTGTTCGATCTCGGCAGCGTCGAAGCCCAATGAGCCGAGAATGCTCTTCGTGTGCTCACCGAGGAGAGGAGCACGAGAGTGGATGCCGGCCGCGGTCTCGGTGAAACTCACAGGGGTCCTGGCGAGAGGAGGGGCGATCCGTGTACCGGGGTAGGGCGTAGGCTGGAGGAACCCGAGGCTCTGGATGTGTTCGTGATCCAAAGCGGCCTGTGGGGACAGGACAGGGCCAGCCGGGATGCCAGCCGCGACCAGCGTGTCGAGTGCCTCGCTGGTCGATCGTTCGCTGCACCACGCTGCCATGCGCTCGTTGAGGACGTCCCTGTTGTTGCCGCGGTCCTGGTCCGTTGCGAACCGGTCGTCGTTCAACCAGTGCTCCTCACCCATGAGGACAGCCCATCGTTCGAACAGCGGTGCGCCGATCACCTGGGCGATGATCCATCCATCGGTCGTGGAGTAGATGTCCGCTGGACCGGCCACCTGGGCGCGGTTGTTGGTCGCCACCCGATCAGGCGCGTTCACTGCCTGCTCGAGGAGTGTCGAGTTCGCCACGGTGAGTGCCGACGCAAGGAGAGAGCCCTGCACGTGCTGGCCTCGCCCGGACCGGCTGCGTTCCATGAGCGCGGCCATAGTGCCGAACGCGGCAGATGTGGCCGACATGAAATCGACCCACTGCACGTAGGACTTCGATGGTGTTTCAGGGCTTCCAGAGAGATAGACGGCTCCGGACATCGCCTGGCCGACACCATCGAACCCGAGCCTGTTGCTCCATGGACCACCCTGACCGAACGCATCAACGGTCGTGAGGATGATGTCCGGCTTGACCTCCTTCAGCGATCCGTAGTCGATGCCCATAGTCTCGAGTGCTTGAGGAGGGAGGTTGGCAACCACTACGTCGGATGCCGTGACCAGCCGCCGGACGACCTCACGTCCCGCGGCCTTGGTCGGGTTGAGGGTGAGGCCCCGTTTGTTCCGGTTGACCTGGAGGAAGAGAGCCCCTGCGTCACCATCGGCAACAGGGATCAGCCTGCGGTCCTCGCTGCCATCGACTTTCTCGATGCGGATGACATCTGCTCCTAGGTCCGCGAGCAGCGCGGCACAGTACGGGCCTGCGATATAGCGGCCGAAGTCGAGGACGCGGACGTCGTCGAGAATGCCGCGTGAGCTGTCGGTCACCGCGTCAACCCCTTGGTGAGCAGCTCGAGCGCATTGGATAGCTCGGCTTCGGTGGGGTGCTCCGGTGCGTCGAGGTTCGCCCTGCCCTGTCGTAGCACCATCAGTCCGAGGAACGATGACCACAACACATCGGCTGCAAGCCGTGGGTCGTCGACGCCGTCAAGCTCGGCCATCAGATCGGCGAGCCGTTTGAAATTGTCACCAGTGCTCCTGGCAAGCTCAGCCCGAACGGCGTCGTCCACCGAAGACGTGGAGCGTGGATGCGCGAGGTAAGTGGACACGTGCACGTACTCGGGGTGCTTTCGTTGCACTTCGCCGAAGAAGCGCCACACTTCAGCGAGCCTCTCCTTCGGCGACCCCTCCCTGGAGAGGATGTCGTCGAGTCCTTGCGTCCAGAACTCGCTTGCCTCAGCGAGGAGTGAGACGAAGATCTCGTCCTTTGACGAGAAGTAGAAGAACAGCGTTGCCTCGGACAGCTCGGACCGCTCAGCGATCTGGCGTGTTGTTGCACCGCTGAAACCGTTCTCGCGTACGAGCTGGCGCGCAGCGTCGAGGATCGTCCGCCGTCTGGCTTCGCGCTCGCGTGCCCTGCGTTCCTGGGTCCCCATCAGCTGTTCATGCCCCACGAAGCTTCAGCAGCTCGCGGGTTTCAGCGGGGCTGGCTGGTTCGAAGCCGACCTCACGGATGATGCGCACGGCTCTCTCGACGATCTGTCCGTTCGACGACGCAAGCTCGCCTGGCCCGATGTAGACGTTGTCCTCCATCCCTACCCGTACCTGACCCCCCATCGCGAGGACAGCGCCGACCATTCTGAAGTGGTTGCGAGCGCCGATCGACGTGACCTGCCACACCGCATTGTCGGGCAACTGATCGACAAGGAACACGAGGTTCTTCACCGTCGACTTCGTGATCTCCCCGGGGATCCCTGTGACGAAGTTGATGAGCATCGGGTGGTCGAACACTCCGAGGGCGTCAAGGTCCTCCACGTTGTTGAGCATCCCCGCGTGATACACCTCGAGCTCAGGGCGGACATCGTGCTCCTGGAAGATGCGAGCCACGCGTTCGAGCTCTCCGTGGGACGCGAAGAGCGGTACGAACCGGTCGTTGACCCACTGGCCCTGGCGCTTGTCGTACCGGCCGAGAAGTGCACCGCCACCCACGCTGTACGACGCGATCTCAGGCTTGAGCTCAGGCACAACCTTGACCCGGTCCTCGAGGGGAAGGCCGGCAACTGCGCCACCCGTCGTGAGGTTGATGACGGTGTCCGGGCGGGCTGTCGTGATGCCTTCCGTGATGGTCCTGAAGATCTCGACGTCGGCCGCTGCCTTGCCTGCTGTGTCTCGCGCATGGATGTGGAGGATCGCCGCTCCCGCATCGACGGCCTCGATGCCCTGGGCGATGATCTCGTCTGGCTGTTCGGGAAGGTTCGGGTTGGCTTCTTTCCCTTGCTGCGCTCCAGTGAGGGCGCATGTGACGGCTACCTTGTTCATCGCTTCTCTCCCATGAAGTCCGGTTCCCGTTTCTCGATGAATGAGGCCATGCCTTCCTTCTGGTCCTCGGTGAGCCAGTTCAGTACCGCCGTGTTGATCGAGAAGTCGATCGCTGCCTCGACGTCTGTGGTGATCCACTTGTGGATGATCTCCTTTTGGGTGGCGAGCGCTGCAGGTGGCTTTTGTGACAAACGGCCAACCAGGTCATCGACCTCGTCGGCAAGCTCATCTGCTGGGACAAAGGTCTGGATCAGTCCTCGGCGTTCAGCCTTCTCTGCGTCCCAGAACTTGCCCGTGTAGGCCATCTCCCTAGCGCCTTGGATCCCGACTGCCAATGGCAGGAGAGCGGCTTCGACGATAGCGGGAATCCCCCTGTCGATGTTCGGAAGACCGAACTTCGACCTATCCGAGGCGATCATGAAATCGCAGGAGATCGCAAGTTCGAGGCCTGCACCAAGACAGAGACCGTCGATCGCACAGACGATCGGAATCTCCGTCGTCCGCAGCGTCAGGAACGTACGGTGCAGCTCCCTGCCGATGTGACGCACCTCGAAGCCGACGAGGTCTTTCACGTACGCGACATCGATCCCTGCGCTGAACGCCCTGTCCGACGCCGAATCGACGAGGACAACCGTTGTGTCCGGGTCCTCCGCAGCCTCGGTGACTGCCTCGGCGATCTCGCGCAGCATCACGCCGTTGAGAGCGTTCAGCACCTCAGGCCGGTTCAGCGTGAGTCGGTAGACACGGCCCTCCTTGGCGCATCTGATCGTCTTTCGTTCCATCATGTCTCCCTCATCTCCCTTTGAACTCTGGCTGTCGCTTCTCGCGGAATGCGAGGAGGCCTTCCTGGACATCTTCTGTCTGACGCAGAGGCTCTGCCGTGTGCTGCTCGACACGGAGCGCTTCGTCGAGCGGAAGGTGTCTGCCTTCTCGCACGGCCTTGTGAACAGCCTTCGTGGCAAGGGGAGCGCTGCGGGCGATCCGCGATGCGACGTCCACCGCCGAGTCCATCAGTTTGTGGGCCGGCACAACGGCGCTGACGAGTCCCGCCTGCAACGCTCGCTCGGCGTCGATCGGATCTCCGGTGAGGAGCATCTCCATTGCCGTCGCCTCGGGTATCGCTCGGGGGAGCCGCTGGGTGCCTCCCGCTCCCGGCATAAGTCCCCATTTCACCTCAGGGAGTCCGAAGGTGGCGTGTTCGGCGGCGATTCGCAGGTCGCAGGCAAGGGCGAGTTCGAGTCCTCCAGCAAGGCATGTCCCGTTGATGGCCGCGACGATCGGTTTGCCGGGGTCGAGATTGCGGGTGATCCCGCCGAGACCAGGCTGTGTCTCCGCGTGCTCCCTGCGTTGTTCGGGCGTCATCGAGGCGTACCAGGAGCCGACCTCCTTGAGGTCAGCCCCTGCACAGAACGCCTTGTTGCCCGCACCGGTGAGGATGGCTACGCGGAGGTCCGGGTCGTCTGCGAAGCCTCGCCACACCTCGATGAGTTCCTCTCCCATCGCAATGCTGATGGCATTGCGAGCCTCGGGTCTGTCGATCGTCACGAACAGGATGTGGCCATCGCTGGCGGTCTGGATGCTCACGGTTGGTGTCCTTCGATCACGAACCCTTCGATGTCGTTGATGCCGGCCGTTCGTTCCTCAGCGAACACGGCAGATACCCGCGCACCCCGTCGCCATTGATCGACTGGGCCCACGAGGCGGTGGAGGATGGCGGTGTTCGCTCCGTCGAGGCGGATCAACCCGAAGACGCCCTTGCCCGGTGTCTCGGTCCGGGCGACCACGGTTCCGGCAGGTCCAACCTCAATGAGGTCAGTGACGGCCGCGTGACACTGTGAGCAGAAGGGGCGAGCGGGACAGGTGACTGTTGAACAGCTCTCGCAGCGTGCGCCGAGGATTCTCTGTTCGTCGCGGAGAGCAATCAGGAACTGGGTCCCGATGCCACCTGCGGCATATGAGAACGGCAGACGGATGGTGCCCTCGAGAATCATGGCACCACCTCGAAGTGGATGATGTCGTCCATGGCGCCGCGTAGCTCATCTCGCCAAACGGCCTTGACCCGGGCCCCGATCGAGAGACGGTCAGGGTCGGCCGTGTCGAGATAGTGGTTCAGGGTGGTGTCTGCACCATCGAGTTGCACGAGTCCCATGCCGTAGGGGGAGGGGCGTGGCTCGCCCGTACGTCCGTCGATGATCGGAAGATGTACCACCGTCCACGCAATGAGTGTCCCGGTGTCGGACACCGGTCCCCACTCGTCCATTGCCACGTTGCACCGGCCACAGAAGGGGCGGGGTGGGAGATACCTGGTATCGCATTCGGGGCATCGGAGAGCTTCAAGCCTGCCTTTGGCGACACCGTTGAGGAAGCGGTCCATCGGATCGCCGGACGCGTATCGCCACGTCATGTCGAGGTCGAGAGTCACGGACACAAGCTCTGGCTTGGCAGCGGTCATGGCATCTCCGATCGCAGGACGATCACGTCGCTCCACGCGTACACGCCGTATCCGGTGGCGAGCGCTGTCTTTGCTCCAGCGACCTGTCGGTCACCGGCACGGCCCAGGAGCTGCGATGAGGCTTCGGCAACCCTGATCACGCCAGAGGCTCCGACCGGGTTCGTCGAGAGGACTCCGCCTGAAGGATTGACCGGGAGCTCGCCATCCATCGAAGTGACGCCGTCGTCGATGAGTCGTCTGGCTTCGCCATCGTCGCAGAACTCGAGGGCTTCGTACCAGGCAAGCTCCGCGTAGCTCGCCGGCTCGTAGATCTCAGCGACGTCGAAGTCCCTGAGCGGGTCGGTGATCCCTGCTTGCGCGTAGGCGGAAGCTGCAGCGCTGCGAAGGGCTCGGGTTGTGATGAGCCTGCGGTCGAGGTCCCCGAGGTAGGGCTGGTCGTGTCGGGTAGCAGCTGCATGCACCCAGGCGGCCTTCGGTCCGCGTTTGCGGGCGGTGTCGCCTGATGCGACAACGATCGCAGCTGCACCGTCTGATTGGGGGCACATGTCAAGGAGATGGAGGGGCTCGGCGAGCATGCGTGATTTGAGTACATCGTCGACGGTCAGGTCAGGCATCTGGAGATGGGCGTGTGGGTTGTTCGCTGCGTTTCGCCGTGCCTTCACGGCTACCTGGGCAGCGTGCTCCTCAGTGACGCCTCGTTCGGCCATGTACTGGGAGATGGAGAGAGCGAAGTTCCCGAGCGCTCCTGACGCGACGGCGCGGTCCCAGAACGGATCAACGAGAGCCATCCCTGTCTGGGTGTGACCTTCGGAGTGCTTCTCGAACCCAACGACAAGGACGGTGTCGAAGGCGCCGGATCCAGCCTGGTGGAACCCGGCGATGCAGGCGCTCGTGCCGGATGTGCCTCCCGTGGCGATCTTGAAGACCGGCTTGCCTGTCCCGTAGGCGCCCTCTGCAACCCACAGTTCAGGAAGAGCTCTGCCTTCGAACATCTCCATGTTCGACATGACCACGGCATCGATGTCGTCAGCGGTGAGTCCGGCGTCGACGAGGGCAGCGTCGACCGCTTCCCGTATGAGCTCCGGCTGGGTGACGTCAGGGCGAGCCTTTGCGTGATTGGTCTGGCCGGTGCCGATCACAGCGACAGCGTTCATGTCGCCTCCACGATCGCCACGGCGTGACCCTGTCCCGCGGGTCCCCAGGCACCATGGGCAAGCGCCCTGCGTCCGGGGTTACCTTCGATCGCACGGGCAGCGGCGAGGAGACGGGTGAGTCCCGAAACGATAGGTGCCGTACCCTCCATGAGGCCTCCACTGGGGGAGAGCGGCGTGTTCTTCCCGATGGCTGTTGCCTCAACGAAAAGACCCTCCTCGTGGGGGAACATGCACGACGGCTCTGCAACGGCGAAGGCGGTGGCCGGGTCGCGCACGCCTGCCTGCTCGTAAGCACGGCCCGCGGCTCGTTGGAGCCCAGACCATGTGCTGAGGTCTCTGTCACCGGGATAGTGAGCGTCAAGGTCATGGCCAGTTCCTGTGATTACGACGGCTCCGCTCGGCACCGAACTGCTGAGGACAACTGCACAGGCGCCGTCCCCGAGGGATGCACACCTGCCGACACGGTTCGAATCCGCGATGAGGTTCGCTTGGAGACCGGCGACCGTGAGGAAGTCAACTCCGAGGGGCTGGAGATACACCGGATCCATCGCCCACTCCGTGAGGTCCCAGTGTGGCGCCATCGATGCCTTGCCATGCGCTACCACGAGGACCGTGCCGTAGGCCCCTGCGGCTATCTGATGAACGGCGTGAATCGCCGCAGCCATGCCATCGGCCGCAATTCGGGTCTCCGGCTTGAGCACAGCACCCACAACCTCCGTGACAGCGATCGACGATGCCGTCAGCCCGTCGAACAAGTCAACAGAGGCAGTGACTATCGCGTCGACGTCCTCCCACTGCACAGCGGCGTCATCGAGCGCACCCGCGACAGCTTCCAGCACCATCTCAGGGATCGAACGCAGATCCTCCGGCACGATCTCGGTCTCGGCGCCACCCAGCACCGCTACGTCGCGTTGGCGTTGTCGGCTCGCATCCGCCATCTGGCTACCTTCTCTCTCCCGAGGGTAGTCTGAACGTTACTCAGTTCTTGAGTGTTGCTCAACATGGCTCGTGGTTGTGGGATATGCCGCCGTTGTTTCCGAGCCGGGTCCATGTTCTTGCCACACTGCGTGGTCAGCTCCGAGTGGCTGGAACGTCGTCTCGGTCGGATCCACTGAAGCCAATCTGAAGCCAAACGACCTGACACTCGCTGACACCAGCCGTCACCCATTAGCCGCCATACGGCGATGTCACGGCGTTGACTATCGCTAATCAGCCATGATCAGCGTTGTAAAGGCTCCTTTTGTCGCTCATAACCCGAAGGTCGATGTCTGGAGTCGATCGCTTCGCTCCCTTGCTCTTCTGGCTGATGGCTAGACATGGGGCTGCGTGGACGGTCCGCTCACTCATCGGGTGCTCGGTGTCTTAGGTTCGAATCCCGCCCCCTCTACGAAGAGAACCGCCGATGCGTTCTTGTCCGTGGCGATCTTCGACCGCGACGGGGTCCTCGAGGAGAGCCCCTGCAACTCGTTCAACATCGACAGGGTCACCGCTGCGGCCGAGGTCGATGGTTCCGTGGTACTGCATCTGGCCCCGGAGGGTCACGGGGTAAGCAACCATCTCTACATCGTGGATGGTTGGTATTGCGCGCTGCGTCTCTATCGACCGCGCGCATCGGTTCTCGACAAGACGTAGCGCCCCAAGTCGCGGTATCGAGGTTGGCATCGCGGCACCGTCGGATACCCGATCACTTCTCCGAGATCGTTTCCGAAGACTCCTGGACACGGTGCATCACCAGAGCAAGTGTGCCAAGGGACAGAACACCGACCGCGAGGAACAGTGCTGTGGCGACGACCTCGGGGATCGATCCCGACGCGGTGGCCGTCGCCAGGGCGATCCCGCCGACGACAACGGGAGCCGACACGACCACCATCGCCCCCAACTCGGCGGTGACGGGCGACTCCAGGTCGGGGTCGGTGAGGGCGACCAGGGCGAGCCCCGAAGCGACGGTCCCGGTGACGGTTCCGAACAGTGCCAGCGACCGCTCCATGCGCCACTCATCAAGCCATCGACCGGCTATCACCATGACGAACGCGGTGGCGGCCACGGCGCCCGTGGTCACCGCGACGAGCGGCCAGATCACACCGCTCACCGCCTCCCAAGTGAGCGAGCCGAGGATGGCGACCGTCAACCCGTCGACTGACAACAACGTCACCTGCCGGGTGTCGTCGCCGTCGATGGACACGCCGAACCGACCAAGCACACGACGCGCCGCCATCCCCGCCAGCAACGTGACGAAGAACAGAACGCCGAGGACCAGGTCGACCAGGTCCGGGGCCACGGCCCCGAGACCGCGCAGCACCACCTGGTAGATGGCGACGTATCCGATCACGATCAGGCCGCCCGTGACGGCGACGCCTCGGTTGAAGCGGTAGAAGCCACCGACGGCGCCGACCCTCCTTCCACGTCCTCGCACAGCGATCAGGCCTCCAAGGTAGGCGATGATGAACCCGACCGAGGCGATGGTCGCACCGATCGAAGCCGCGTCCGTGAAGCCGTAGTCGGCTTCCCAGAGGCGGCCGATGGAGAGCGCCTGGCCCGGCCCTTCGTTGAGGCCCATCGGTGCCAGGAAACCGAAACCGGCAGGGAGCGAACCGATCAGGATGGCGATGAGCCCGCCGGCGGCAGCCTGGAGGGAGAAGGTCGCCCACTGGCCCATGCCCATCCACAGAGCACCCTT
>CAZWMX010000042.1:0-16852 GCA_964635205.1 uncultured Acidimicrobiaceae bacterium | reverse complement strand
GCCCCCGAGGCTCCTGCTCCCGAAGCACCAGCCGCTCCTGCGGACCCGGCCGACGCGCTTGCCGCCGCAGCCGCCGCAGCTCCGCGACGCCGACGCGGGAAGAAGATGATCTCTCACGGGCAGATGCACATCAAGGCCACCTTCAACAACACCATCCTCACGATCACAGATCAGGATGGCAAGGTTGCTGCGTGGACATCCGGCGGTTCGGTCGGGTTCAAGGGCTCGCGTAAGTCCACCCCCTACGCCGCACAGGTTGCAGCCGAACAGGCTGCCCGAAAGGCAGGCGAGATGGGGATCCGCAAGCTCGACGTCATCGTCAGAGGCTCCGGTTCCGGTCGTGAGACTGCAATCCGCACGCTCCAGAACATGGGCATCGAGATCACCGGCATCAAGGACGTCACTCCGGTTCCCCACAACGGTTGCCGTCCCAAGAAGCGGAAGGGTCGTTAACGATGGCTCGTTATACCGGACCGAGGACCAAGGTGAGCCGTCGCGCTCGGCAGCTCCTCGATGAGAACAAGGCGAAGTATTACGATCGCAGGCCGTACCCGCCGGGGCAGCATGGTCGTGGGCGGATTCGCGAGTCCCAGTATCAGATCCAGCTCCGCGAGAAGCAGAAGCTGAAGTTCATGTACGGAGTACTCGAGAAGCAGTTCCGTCGGTACTACAAGAATGCGGCGAAGGCGAAAGGCATCACGGGCACAACGCTGCTGGTGATCCTCGAGACCCGTCTCGACAACGTCGTCTACCGCTCCGGACTTGCGAGCACACGCCCGCAGGCCCGTCAGCTCGTCAACCACGGACACTTCCTCGTGAACGAGAAGAAAGTCGACATTCCGTCGTACCAAGTACGTGCAGGTGATGTGATCACTGTCAAGGAACGAAGCAACAACATTCTCCCTATTCAGCATGCGATCGACACTGTCGGGCGAACTGTTCCTGAATGGATCGACGTCAACCCTGGAGATCGCACGATCACCATTGACTCGCTGCCATCCCGAGAACAGATCGACACCGACATCAAGGAACAACTCATCGTCGAGCTCTACTCCAAGTAGAACGACGAAGCCGAACTACGAACACAGGAGCGAACGTGCTCATCACTCAGCGCCCCACAATCGAAGAGGAACCACTTACCGACGACCGTTCGAAGTTCGTCATCGAGCCCCTCGAGCCGGGCTTTGGTCACACGCTCGGGAACACGATGCGTCGCACGCTGTTGGCGCGCATACCCGGAGCCGCTATCACATCGGTTCGGATCGATGGTGTTCAGCATGAGTTTTCGACGATCGAAGGTGTCGTCGAGGATGTTGTTGACTTCATCCTGAACCTGAAACAGGTCGTAGTTCGTATCGACTCGGACGAACAACAGACGCTCTATCTGTCCGCCAAGGGCAAGGGAGAGGTCACGGCCGGGGATATCAAGGCTCCAGCGGGCGTCGAGATCGCACGTACCGATCTGCATCTTGCAACTCTCGCCGCGTCGGGCAAGCTCGAGGTCGAGCTCACCGCCGAACGTGGTGTCGGTTACCGCAGCGCAGAGAAGAACAAGAAGAGCGACACGATCGGTGTTATCCCGATCGACTCCATCTTCTCGCCCGTCAGAAAGGTCTCGTACCGGATCGGCACAACCCAGGTCGGTCAGCGCACGGACTTCGACAGCCTCGTCCTCGATGTCGAAACCGACGGTTCTGTGACACCAGCCGAGGCTATGTCCTCGGCGGGTGGCACGCTACGGAACTTGTTCGAGCTCATTTCTGAGATGGACGAGTACGACCCACTGGTGCCGGACGAAC
This sequence comes from uncultured Acidimicrobiaceae bacterium, assembly GCA_964635205.1. Lineage (GTDB taxonomy): Bacteria > Actinomycetota > Acidimicrobiia > Spongiisociales > UBA5794 > B3-G11. The sequence continues at coordinate 15,053 of CAZWMX010000042.1, read as the reverse complement.
TGGCACCGATCGAGCCATCCGGCCAGGAGCATCTCGATCTCCCGATCGAGGCCCTTGACCTTTCCGAGCGTCCCCGCAACTGCCTGCGCCGTGCTCAGGTGCAGTCCGTTGGTGAGCTGATCGAAAAGACCGAAGAGGATCTTCTCAACATCACCAACTTTGGCCAGAAGTCACTCGAAGAGGTTGTCGCCAAGCTCGACGAGCTCGGCTTTTCTCTGAAGAACTACGCAGACGCAGAGGGAAGTGTTGTCTGATGCCACGCCCAACGAGGGGTAAGCGTCTCGGCGGATCGCCGTCGCATCAGCGCAAGATTCTCTCGAATCTGACGTCTGACCTGATCGTGTATGAGTCTGTGACGACGACACACGCAAAGGCGAAGGTGCTTCGGCCGTACGCAGAGAAGATGATCACCAAGGCTCGTCGCGGTGACCTTCACGCTCGCCGCACGGTGCTCAAGAAGATCCAGAACAACGACGCCGTGACGAAGCTGTTCGACGACGTTGCACCCCGATACGAAGACCGCCCGGGTGGCTATCTGCGGATAGTCAAGCTCGGCCCCCGTCGTGGGGACGGCGCCGAGATGGCAAAGGTGGAATTGGTGTAGCGGACTCTGGCGCTGATTCGTGCCGTATGTGGCCGGAATCAACGCAAGACTTCAGCGAGGGATGATGCCTTGGCGACCTTCTCGCGCTCGAATTCGTCGACGATGGGCTTTGCGTCCGGTTCAGGTTGGTGCATCTGGTACCGGGACGCTGGTAGCGCCACATCGGGTTGGCAGGCATCCTAGGCACGACCGACCCGCGCATGCAGAAGTCCGGGTGTGGTTCGGTTCTGCTGTCCCCGTGAAGGAATGACGACCGCGCCAACCTTCGCCGGTAAGCTCGCTCCGATGTCCGGACCATGCGATCTCGAGGGCCTTGTGCGTGGGCATGTGCCCGATGGGGATGGGTGGTCTCACGACATCGCGCTCGAGGCGCTCCGATCGTACAGGCCTATGTGGCCTCGCACCGAGTTCGATCCGGGACACTTCACGGCTTCGGGGTTCGTTGTGTCTCCCGATGAGGGCTCGCTTCTACTGATCCATCATGAGAAGCTCGACCGATGGCTTCAGCCGGGTGGCCACATCGAGGCCGGAGATGCGACCGTTGAAGCCGCTGTGCGCCGAGAGGTACTCGAGGAGACGGGCATCGGCGACCTTCGCCGTGTGGGTGCGGCGCTGGTTCGAATCGACGCACATGAGATTCCGGAGCGGGGTGGTGAACCGGCTCATTTGCACCTCGATCTTGGCCTCGGCTTCCAGGCGGATAGCCATGAGATTGGACCGGTCGACGAGGTGATCGACGCCAGATGGGTCGCCTTCGATGACCTCGAGATGTATGACATCGATGCCTCCCTGCAAGCTGGTGCACAGGCGGTAAGGCGCGCCATCATGTGAGTTCGCCGGGACGCACGGGTATCCTCACTTGCACTGATCCAAGGGGTGATCTCTCTGGGCGTCGTTTTCAGCCGCCTCCTCCAAACCATCAAGCTCGAACGCGATGCGTTCGTGTGGATGGACTTCAACGACCGCGCAACCGGCGACGCGGCGATTCTTGTTGTCATCACCCAGGTGCTGCTGTCTCTCGGCACGGGAACATCGCTCGTGAGGTTGCTCAACCCGGCGACTCTTGTCTCCGTGCTCCTGAGCGCACTGTTCTTCTGGGTCGTCTACGCGGGTGCTGTGTATGTCATCGGCCGGTTCCTGTTCGACGGATCGGGCCACTACGCGATCTACCTCCGTATCACCGGTTTCGCGTATCCGACGCTACTCCTCGTGGTGTTCACCGTGCTGATCGTCCCGAGTGCCCTGCTGGCATTCCTGCTGGGTGGTGCCTGGTTCGTCGTGGTCGTGGCGAACGGACTCACCTACACCGTTGACCTGTCCATGCAGAAGGCCGTGACTGCCTCCGTGGGTGGACTCGTGCTCCTGGTGATAGTGCAAGCGATATTTGGGTCTATTCGGAGTTTCTGAACGTGCCGACGTATCGCCTCGACATCGCGTACGACGGAGCGGGCTTCCACGGCTACGCAAAACAACCGGACGTCAGAACCGTCCAGGGTGAGCTCGAGAAGGTGCTCGCCCCCTACACGGGTGATGCTCCCACCGTCGTCGGCGGCCGTACCGACAAGGGAGTTCATGCGTCCGAGCAGGTCGTGTCGTTCTCGTGTGATGATCTCGACACGGCTCGCGTCCTCAGATCGCTCAACAGCCAGCTCGCGCCAGAGATTGCAGCCCGACGTCTCCTGGAGGTACCAGTCGACTTCAATGCACGCTTCTCTGCCACCGGCCGGGCGTATCGGTACCGCATCAACAACGCACAAGTGCATGACCCGCTGACTGCCGCAACAACTTGGACGTACGACTTGCCACTTGATGTGGACGCCATGAACGATGCCGTCGAGCCGCTGGTCGGCAGGCACGACTTTGTAGCGTTCTGTCGGAAGCAAGTCGGGCTCTCAACAGAGCGCGAGGTGTTCTGGTTGTGGTGGCGGCGCGACGATGAAATGGTCGAGCTCTCAATAGGAGCGAACTCGTTCTGCCACCAGATGGTGCGATCGATCGTCGGTGTCAGCGTCGAAGTCGGTCGAGGAAGGATCTCACCGGATGCGGTCCCAGGGATACTCGCTTCGAGAGAACGTCACCGGTCCGCCGGGGCAGTGCCTGCGCACGGCTTGGTGCTCGTTGCCATCGCGTACGACTACGAGCCGTTGCCCCGACCATCCTGGGTACCCGAGTCTTCGTAGTCTCATGCGTTGATACGGTTGGCCATTACGTCCCGGAACCGATACCATATGGATTCGCTCCCAGCCGGGAGCCGTTTCCTGACGCCATTTACCGGGACCGTTACCTCATGAAGGCACAGCTGCAGAGAACCTTTTCGCCCAAACCTGGCGACATCGAGCGTTCGTGGTATGTCGTTGACGCCACAGATGCTCCGCTTGGTCGGCTCTCGTCCGAAGTTGCACAGATCTTGCGTGGCAAGGGCAAGCCGACGTATGCACCCCACGTTGATGGTGGTGATTTCGTCATCGTCGTCAACGCCGAGAAGGTATACGTGTCCGGCGAGAAGGAGACCGGCAAGATCTACTACAGCCACTCGGGATACCCGGGCGGGCTCCGCGCCGACACCCTCGAGAAGGTCCGTGCGGATCACCCCGAGCGCCTCATCGAACGGGCTGTGAAAGGGATGATTCCGAAGAATCGGCTTGGTCGTCAGATGCTCACGAAGCTCAAGGTGTACGCCGGTCCGGACCATCCACACCAGGCTCAGAAACCTGAGGCCCTGGAACTCAAGTACCGAAAGGCCGAAGCCTGATGGCAAACCCAAAGCCACTCGTCCAGACCACAGGCCGTCGCAAGACTTCCGTTGCCCGTGTCCGAATCTATGACGGCACAGGCGAGTACACGCTCAATGGGCGAACGATGGATGACTACTTCACCGACCCGGAGCTTCGCCGTCGTGCACACGAGGCGTTCAAGGTCACAGACCTCGAGGGTCGTTACGACATCAACGCAACACTCCACGGCGGAGGAACCACGGGGCAGAGCGATGCTCTTCGTCTCGGCATCGCCCGAGCGCTGATCGAGCTCGATCTCGAGCTTCGACCCGCTCTCAAAAGAGAGGGCATGCTGACGCGGGACTCCCGCAAGGTCGAACGCAAGAAGTACGGTCTTCGCAAGGCGCGCAGGGCTCCGCAGTTCACGAAGCGTTAGTCTGGAATCCCAGCCTGACGCACAGTCGACCGGGGATCACATTGCATGGGAACTGAACCTGAACGCCTCTTTGGAACGGACGGAGTCCGCGGAAGCGCGAACTCCGAACTCACACCCGACATTGCCTTCGATCTTGCCCGTGCCGCCGGAGAACACGTTTCAGGTCACGTCGTCATCGGGCGCGATACCCGGCGATCTGGACCCATGCTTGTGTCTGCGGTGGCTTCCGGGTTGAACTCAGTCGGTATCGATGTAGTCGATCTCGGCATCATTCCCACGGGAGCCGTTTCGCGTCTGGCGAGAGACACGGCTGCCACGTACGGCATCGTGGTCTCGGCTTCGCACAATCCTGCCGAGGACAACGGCATCAAGTTCTTCGCTCGCGATGGTGCAAAGATCGACGAAAAGACAGAGCGTGCCATCGAGCGCCGATTCTTCGACGATCGGCCCTATTCCCGAGCCGTCGGACCGAATATCGGTATCCAAACCGTGATGGACGATGCCATCGAGCGGTATGCGGACAAGGTCAGTAGGACGGTCTCATACTCCATGCAAGGCCTCGAATTCGTGATCGATACGGCCAACGGCGCGGCGTTCATCGCTGCGCCGTACCTGTTCAACAAGGTCGGTGCCACCGTCAAGGTCATCGCCGACACGCCTGATGGCATGAACATCAATGACGGAGTGGGAGCGACCAATCCCGAAGCTGTCACGAAGGCAGCGAATGGGAGAATCGGATTGGCTTTCGATGGTGATGCCGACCGTCTCATCGCCATCGACGAGGACGGCCGAGTGGTCGATGGCGACGTCATCATGGCGATCTTCGCCCAGTGGCAACTCGAACGAGGCAAACTCGAGAAGAACACGGTTGTGGCAACCGTCATGTCGAACCTCGGGTTCATCCAGGCCATGGAGCGCCTCGGTATCAATGTGATCATTACACCGGTCGGTGACCGCCATGTTGTCGACGAGATGCGCAAGTCAGGTGCCGTCGTCGGCGGTGAGCAGTCTGGTCACATCCTTCTGGAGGATCGATCGACTGGTGATGGCCTTCGCACGGCACTGCGTCTCATGGAGGTCATCGCATCGACTGGCAAGGAACTGAGGGAGTTGCGTACCGTGATGGCCGAGCTACCCCAGGTGCTGACGAACATTGCCGTTCGGTCAAAGAACGGTTGGGAGGACAACACGTCCATTGCCAAGGCCACTGCCAGGGCGGAGCGTGAACTCGGGAAGCGCGGCAGGATCCTCGTCCGTGCATCGGGCACCGAACCTCTGATCCGGGTGATGGTCGAAGCACCAACCGAGAGCGAAGCCACGAGCATCGCTGGCTCCGTGGCTGACGTGGTTGCGATCGAGCTGGCGTAGTCCGTTCTCGAACCGACGCTGCGCGAGGCACGCTGTCGACGTATCACACGTCGTGCTACGAGAGAGGGGAGCTACGAGTTCGCATCCCATGGTTGACAGCCCACAGGACTGAAAACCGCCTACTGTTAACTGACAACTGAAACCCGACATGTAGATGCATTCTTCACAGCGCCAGCCCTCGCATTGCGAGGCGACGAGGAAGAGGGAGTATCGAAACGTTCGGCGGATGCCCTCTCGGCCGCTCACGGTCGTGACGGGATGGATGAAAACCCGGGAGTGATTCCGGGGACAGAGGCCATCTCGATGTGAGTGGGGAAACCCAGCCATCCGCATCTCCATGTCACCGACGAAAGGAGATCGCGCATGTGCGGGATCATGGGTTACGTAGGGCCACAACAAGCTGGCCCGATTCTGGTCGACGGCCTCAAGAGGCTCGAGTACCGCGGGTACGACTCTGCCGGCATCGCCGTCAGCAACGGCGACATCCGTGTCCGAAAGGCCGAGGGCAAGATCGCCAATCTCGAGGCGATACTCGAGAATGACACACCGAAAGGGACCATCGGTATCGGCCATACCAGGTGGGCAACACACGGTGCACCAACGGATGCGAATGCGCATCCGCACACCGATCCGTCGGGGGAGTTCGTCGTTGTCCACAACGGGATCATCGAGAACTTCCAGGACATCAGGGACGAACTTGCGGCGGACGGCACCAACTTCGCATCTGAGACGGATAGCGAGTTGCTTGCTCATCTTGTTGCTCGCGAATACGACGGAGATCTCGTCGATGCAGTACGAAAGACGGTCGCGCTGTCCGAGGGAGCCTATGCGATGGTGGTGATGTCAAAGCGCGAACCCGAGAAGATCGTTGCGGTCCGCAAGATCAGCCCGCTCGTTGTGGGCCTGGGTGAGGGCGAGACCTACCTCGCCTCGGACATCCCGGCGATCCTCCACCACACCCGTGAATTCCTCATCATCGAGGACGACGAGATGGTCATCGTGACGGCCGATGGTGCAGACGTCGAGACGATTGGCGGCGAGCCGATCGATCGCATGGTGACCCACATCGATTGGGACGCCAAACAGGCCGAAAAGGGTGGGTACGAGCACTTCATGCTCAAGGAGATCCACGAGCAACCAGATGTCATCACCGAAACGCTCAGTGGAAGGCTCCGGGCCGACGGAAGCGTCCGGTTGGAGGATGTGGAGTTCGATGATCAATACATCGCAGATCTCGACCGGGTTTGGATCACCGCCTGCGGCACGGCGTACCACGCAGGACTCATCGGCCAGGAAATCTTCCGACGGGTGCTCAGGCTCCCCGCGAACGTCGAATACGCCCATGAACTCCGATACGCAGATCCGATCATCGGGCCGAGGGAACTGATGATCGCAATCTCTCAATCCGGTGAGACCGCAGACACGCTGGCCGCTGCACGCATCGCACCCGATCACGGTTCGCGCATGCTTGCGATCACCAACGTCGTCGGGTCAACGCTCTCGCGCTACGCAGACGACATCCTCTACACGCGAGCGGGGCCCGAGATCTCGGTCGCCTCCACGAAGGCGTACATGGCGATGTTGATCGCTCAGTACCTGCTTGTCCTCCGCCTCGGCGCCGCGAGGGGAACCGTTGACCAGAGATTGGCGGAATCTGTGGCTCGTGGCCTCCATCAGATGCCTGCTGCGATCGAGGAGGTTCTCAACCGGGAGCCGAAAACCATCGTGGTGGCCGAACGGATCGCCGACGCAGAGGACGTGTATTTCATAGGCCGCGGACTTGACTACGCCATCGCGATGGAGGGATCTCTGAAGCTCAAGGAGATTTCGTACCTCCACTCCGAAGCGATGCCCGCCGGCGAACTGAAGCACGGCACACTGGCGTTGATCACAGATGACGTGCCCGTTGTGGTGATCCTGACTCAGCGATCCGTGTATGACAAGACGATCTCAGCGGTCCAAGAGGTGAAGGCTCGGGGCGGCACGATCATCGCGGTCGCCTACGACACCGACACGGAAATCGACAAGTACGCAGACCTCGTGATGCGGATCCCAGAGATGGACGACCTGCTTGCGCCGGTTGCGGCCGTGGTACCACTGCAACTTCTCGCCTATCACGTTGCCCGCCTGCGCGGCCACGACATAGACCAGCCGAGAAACCTGGCAAAGAGCGTGACGGTGGAGTGAGGCAGAAGTTCACAGTTTTCAGTTTTCAGTTTTCGGTTTCCAGTCAGCATTCCGCCGGAGCCGTAAACCGTGAACTGTGAACTGTGAACTGTGAACTGTGGACTGTCTACGCTTCCCCCATGGAAATCGTGGGACTCGGGATCGATCTTGCAGACGTTGCCAGGGTGCGTCGGCTACTGCGCAAGGATCCTGAGGGTTTCCGACGTCGCTGTTTCACGGATCACGAGTGGGAGTACGCCCACCGATTCACCGACCCGTCCGAACGCCTTGCCGCCCGTTTCGCCGGTAAGGAAGCAGTGATGAAAAGCCTGTTCACCGGATGGAGACGTATCCCTTGGACACACGTTGAGATCACGGGCGGAGGGCCACCGCGGGTGAATCTTTACGGCAGGGCTTCCCAGCGCGCCGAGATGCTCGGTGTTGTCGACATCAAGATCACCATCACGCACACCCGCAACGATGCAATGGTGTTCGTGGTATCCCAGAGGGAGCACACCTGATGGAACCGATCCTCAGCGTTGCCGAGATGCGCAGAGTCGACGCTGAAACGACTGCGGACATCGACCGCCTCATGGAGGCAGCCGGTAACGGGATAGCGCTCTCGGCGGCACGGATGGGTATCGGTTACGGGAGCAGTGTTCACATCGTTGCCGGCAAGGGGAACAACGGCGGTGATGGGTATGTCGCTGCCCGATACCTGACAAGGCGAGGGGCAACGGTCGTGGTCCACCATGTCGGGGTTCCTCCCGACGACACACCTGCGCATCGCGCGATGAGTGCGGCCATCTCACTCGGCGTTCGGGTGAAGCCGATCGGGTCTCCCGAACCTGGAGACCTCCTCATCGACGCGTTCGTTGGGACCGGATTCGAGGGGGTGCTGCCGGATGAAGTAGCCGCGTGGACTGAAATCCAGTATCCGGTCCTTGCCGTTGACGTTCCGTCTGGCATCGACGGGGATACTGGTTTCGCCGCCGGTGCCGTGTTTCGTGCCGAGCGGACCGCAACCTTTCACATGTACAAGACGGGTCACTTTGTGGGCGACGGACCGGATCTCTGCGGACAGGTGGACCTCTACGACATCGGTCTCGAGGGAGGCGACCCCACGATGTACCTCATGACGGCAGCCGACGTGGAGGTTCCCGACAGGCAACGAACAACATACAAGTGGTCTGCGGGAGCGGTTGCGACCATCGGCGGCGTGCCCGGGCTCACCGGCGCCGCTCTGTTCGCAGCGAGGGGGGCGATTGCCGGCGGAGCGGGAGCATCCGTGCTTTTCACGACTGCGGCCACGTCGAGCGAGTATGCATCTGCGGCCCCGGACATTCCACAGATGCAGGCATCAGAGACAACATCGTGGCGCAATCACGCTTCTGAGGTGCTCTCGTTGCTCGACCGATTCGATGTGCTTGTGATGGGACCCGGTCTCGAGCCCGTTGCGAGTGAGTTCGTGGAGCACATCCTCGACGGATTCAAAGGCACCGCCGTCGTTGATGCCGGTGCGCTGAACGCCATCTCACGCCTCGATGTCCTGGCGAGACGTTCTGCGCCCACGGTGCTGACACCCCACGGCGGGGAGTTCAAACGCCTTACGGGACTCGATCCTGACCCGCTGGCATCACAATGGTTGGCGGACGAGACGGGCGCGGTCGTCGTGATGAAAGGGAATCCAACCCTGGTCGTGTCAGACACCACCGTGATCTCGAACGCCGGGGGTCCTGAGCTTGCCACCATCGGGACCGGTGACGTTCTTGCCGGCCTGATCGCTGCGTTTATTGCTGGCGGTGTTGATGCACCGATCGCTGCAGCGTCGGCGGCCTACGTCCATGGCGTCGCAGGTTCGAACATCGCATCGCGCGGTGTGGTCACACCCCAACTTCTCATCGACGAGGTGTCGTCTCTCGTAGCCGCACGGCGTACGGTCTGACTACCGTCACCACGAACAAGTACTCGGAGCACCATGCGCCCATCCTGGATTGAGATCGATCTCGACGCGGTTGAGCACAACGTGCGCCAAATCGGCGCAGAGATCGGTGAAGCCGACGTCTGCGCCGTCGTCAAGGCTGATGCGTATGGGCACGGCGACATTCCCGTCGCTGAGGCCGCGATCCGAGGTGGTGCCGGATGGTTGGCGGTTGCCCTGGTCGAAGAAGGGGTCCGGCTCAGGGAAGCGGACATCGATGTTCCGATCCTGATCCTGTCCGAGCCCCGCCTTGTCGAGGTTCACCGGATCGTCACCCACGGGCTCACGCCGACCGCATACAGAACCGATTTCGTCGAGCAACTCGCAGCGGCTGCGCAGAACGCGTCGATGCTGCCGTATCCCGTACACCTCAAGCTGGATACGGGAATGCACAGGGTGGGCGCGCCGCCGGTTGAGGCGTTCGAGATCGCCAGGATGATCAACAGGGATGACCGGCTGGTGCTTCAGGGTGTGTTCACTCATTTCTCCGTCGCCGACGAGGATCCGCAGTACACCGCGAGGCAGAACACTGCCCTCGTCAACTTTGTCGAGGCACTCGAGGCCGAAGGTGTCGAACCGAAGATCCTGCACGCGGCGAACACTGCAGCGGCATTCGACTTCCCCGAGACGCACCACGACATGTGCCGTGTCGGTCTCGGTATCTACGGCATACGCCCGCATCCGGACAGCGGAGCGTCCATCGGCCTGAAGCCGGTCATGCGGGTCGTGAGCCAGGTCGCGTATGTCCAGGATCTCGCCGTGGGTGCGCGCCCTTCGTACGGGCGAAGGCGCCCTCTGGGCGCCTCCGGTAGGGTCGTCACCATCCCGATCGGTTATGCAGACGGAATGCGCCGAAGCCTCTCAGAAGCCGGCGCTGTTCTGATCAACGGCAAGCGATATCCGTTTGCCGGAACGATCACGATGGACATGGTGGTGGTTGATGTTGGTCAGGACGACGTCGACGTCGGTGACGAGGTCGTGCTGATGGGCCGACAAGGGGACGATGCCATCACGGTGGAGGACTGGGCGGATCTGCTCAACACGATCACATATGAGGTCGTCTGCGATTTCGGGCCTCGTCTCCCACGTCGCTATGCCGGGGGTCCCGACGATGCTTAACGACACGATCACCGCGATCAAGGGTGTTTCGGTCGGCCACTACACCGATTCCGACGCCATGACAGGTGTCACGGTGATCACCTTTCCCGAGCCGAACGTCGGCATCGTCGACGTTCGCGGCGGCGCACCCGGTACGCGAGAGATGGCGATCTTCGGGGAGGCGATCAAGCCGGTGACGGTCAACGCCCTGGTGTTCGCCGGCGGAAGCGCATTCGGTCTCTCTGCCGCCCAAGGTGTTGTTGAGGCGCTCGAGGCGGAGGGGAAGGGTGCCCCGACACCGACGGGTCCCGTGCCGATCGTGCCGACGGTGATTCTGTACGACCTGATGGTCGGAGAGTCCGATGTCCGGCCCACACCAGAGAACGGTCGGTCTGCCTACCTTGCACGATCAGATGAGGCCGTCGTCATGGGATCGGTAGGAGCAGGTACCGGGGCAACCGTTGGCAAACTCGCGGGTATCGAGCATGCAACCGCGTCGGGTATCGGTTCATCATCGGTGCGTGTCGGTGACGCCACCGTTGGAGCTCTGGTAGTACTCAACGCTGTGGGCGATGTGTACTCGCTCTCGGGTGATCGCCTGACCGGATCAGATGAAACGGACCGGCTCGCGCGCGAGGCACTCGGCTTTGCACAGAACACGACGCTCATGGCGATAGCGACGGACGCGATCTTGGACCGCAACGAGATGCGGAGGATGGCCGTGAGGGCCCACGACGCGCTCGGCGCAACCGTTCGCCCTGCCCACACGAGATACGATGGAGACACGGCTTTCGTCGTATCGAACGAGGTCCACGAGGCGGATGTCGATGGCATCGTTGAAGCGGCGTTTACAGCGGTCGCATCGTCGATCGTGTCGGCTGTCGAGCAGGCAGCCGGACCATGATCACCGATCTCGCATCCATCGAGACTCTCGACGCTCTCGCCACTATCGCGCATGACTGTACAGAGTGTTCGCTCGCCGAGGGTCGCACCAATGTCGTGTTCGGAGCCGGATCGGCGGCAGCCGAGGTCCTCATCGTCGGTGAGGGCCCCGGCCAGAAGGAGGACGAACTCGGGTTACCGTTCGTTGGACGATCCGGGGAGCTTCTCGACAAACTGCTCGGCGAGATCGACCTGCGACGCGAGGATGTCTATATCGCCAACGTCGTGAAGTGCCGACCACCGCAAAACAGAGATCCGCGACCGGACGAGATCGATGCGTGTAAGGGGTATCTCAAGCGGCAGATCGAGCTCATCGATCCCAAGGTTGTGCTCACCCTCGGCAACTTCTCGATGAAGTTGTTGCTCAACACCACAACGGGAATCACGCGGATGCGCGGTAGGGCGTATGAGTGGTGGGGTAGGTTCCTCATACCGACGTTTCATCCTGCGGCGGCCCTGCGTGGCGGTGAGCGAGTCACCAACGACATTCGCGATGATCTTGTCATGGTGCGCAGCGTCATCGACGGTAATCTCAGGTACATCGATGAACGTTGAGACCCGAACCTCATCCCCGGACGAGACGCTCTCTCTCGGCCGCAGATTCGCCGCCCTTCTGACAGCGGGCGATGTTGTTGTGCTCTCCGGACGCCTTGGTGCCGGCAAGACACTCTTTGCGTCGGGTGTAGCCAGCGGTTTGGGGATCAGTGCCCAGATCACGAGTCCTACGTTCCTCATCGAGAAGGTGTATCAGGACGGGTTCCTCACACTGATCCACGCCGACGTGTACCGACTCGACTCCCTTGGTGAATTCGAAGACCTCGAACTTGCGGATGAAGGTCGCGACGGTGCTGTGTTGATCGAATGGGGTGACACCATCGAGGAGAGCCTCCCGGCAGATCATCTTGTCGTCCACTTCGAGATCGAGGGTGACGAGCGGTCCGTCAGTTTCCAGCCGCATGGTTCGTGGACCGAAAGGGACCTCGGAGTGCTCGTATGAAGATCCTCGCCATCGACACAGCCACGCCGGCGTCGTCAGTCGCCATCGGCGAAGGAGATTCACTTCGAGGGCTCTCCGTCAACGTTGACCGTCGGGGGCATGTCAGGTTCCTCATCCCTGCGATCGACTTCTGTCTCGATCAGGCCGGTTGGGCTGCTCGAGACATCGACCTCGTCGCAGTGGACGTCGGCCCCGGTCCGTATACGGGTCTTCGTTCGGGGATCTCGACGGCACAAGCGTTTGCAGCAGCCATCGGGGCACCCATGGTGACCGTTTCGTCCCTGACGACGATCGCTCTTCGGGCTGCGACGGGACGAAGGCGGATCTGGCCTGTCGTTGATATGCGCAGGGGCCAGATCGCCGTGGCACCGTTCACGCCACTCCCCGGAGGCGTCGCGCCCGACGGTGAACCAGAGGTGGTCCGACCGGAGGATTTCAAGGTGATGCTCGAGCGCGAGGTGGACGAGTCCCTCGTGGTCGGTGATTGGCAGTCAGTTCCCGAATCGACCTGGATTGGGCTTCATCGGGTACGCAGGGGGAGACCGAAGTACCCGTCTGCCGAGACGATCCTGGAGATCGCCTCTATGAAGGCCAGACACGGCAAGACGTCTGGACCAGAAGACGTCAGGCCCCTCTACATGCGCGAGCCGGATGTTCAGATCAACTGGGAGGCATTCAGGTCTGAGGGAGCGTGGCCGAAGTGACGACGAGCATTCGGGAGATGACACGCGGCGACATTCCCGCTGTTGCCGCCCTCGAAGCCGAGGTGTATGCCCAACCATGGTCCCCGAGGGTGTTCTTCGATGAGCTCGCCATGGACAACCGCGAGTATCTGGTCGTCACGAACGGTGAATCCGGCATCGTCGGGTACGGTGGCCTGCTCGTCGTTGATGAGGATGCCCACATCACAACACTCGCTGTTGCACCTGAGGTCCGAGGCAGGCAGCTCGGGAAGCGACTGATGCTCGCACTCGTCGATCAGGCACTCGGTGTCGGTGCGAGGCATCTCACACTCGAGGTCCGCCTCTCGAACTCGTCGGCACGGGGCCTCTATGAGCTGTTCGGGTTCGCTCCCGTTGGAAGACGGAAGAACTACTACAAGGATGAGGATGCTCTTGTCATGTGGGCAACGGATATCGACGCCATCGACTACGCCGGCAGGATCGCGGCGATCCGCTCAGACATCGAAGGGGAGCAACCATGAGTGGCCCCCTGGTCCTCGGCTTCGAAACCAGTTGTGACGAGACGGGCGTAGCCGTCATCGAAGGCCTGTCGACCCTCAGCTCCGTGCTTGCGAGCCAGGTGGACGAGCACGCTCGGTTCGGGGGTGTTGTCCCAGAGGTTGCTGCCCGCGCACATGTGGAGGCGATCCGGCCTCTCACCCATCTGGCCGTCACCGAAGCAGGCATCCACCCGGATGACATCGACGCCGTCGCTGTCACTCAGGGCCCCGGCCTCGTCGGTCCGCTCATGGTCGGGTACTCGTTTGCGAAGTCGTTCGCGTATGCGCTCGGCAAACCCCTCTATGGCATAGACCACATGGAAGGTCACCTGTTCGCCCCGCGTCTCTCCTTCGGCGACTACGAACCCCCTGCTGTGGTCATACTCGCAAGTGGTGGCCACAGTCAGATCGTCCATGTCAAGGCGTGGGGTGACTACGAAGTCCTCGGAGGCACGATCGACGATGCTGCAGGTGAGGCGTTCGACAAGCTTGCCCGCTTCATGGGCCTCGGTTTTCCGGGTGGCCCTGCGATCGATCGAGACTCCGAAGGTGGGGATCCCGATGCAGTGAAGTTTCCACGGGCGCTGCGCGACCGCCCGTACGACTTCTCGTTCTCCGGACTCAAGACCTCCGTTGTCACCTATCTCCACAAGGCGCGCGACGCAGATGAACTTCCTTCACGATCGGACGTGTCTGCATCCATCCAGGAGGCCATCGTCGACGTGCTCGTCGACAAGACCTTCAACGCAGTCGAGACAACCGGCGTCGAAGTCGTCGGTGGCGGCGGAGGTGTACTTGCCAACAGGCGTCTTCGCGAGCGTCTCGCTGAGGAGGCTGACAAGAGGGGAGTAGGGCTGTTCATTCCAGAACCGGCACTGTGCACCGACAACGGTGCGATGATCGCCAGTGTCGCGGTGAGCAAGATCCGCAACGGGATACCGGGCGACGACATCGTCGGTGACGTCATCCCAGGCTTGGCTCTGGGAGCGTGAACGGCGCGGTTCGCCTCGGACGGTTCGCCGGCGTCGATGTTGTCGCGGACGCGTCGGCTTTCCTCCTTGCGCTGCTGTTCGGCGGCGCCGTGTTCGTGTATCTCGGCCAGACCGTGCCGGATGCATCCGCCGAGAGTGCAGGCGTTCTTGCTGCCCTTGCCGGTGTCACGATTGTCGGTTGTGTCTTCCTGCATGAAGCCAGCCACATAGTGGTCGCGCTCAGGAGGGGTCTGGCGGTCCGTTCGATTCGTCTGTACATGTTCGGTGGCCACTCGGTAATCGATGGTGTACCCACTCCGCGCACGGAGTTCCTCGTCTCGATCGCCGGTCCGGCGTCTTCGGTGCTGATCGGCCTGGCGATGATGATCACGCCGTACCTCGCCGGTACGGACAATCTCGTCGGCGCGACCTTGTGGGCGCTCGGGTTGGCGAACGTGGCGATCGGTGTCTTCAATCTGCTGCCAGGTTTCCCGTTGGACGGGGGCCGGCTTGTGAGGAGCATTCTGTCGCGAGGAGGCAGGGATAGGGTCAAG
>CAZWMX010000041.1:0-16912 GCA_964635205.1 uncultured Acidimicrobiaceae bacterium | reverse complement strand
CCGAGGGCGCTGCCGGCTCTAGGTAGCGAGGATCCCGGCTTGTCTGCTGGTGATGTGACCTGTCTCGTGGAGCCACCTCACGGTGTCGGTCAGAGTGGTGTCGAACGGTGTGAAGTCAAGGCCCAATTCGTCCATCGTGGCTGTGGAATCAGCCGTGTTCGAGTGGGCCAGTATCCAGGGAGCTTCGTAGGACAGAGCCGGATCAGCTCCCAGTCTCAATCGTGCCCAGTCGGCGGCGCCACCGCTCGCGAGCGCCAAGGGTGCCGGCACCGGAATCGACCAAAGGTTCCGCCCGGTCAGTCCTCCCAGTCGGGTCATCAAGGCACGGAAGCCCGGGCTGTGTCCCGCGACGACGTACCGACGAGGTCCGCGGCCGGGTTGTAGAACGGCGGCATGAACCGCCGCGACGTCCCGTACGTCACCGATGGGCAACGGTCCCTCGTTGACCAGCCGAAACTTCCCTCTCAATATGTTCCGAGCAAGGCGGTTGCTCTCCCCCAGATACGGATCGTGGGGCCCCCAAACCGATCCCGGGTAGATGATGACAACCGGGACACCGTCGGCCTGGAAACCCCGGGCGATACGTTCGGCCACCGCCTTGGACTTGCTGTAGGCAGGTACCGGGGTGCCGACCTCGGAATCCGGCGTCAGCGGTCTGTCGCTCGGAAGTAACGCCACGAGGCTCGAGACGTGAACAATGGGATCCAGCCCAACCCTCGAAGCCTCCGCCAGAACGAGTTCAGTGCCTTGCTCGTTCACAGTGCTCATCATTTCGACTTGTCGAGGGTCGAAAGTGAAGACGTTCGCAGCGTGGATCAACGCCTCACATCCGGCCACTGCACGTTCCACAGCACTCTGGTCGGTCACATCTCCGATGACCACATCCGATGCTTCCACATGATGTGGGGCCAGTGCCGGCTCGACCCGATCATGAGATCGGGCGAGAAGCCTCACCCAGTGGCCCTGTCTGACCAAAGCCGCAACCGTGTGCGACCCGACAAAACCAGTTCCGCCGGTAATCAAAACCCGCATCGGGTTGTCTCCTTCGAGGCCCTCCCTGTCGAGCATACCCCAGCCACATGACGCCACGGCACAAAGAACACAACAGCAGCAGCACAAGCACCGAAAGCCCAGTTCGGCACGACAACAGCCATCCACCGCACGGCACGGCTGACACGGCCATGAGCGGGAGTTGCAGGAACACTGGAGTTGCTCATCTTCTTCCGCGCCGGATTCCCCGCACACGACTCCATAGCAGGCCGGGGACGCCGATACTGCCGCATGGTGGCCATCATCGCCCACAGGGGCGCACGAAGCCTCGCACCGGAAAACACGCTCGTCGCCGCCCGCAGAGCACATGCGGTCGGCGCCGATCTGTGGGAGACCGATGTCGCGGTCACCGCCGACGATCAACTCGTGCTGATGCACGACGATTCAATGATGCGGACAACAGACGTCGCCGACAGATTCCCCGACCGCATCCCCGCACCTTTCTCCACGTACACCTTGGCCGAGATCCGATCGCTCGATGCCGGCTCCTGGTTCGAGCGTGACGACCCGTTCGGTCAGATCGCCAAGTGCGCCGTCGAGCCCGCAGACCTGGCAACCTACGCGGGGACGAAGGTCCCCACACTTCGGGAGGCCTTCGAGCTGACGCTCGGGTTGAACTGGTACGTCAACGTCGAACTCAAGGCCCAACCCGCGCCCAAGGACTCCTTCGAGTTGGTGAGCGCTGTCCTGGATCTGGTGGAAGAGGTCGGGATCGGACCCGATCATCTCCTGTTCTCGTCGGCACAGCACGCGTGGCTCAAAACCGTGAAGCAGCGCAGGCCCGACTTCGAGGTTCAAGCCGTTCTGGGACTGTTCCCTGAGGATCCCATCGACTTCAGCGACCCATTCTTCGACACCTACAACCCCCGATACTCGCGCGTGACGATCGACCAGATCGAGGCCACCCTCGCCCTGGGGATCAAGCTCAACCCCTACACTGTCAACGATCCGGAGACCTTTCCTCGGCTTGTCGGCATCGGCATCACGGGTCTCATCACCGACTTCCCGCAGCGAGGAGCACGATGACGTCTTCACCCACAACCACGGCACGGCACCGATTCTGCATCGTCAACTGCTACCCGGCTGCCAGCCGAGAGAATTTCGATCGATCCGACGTCGGTCACCCCCATGACATGTTCAAGGACTTCCTGGGACGAGAGGCGCCAAACGCAACCACCGAGATCGTCTACGTGGCCGACCCGGACTTCTCCCTGCCACCCGGCACTTCGATCGACGACTTCGATGGGTTCATCTGGACGGGATCAGATCTCACGGTCTATCACACGGATGACCCGCGTGTCGCCTCACAGATCAGCTTCGCGCGTGAGCTGATCCAGGAAGGGGCGGCCAGTTGGGGGAGCTGCTGGGGCATCCAGTTGGCGTCGCTGGTGGGCGGAGGCGATGTGGCGGTGAACCCACACGGGCGCGAGTGGGGTGTCGCTCGCAGCATCGAGCCGACCGAAGCCGGGCGCACATCGCCGATGCTGGCGGGGAAGCCAGCGGTATTCGACGGGCTCATCATGCATCTCGATGAGGTCACGCGCCTGCCCGAAGGCACACCGTTGCTTGCCACCAACGCCCACACACCTGTTCAGGCCGCTGTCATCGAAGACGGCGCCGCCTCGTTCTGGAGCACCCAGTATCACCCCGAGTACAACCTGTACGAGATGGGTCGCCTGATCGCGGCGAGGGCCGAAGCCCTGGTGAGAGAAGGCCTGTTCCCCGACGAAGCAGCCGTTGCCACCTACGCAGCCAGAATGATGGAGCTCTGCGCCGACCCGGATTCGACGGATCTGCGGGAGGAGCTCGGCGTCGGCGACGACCTCATCGACCCACAGATCCGAGAAGTCGAACTTCGGAACTGGCTGCGGTTCATCGATTCACGAACGGCGTAACGGGAGCGACGGTCCGAGATGTCCTGTCGATCGGCGTTGCGTCCGCGGCTCGACGGACTCTGGGTAGATGTGATTCGTTGACACGTACCTGCCGGTCACGACGTCGGCTCCTGTTCTCCTGTCCCGCGAGAATCGACCCACTCGAGCGCATCGGTGTGAGCTCGCTTCAGGGTTGCCCCCACCCATTCGTCTGACGTGTAGATGTTCTCCGTACCTACCGCGGCAGTTACCCGTGTGACGGCGAGTTGCTCGTGGATTCGGTCGTCGGCAGAGATGATGACAAGCTTGCTGTTCGCCTCGGTGAGCTCGTCCGCATAGCGGCGCAGAACATCCATGAACGTGGAACCGAGGTCCGTTCTGCCGCGAAGACGAAGAATCACAACAGAGTTCTCGGTTGTGTCGACGACATCGGGGAGCAACTCCTCGAACACCGGAGCCGCAGCAAAGAAGAGGCTTCCGTAGGGCTGGAGGATGACGATCTCGCCGGCGCCCACGGTCTCCGGTGGGTCTGACTCGCGCAGGTTCCCTGCACCATCGGGAGTCCACCGTTTGAGCGTGACACGGTTCGATTGGTTGATGATGTAGAGGATCATCGAGATTCCCACGCCAACGAGAACAGCGTTCTGGAGCGGAATGATCATCGTGAGCACGAAGGTGACGGTCATCACCGTTGCTTGCATCATCCCTGTCTTCCACACGGATTTGATGTCTCCCGGCTTGATCGTCCGATAGCCCACCGTCATGAGGAGCCCGGCGAGGGCGGGCATTGCGATATATCCCACAGCCCTGCCAAAGACAACGATGACTACCGCCATCACAACCCCTGCAATGAGCAGCGCCGTCCTCGTTCTCGCTCCCGCGCTCTTGACGAGCGACGATGCGGACATTGAGCCACCGACGGGCATCCCCTGGAAGATCCCCGCCGCTATGTTCGCGGCGCCCTGACCGATGAAGTCACGAGAGGCATCCGGATAGTTGCCGTCCTCATCAGGGAAGTTGGCCGATATCCCTGCCCCCTGCACCAACCCGATGAACGCGAGACTGAGCGCCGGGATGATGAGGGAGGGCATCGCACCAAAGATCGGCACCACCGGAAATGGGAGGGAACCGGGAATGTCGGCGATGTCTTTGAGCTGTGCGACCTCCCAACCAAGGATCGGGACCAGCGCAGACCCGATGATGATCCCGACCACCATGCCGAGTGGCCCGAGTTTCGTCCGCTCGAGCACGATGATCAGGACGATGGTTGCAACGCCGACGATGATCGTCGGGCCGTGTACTTCACCGAAGTTTCGGAGGAGATCGAACGCACGCAGGACCCTGTTGTCCCCCTGGCCCTCATAGCCGGTGAAGTCATCGAGTTGGCCGAGGATGATGTTGACTCCAACAGCGTTGATGAATCCCACCATGACGGCGTTCGAAACAAAGCGCAGGATCGATCCGAGCTTGAAGAGTCCGGCGAGCAGCATGACCACGCCTGTGACGATCGACAGCGTGAACAGCATCCGACCCGGGTCCTCGGCGGCATGCACGATGCCAATGTCTGCAACGACGATCGCCATCGCGCCCGTCGCCTGGACCGCCATGAAGCTTGAACTCGTGAACAGCCCGCCGGTGAACGTGCCGACCATGTACGCATAGAGGCCATAGACAGGGTTCACCCCGGCGAGCAAGCCACCTGCCAGCCCGTCGGGCACGCTCTCGACGCCGAGCACAACACCGGCGATCGCGTCGTCGCGGAGCGTGTCGCGCCTTACAAGCGAGCGAAGTTTCTGCAAGAGGGCTCCAGTTTCGGTTCCGCCGGCATGCTACCGCGGACGAAGAACAGCCTGGTCTCACAGGGGAATGCAGCGATGACCCCATCGGAGCAGCGATCAGCGCTCAGGCGATCAGCCAGATCGACACACCGAGCAGTGCGACAAGTGCCCGGATCACTGTTGAACTTCGTCCCTAACATCGGTAATGGCTGCGACCGCGTCAGGGATCTTCAAGGGAGTACGGGGTTCTCTCACGATGCTCCTCGTACCGACCGACAGGGCAACGCTACTATCTTGCACCCCAGCTGAGACACTACATCTCGCAGCCGAATGAGGAGGAACCTGATGCCACGTCGACGAGGAATGGCTCCCGGACCGGGACGAGCCGTAGGACGAGCACGACGGACGAGGCGTCGGAGAAGAAGGCGCAGAGTCATGCTTGTCGGTGGACTCGTTGCCTACGGCACACACAAGATGTCGCAGAAAGATGCGAAGCGCATCGAAGAGCACACCGGGGTGAACCCCGAAGAACTCGAGGACGCTGAACTCGAACAGGCGATGAGCGAGTTGAACATCGAGAAGCAGACGGTGACTCCCGAGGACCTCGAACAGGGCGACGACCCCACAGCTCCCGAGCCCACGGCGGCTCCCGCTGGTGGCGACTCCTCCGACTACATCGCGGAGCTCGAGAAACTCGCATCACTTCGCGATGCGGGCATTCTCACGGACGAGGAGTTCGAAGCGAAGAAACGACAGATCCTCGGTCTCTAGCGCCGATCATTCACGGGGAAGCGTGGATCGGGCTGGAGGATGAACGCCTATGTCAGGATCTGTATGGCATCTCCGAGGAGCGACACACCGAAGACGAGAAGCAGGACGGCCATCACAACCGAGTTGTTCTGGATGAGCCAGTCCTTGGCGTTCGCAAAGGCTGCATCGGCGCGCTCGCCAACGATGAGATATCCGATGACAGGCACCACGACCGAGCTTGCTGCGATGAGCACGAACACAAGGAGTGCCCCTACCTCCTGGCCAGCCGACAGCCCCGCGGCCGAAATCGTTGCCGCTGCCGCCACCACGAGCAGCAGGTTCTTCGGATTCAACGCGGACAGGGCAAACCCCATCCCCAACGACTTGCCGATGCCGAAGCCGTCGATCGCATCCATCCATTTCGGTGCCTCTGCAAGCTCTTGCGGTCCGGGACGCTTTCGCCACGCCGCCCAACCGACGACCAGCAGCAGTACACCGAGCAGACCCTTGATCACTCCGGTGGTCGTGGACGGCTCGCTGTCGCTCGCCCCCAGTCCCGGGATCAAAAAGACCGCGAAGCCGACCAACAGCAGGCCGATGATCCAACCGGCCATGAACGTCGGCGCATTGGTTCGTGCTCTGGGCGTGAACAACATCACGATCACCGCTGCGATTGGCACAGGGCTCACCGCAACACCGACCGCGAACGAGATCGTTTCACCTATGACGTCACCCATGTCTGCTCCTCATCTCCGCGGTGTAGCGGCGCAGAATCACGTTAGCGTCTCGCTGCGGTCCCGACCGACCATACGCCTATCTCGCGGGCGAGACCGGTCCGGCGAAGCGACCGAGCCTCTTCACCGGCTACATGGAACAGATCGCCTGTCACTGCCGGCGCTCAGGTGCGCTGTTTGTGAACGAGACCAAGGAGCCACCAGGTGAGCCCAGCGGCAATGACGCCGAGAGCGACGGCGCCAAGAGCAACTGCAGAAAGAGATGGGCCTGACGGCACACGGTTACCGAGCACCGACCATGTACCGTTGCTATTCCCCCGGAACGGGAACAGCAGAAGAAGAACGATGATGCCAGTCAACGCTGCGGCTACAGCCCTCACGACGAACCTCTACCCGACATTGTCGACCTCCAGCGCCAGCATACCCTGCGCTTTCTGAGAGGTATGGGGACGCATGGAGGAGAGAAACCAAGGCTTCGAACTGGTCACCCTCGTTACTTTCTCGATGCATCGCTTCCCACGCCGATTCCAACAGCACACACATCCCCGGTCTCTCGCATCGAGTAGTGCTCCTCGACGGGACGGACGTGCCCAAGACACCGGCCGGCCACCAACGGCCCGGCCCGTCACAGGTCATGATGTCGAACAGCCCCTTGTGCCGCGCTCCGGCATGCCCGACGTCTGATCCCTCAGGTGGCCGTTCAGGAGCAACGTCTGCAAGCGTTGCTCGAATCCTCCCGCGGGTGCCGTCGATGGACTCGACCGGCGCCACCTGCGATACTTGGCGTATGCGAGGTCTGACGCGCCTCCTGTGGATGGAGCAGAATCGCCATCCGGGCGACCGGCAGCGACTATTCGCTGCGGTCCACGAGACGGTGCAAGCATCCCAGGTTCTGTACCCGGGTTCCTTCGTCGACGTGGCTCCGTCATTTGTCTCCCCTTCGGTGACCTATGTCGACACGGATCAACGAGCAGTGCGGTTCTTTGCCGACACCGCGGGCGTAGACGAGATCATCGCCGAGAACCGCGAAAGCGTGTTCGACACGACTTGGCGCTTTCTCGATGCCGACTACGAATCCCCGCTCGACGTACCGCAGGGCGGGATCGATCTGCTCATTTCGCTCTACACGGGATTCGTGTCTGAGCACTGCACCGACTATTTGGCACCGGGAGGCTTCCTCCTTGTGAACCCGAGTCATGGAGACGTCGCCATGGCGTCGATCGACCCTAGGTATCGCCTCGCGGCTGTCGTTCGATGCCGCTCTGGGTGCTATACCGTGGACGATGCGAACCTGGATACGTATCTGGTGCCGAAGAAGAGCACAGACCTCACGGCCGACTTTCTCCACACGACCGGGAGAGGGATCCCGTACACGAAATCGCCTTTCGCGTATCTGTTCCAACACCTCAACGACTGATGTTGTCACTCACGTGACCTCGACGGTCACCTTCTTGGGAAGGGCTTCTGCCTTCGTCGGAACGGTGATCTCGAGTATGCCATCTGTCGACTTCGCCTCGATTGCGTCAATGTCCGCCGAGTCGGGAAGGAACAGCGTCCTCTTGAACGATCCCTCGGCCAGTTCCTTGCGGTAGTAGCCCTCGTCCTCGTCGACCATCTGGAAGGACCGGGTGCCGCTGAGGGTGAGCGCCCCGTCTTCGACGGCGATATCAATCGCGTCCGTCGGAACTCCCGGCACCTCAGCGCGAATCTTCAGCACCTCGTCCTCGTGGTACACGTCGATGCGTGGCATCCACGACCGACCTTCACCAAGGGCGAATTCGCCCTCGAAGAGGCGATCGAAATCCCGCATCATCCCGAAGGGATCCCAACGTAGGATCTGCATATCTCCACCTCCTGTGGGTAAGAAACCTGAGTCGGTTCCCATCAGATATAGTAGCACTTGGCGCTGTTGATGAAAACCGCGAATCGCGGACCGGACTGTCGCGGTATCGAGGCGCAGGGAACCGTGAGGTGTTCGGAGTACACCGGCACGTCGGGTGTCAGCACCCGGCGGCGTCGCGGAGGACGCGGCAGGCTTGTGACATACGCTGCTCACTGAGTTTCGCCACGCGACGTCGGAACACATGGCGCGGCAGTGCGTGGAGGTTGTCGAAGTTGGCGACACACTCCGTCGGTACGCCGTCGATGTCTGGGGTCAGATCCAACTCGGACACGACCCCGCGCTTCGTGCGTGTCAGCGCTGCGACGACAACCGAGCCGATGCGAGCGCCGCGGGATCCCGGGTAAGGACCAGCACCGGACGATCACCGCCGGGAGTCGCCGCGAACCAGACCTCACCCCGTTGCATCAGCCCACTCAGACCAATCCTCGGCCGGGCCCCAGTCCGCTATCTCGGAGAGTGCCTGTTCGTCGGCGGTGAGAGGGTTCTCCGCCCATGCGTCTATGTCGGATCCAGAGCGGAGGCGAACGAGTTGCCGGTGCAGGGCCTCGCGAAGGAACTCGGAACGACCGACTCCCAGTCGATCCGTCCAACGCCGAACATCAGCTGCTTCATCGTCATCAACTCGGAAACTGAACATTGTCATACATTCACCATACGTCGTATGACACGAATGCTGAGAGCGGTTGACCCCACGACGCAGGAATCCGGGATGCCGAGCTGGGTCGTTAGTATTGCCGGTATGAAGATTGCATTCCCCACCCGTGACGACCAGACCATTCCGGGCCACTTCGGCCATATGAAGGCGCTCATTGTTGTCGAAGTCGTAGATGGTGAAGAGATATCGCGCGAGCGTAGAGACATGTCCGACATGCCCGAGTGTGGCGATGGGCACCAGGAGAGACCAGCGTTCGTCGTCAACGTCATCAAGGACTGTGATGTGCTGATCGCCGGCGGTATAGGCGCTCCGCTTGTGCAGAGAGCGAACGCCGTCGACGTCGATGTTGTCCTCACCGATACTCCCTCCATCAACGACGCACTTGCGAGGTATCTCGCTGGGACCCTCGACCACAACCCGGAACTCGCCCACCACCACCACTGATGCGAGCCGGCGCAGTGCGCTCGCTGGCCGCAGGTGCGGTGGCGATTGCGTTCCTTGCCTCCAGCTGCACACTGATCGACAGATTCGACACCACGCTGAAGGCCGCGTGCTCGGTTGCCGGCTCTGCTCGGTTCCCCCTGTCCTATCTGGAAGGCCCCGAGCTGACCCCCGATGAGTTCGTGAAGACCCCTGAGGGTGAGATCCTCGATTCATTCTTCAACGGTGGACCGGGCGAGGTCGAGGGTATGGAGTACCTCGAAGCCGACGGCTTCTCGATCGTTTCCGGCTCACTGGTGCTGGGCTACCAGAACGGAACCCCCACCGCCCGCTTCGAAACCCGAGGTGACGACATCGGCGGCTGGGGAGGTTGCCGCCCCGTCCTCGTCAGGGGAGGTGAGACGGCGAGTCGCTGGAGTCCCGTCGACCCCATCGATCCGGCGGCATCGGTCCTGCCGATCCTGGTCGAGGGCGGTGCCTGCGTCGAAGGTGATGAGGAGAACCCCGAGATCATCACCGAGGTCGTTGCGATCGAGGTAACCGAGACCGACGAGACAGTCGAGATCGTTGCCTGGACACGCGAGAAGGGATTCCGGCTCTCATGTGCCGGCGTTGGCGCGGCGATCGACGCCGAGGCGCTTCTGGAGCAACCCCTCGGCGACCGCACACTCCTCGATGCAGGACTCATCCCCGCCGTGCCGACGGAGCCGGGCCGGTAGGCTCGTCAGCCGCCCAAAGTACCAGCCGGCGCCTGGTTGCCCTGAGCAGGTCGCGCTACACGTCGTCGTTGATCCGAACCAGAACAGCGGAGCCCCGAGCCGTCACCTTGCCGTCGACGAGCAGCTCGGATTCGACGATCGCCTTACGATCGGTCATCTCGACGAGTCGTCCGACGATCTCCATGCGGTCGAGCGGTGTCGGCGCCAAGAAGTCGACCTCCAGACGAGCGGTCACGAATCGGGGCGACGGCTCGGATCCAACCGCCACACCAGCATCGATCATCGTGAAAATTGCTGCGGTCCCAGCCGAATGGCAATCGATCACCGAGGCAATCAGTCCGCCATACACCGTTCCCTCATACGCAATGTGCTGTGACCACGGCTCGAAGATCGTGAGCGCTGTGTCTCCGTGGAGGCGTGTCTTGATCTGGTAGCCGACATCGTTGAGGCGCCCACAGCCGTAGCAGTGGGAAGCGTCCTCGGGGTATGTGTCCTGGATGGCGACGGGTCGTGTCATATCGTCATGGTCCCGAGGCGTCTCAGCTCGCGAAGAAATTCTTGAGCCCACCGAGGAGCATCTGGGCTCCGATGGTTGCAAGCAACAGGCCACCGATGCGCACCATGAGCGCAGTGGCGTTCGGAGACAACTTGGAGATGATCCCGCCGAACCACTCAAAGGCGATGAACGTCACCACTGCCACGGCTACTGCACCGATCAATGCGGCGATCAATGCATTCGGGTTGTTCTGTGTGGACGAGATGGTGATGATCGTGACGATCGCGCCGGGACCAGCGATCAGGGGTGTTGCGAGCGGGAGGATCAACCCGCTGTCGTCGTCCGGCCCCTCTTCTTGGGTCTTGCCGCCCTGAGCCTTCGAAGGTGCGCCACCGTAGAGCATCTCGAAACCCATGCCTGCGATGACGAGACCGCCGACAACGCTGAACGCGTCGAGATTGATGCCGATGAGCTCGAGCAGTTCCTTTCCGACGAGAGCGGAACCGACGAGTATCGCCAGGACAACTCCAGCTACGAATATCGCCGACGCGGTCCGCGCCTTGCCCTGGCGAGCGATCGTTGTGTTGAAGAAGACGATCTTGGCCGGGTCTACTGGTGCTGTGATCACGATCATCGAGATCGCAGCTTGAGCGAGAAAGTTCAGGTCCATATCACTGCTTTTTGGTGTTGGCGCACGATGCTACCGCACCGCTGTCACGTTGCACTTGTGCCCTCGGCATCGGTTCCACCACCGATTGGTTCACCCGAGTCGCGCTCGGCCACAGCCGCCCGGAAGCCGACTTCCTCGGCCCGATGCTTGAACC
The DNA here is from genome assembly GCA_964635205.1 of uncultured Acidimicrobiaceae bacterium. GTDB lineage: Bacteria > Actinomycetota > Acidimicrobiia > Spongiisociales > UBA5794 > B3-G11. The sequence continues at coordinate 5,688 of CAZWMX010000041.1, read as the reverse complement.
GCACTCCTTCCGGGGAATGTCTGGCGATACCGTCGAACAACGTCGCGAACATCTGGCTCGTCGGCAAACCCATGTTGTCGATCGCCTGATTGATCATGAGCTTGTGCATCATGAGCTGGTTCTGCGGCACACCCGCGATACGCAGAACGATGTCGTCGACTCGTTCGTCGAGCTCAGAATCAGGAACGGCGTCGAGCACGAGGCCGATCCGTTTCGCTTCGAGACCATCGATCAGATCACCGGTGAACAGCATCCGTTTCGCCTGTTCTGCCCCAACGCGATACACCCACATCGCAGTCGTCGGACATCCCCATACGCGAGCCGGCGGATAACCGATATTGGCGTCCTCCGCCATCAGCACGAGATCACAGGACAGCGCGATATCACTCCCACCGGCAACGGCGTATCCCCTCACCTTGGCAACAGTCGGCTTGTTGCAGCGCCAGAGCGACATGAAGTGCTCGGTGTTCGCCGACATACCTGCGTAGTCGATCGTTGGGTCCCACGGCATCGACTGGTTGGTTGGGGCATCCGGGTTCTCTGCATAGAGCTCGAGGTCGTACCCGGAGCAGAAGGCTCTGCCCGATCCGGTGACAACTACCACATGAACCGCCTTGTCCTCCTCTGCGAGCCGCACTGCAGCACTGATCTCTGCAGGCATGGCGTCGTCGATGGCGTTCAACCGCTCGGGGCGGTTGAGGGTGATCGTTGCGATACGATCCTCGACTCCGTATTCGATGCTCTGAAAGGTCATGGCCACTCCTGTCGGTGCTTGTATCGCATGCTACGGGACCACGATCTCTCCAGCACCGGACTCGGACTACCGTTCGGGTCAACGAGACGGAGCAGGCATGACAACAGACGAATTACCGGAATTCGAGATCCTCGAAGAGGTCGAGGCAGACACCGTCACGATCACCCGGGCAGGCGCTGCACTTGTTCAGGCAAACACCGTGACCGTCACCCAGGGCGGCGTTCAGCACATCGAGGCAAGCCACGTGTCCCTCGCACATGGCGGGGCCGTCATCATCGAAGCCGAAACCATGAAGTTGCGCAACAGCGGTGCAGGATTCCTGGCCGCAGACAGGGTGGAACTCAGGGAATCGGGTATCGGCATAACGGTTGCAGACACGCTGAAGGCTGAGGACAGCGTCATCGGTGTCCTCCTCGCGGGATCCATCGAAGGCACACCCGAGGTGAAGGTTGATCTCCGCAGGGCGGCCGCGTTCGGCGCCGCCGCCGCCGTGACCCTCTTCGTCCTCCGAAGGCTCTTCGGTTCGAGAACACCTTGAACAGCGAGATTCGATCTCTTCCTGAGACCCGAAACCTGACACCTGATACCTGACAACTCCTTGACCCTCACGTAACGTGATGGTCTATGTTGGGTGCATGACGACAACCACCGTTGGTGAGCTCGCCTCGATCGCGGGAATCACCGTGCGAACATTGCACCACTACGACGAGATCGGGCTGCTGACTCCCACAGAGCGCAGACCGAACGGGTACCGCGCCTATACGGATGCGGACATCAACAAGCTCCAGCGCATCCTCACATATCGCGAACTCGACCTGAGCCTTGGGGAGATCGCGTCGATACTCGACGAACCATCAAGCTCCGTCGAAGCCCTCCAAGAGGCAAGACATCGTGTTACCCGGCGCATCGAGAAACTACACCGGATCACGGACAGCCTCGATTCCGCGATCAGATCCGAAAGGAAAGGAACAACCATGACACCGGAAGAGAAGCTCAACGCCTTTGGCGACTTCGACCCGGACGAGTACGCACAGGAAACAGTCCGGCAGTGGGGTGACACAGCGGAGCTCGCCGAGTCCCTGGAACGAACCAAGTCATACACACAGCAGGACTGGCGGACAATGCGCGCCGAGCAGGATCAGATCCATGCGCGATTCGCGGTTCTCATGGGAGACAACGTGCCCGCAGACTCCTCCGCTGCCACAGAGCTCGTCGACGCGCACCGAAGTCATATCTCACGGTGGTTCTATGAGTGCTCGCCTGAGACCCACGCCGGCCTCGGTTCGATGTACATTGCAGACGAACGGTTCCGTTCGAACATCGACAGAGCCGGCGACGGCTTGGCTGAATACGTGGCGAAAGCGATCGCCGAGAGATACGACGGCTAGCGTTGCGTCCATGGCTCCCACCCCCCTGATAATCAATGGTCGACTTCAGCGGAACGAACCGAGCCGTTCACGTCGATCCTGTTGGAGCTGAACGAGGCGGTCATCGTTCGCTGACGGCTGACGACTCCTACACAACCATCGGCACGTATGCAGCCAGATCGCTCAGCAGCGCATCCCGCGACACGATCACATTTGCTCCCAGAGCCTTCGTGCGGATCTGCGCGATGTCATCTGGATCAGCTCCGAAGGCGATGACTCTGGTGCCAAAAGCGGATAGGTCGGCAATGACCTGGTCTGCACCGTCACCTCCGATGTCCACCAGACCGAAGCTGAGCGCATCTGCGGTCGGCAGCATCTGTACCTCGTACCCGAGCTCGTCCAGTTGCTCCAGCAGGAGCGGCGCATCAGATTCGAGGCACAGCAAACCTGCTCGCGGTTGCGTGGAGTGCGGCTCGCTCGGTGTTTCTTCGGGCACGTCCGAACGATATCGCACATACGCGCGCCTACCATCACTGAAACATCGAACCCAAGGGGCATCATGCGCAGATACGTTCTCGCCTTCTTCGGTCTGGCATTGCTACTTTCGGCATGTCGGATCGAGTCCAACATCATGCTCGACATCAACGAGGACGGTTCCGCTGTTGTCGGTGCCGAGGTCGGGTTCGATGAGGAGATGCTCAACCTCGTCAGCCAGGGTGGCGGTGACCCAAGCGACATCCTCAGCGAACTCCCCGACCTCGGCGGAGAGGGTTTTGAGCCGATCGAGCGAGTCGAGGGCGACATGACGTACTACGGCGCGACGACCGTTGTCGACAACCTATCGACCTACGACTTCGGCGGTCTCCAGGGTGAAACCTTCTCCGAGTTCTCATACGAGTTCGATGATTCGTCCGCCACACTTGCTGCCAAGGTTGACGCCACCGGCCTCGGCGATCTCGGTGGTGGCGACCTACCGATCGATCCATCCCAGATCACAGGGGAGATCTTCTCAGCCAACGTGATCGTGACGATGCCTGGGACCGTCAAGGAGCACAACGCAGACGAGGTGAGATCGGATGGGTCCCTGGTGTGGAAGCTCCCGCTCACCGGCACGAAGGACATCTTCGCAACCTCGAGCTTCGGTGGATCGGCGGCGAACTGGATCTGGTTCGCCATTGCAGCAATTCTGATCGTGGGTGTCGTCGCAGCCATCACCGCCGTGATGATGTCCAAGAAAGACTCCGAGAAAGCTGTGGCAGAAGCGGCAGCGGCGCATCAGGCAGATCAGACTCCAGAAGCCAGAAGCCAGATGCCAGACGAGGAACCGGAGACGACCGACGACCGGCGACCGGCGACCGACGACGAACCCGACACGACCGACGACGAGCCCGAGTCCGAGAACTGAAAACTGTGAACCGTGAACCGTGAACCGTCTGGCTGATCTCAGATCAGCCAGACAAAACCACAACGGCGAGCAGTCCGTACGGTCCCTCGATGACACCGATACCGGCCTTTCGGTACGTTCGGTCGCTGATCGCGTCTTTGTAGCTCGAGGCTCCGATGAAGGCCTCCGCCACACCTTCGCGTGAGGCAGCGAGTGCAACCATCTCCGTATTGATCGTGCCGGGCACGCCTTGAACCGCAAGGGACTCGGCAAGATCGTCGTCGAGGGCGAGCAGCCCGGATCGGTAGACGGCACCGGCCCGGGCAACTGCAACAACCGCCAGGTCACTCGACCATCCGAGAGGATCCGGGCCCTCAGCGATTCGCGCTCGGTTCAGTGAGTCGAAGACGTGCTGGGCCGCGAGCTGGGAAGGCGGGAGCGGCGAGTCACCGATGTCTGGGAGCGGAACGGGGATCGTGCCGGCAGCCAGACGGGCACCCACCGCCTCCTGAAGGGCGATCACAGTGGAAAACATTTCTTCACCACTTACGGATGAAACGGTCTGTTGAATCTTCCCGGTCGGCTCGAGAATCCGTCGACCGACCGGAGACGCCCCGATCGATTCGTCAACGGTCCCATGGACACCACTCGGCAGAGGGGCCACGGATGCCAACGTCGTCGCAAGAACGATCACCAGTGCCGCATATCCCGCACCGACCAACGCACCACCGATCCGGTTCAGCACAGTCACACCGGGAACCACTTTCAACGCGACAGACAGTATCCGAGCCACAACCGCGCCACCGATGACAAGCACGAAGAACAACACGACACCGGCCACGATACGGCCGACCTCGAATGGCACGTTCGCCATGCCGGAGACGATCGACCCGACGACCGGCGAGAGGCGGAACACGAGGAACATCCCAACGAGCAACACTGCGATCTCGAGCGCCTCGCGGAGCAGACCGCGTACCCACCCGCGCACCACGAACGCGACAACAATGGCCGCCGCGATCAGGTCGTAGATCTGCACGTCAGTCGATCTCGCCGTCGGACGAACCTTCCACCGGCGCCTCGACGATCGGCATCTCGCCTGTTCTTCTCAGGCGCGGCGGTTCGGGTTCCTCGAACATCGCCTCAGACGCCTCCTCCCAGGTTTGGTGGAGAACACGCGTCCTCCACCAGTGGCCGAGAAGAATCTTGATCGAAGCCACGAGCGGCACAGCGATGACAACACCCCAAATGCCGGCGAGAGCTCCTCCAAGTATCAGTGAGAGCAAGGTGACCGCTGGATGCAGACGGACCGTGGCCCGAAGGACCGATGGTGAAATGAAGTTGTTGTCGATCTGTTGGACGATGACCGCCACCACGACCGCCCAGATGGCTGTGGGGAGGTCGGCAGTCGTGATCGCCACGATGACTCCGAGGATCCCGCCCACCCAGGGTCCGAGGAACGGCACGATGTTGAGCATGCCGCCGACGAGCCCGATGAGCAGCCAGAACTGGAGCCCGATCGTCCAGTAACCGAACGACAACATGACACCGACGATGAGTGCAACGACGAGCTGTCCCCTGAGGAATCCACCGATGGCCGTGTTCAGCTGATCACCGACATGCGCCGCCTCGTTCCGGTGTTCACTCGGAAACACCTCTACGAGCCGCCGTTGAACGGAGGGCAGGTCGATGAGGAAGTAGAACGCAAGGACGGGTCCGACGAGGAAGATCAGGATGAATTCGAAGATGCTCGAGGTCACCGTACCGAGCTGGTCGAACAGAATCGACATGAGGGTGTTTCGGTTTGTGGGGTCATTGAGGTAGTCGAGGAGTTCGCTGTAGTTGATGATGGCGATGTTCTCGAAGCCCGCCGACGCGAGGATTCGCTCGAGGTCCCCTGTGGTCTGGTCGTACAACGAAGGGAATGTGTCGATGAGTCCCTGAGCCTGAGAGCTGATATCGGGGAAGATCACTACGGCCAGCAGCGAGATCGCAGAGAAAACGACCAGGAAACCGATGATCGCTCCGAACACACGCGGAACTCCGCGGTCCGCGAGCCAGCTCACCAGCGGGTTGAGAAGGTAAATGATCACGATGGCGAGCAGGAGCGGCGCGAGAACCACCCTTCCCTCGACCAACACGTAGAAGGCCGCCACGGTCAGCAGCATCAGACCGAGTATGGACCA
>CAZWMX010000040.1:14535-16994 GCA_964635205.1 uncultured Acidimicrobiaceae bacterium | reverse complement strand
GACGATGTAGCCGACAGCGAGGAAGGCGAAGGCGTTGAACGGAGTCATGGGGCGATGACCGAGCGGCCCTTCTCCTCCTGGTGCTGGGCGAGGACGTTGGCCTTTTGGAGGGCATGCACGGCCTGTATCGCTGAGCTCAGTGAGTTGAGTAGCTGCACGTCGAGGTCGGTCACGCGGTGCGCTGGGCTGAGCTCGGAGTTGTAAACGCGAACGCACACCGTAACGAACGCGCGAGAGAGCTCGCCCATGTCGATGATTTGAGTCGCGGCTTGGGGAGGGAGTTGGGGCTGCTGAGGTTGTTGGGGTTGTTGGGGTGGTGGGAACATTAGACGCTGTGCTTTGTATCGTTTGCGGCACCGCCCTCGCGTTGCCAGTGGAAGAGCTCGTCCGAGGACGTTTCCTCTTGCAGGCCGAGCTGGTTTAGAACGCTGATGATGTGGGTGATGGTGTCGGGGCCAAGACGGGCAACGCGGCCGCTGACCGAGAATCCCCCGACTTCGCGCATGGTCTCCCTCGAGGCTTGCGCGAAGAAGCGAACGATTTGGTGGGGGGGCCTGAGGAGAGATAGGCGCCACGCCAGGTCGTCGTGTACATGCCAGACCATGTGCGAGAGCAGAATCATCCGACGAAACACCGACTGCGAGATGCACTTGAGCGGGTCTGGTAGCGCAAAAGGGAACACCCGCTGGACGCGGCGAGGGATGGAAACGAGGGTGTCGGTCACAGGGTTCCGCCTCGCTCCCGGATGCGGCGAATCATTGCACGCGCGGAGGCTTCCGCACGCTCGTCGCTAAGCGCCCGCTGGATGGGAAGCGTTCCGCCGCCCCGATAGTTGAAGCCCGTGATTCGGAGCCTCGCGGTCAACTGGCGCGTGAGGTAGAGAGCCACGCGCACCATCTCGTCTTCGTCCAGGTTGTCTAACCCCTTGGCGATGATGAGGCCCGGCTGGCGGGGACGGCTGAGCGCGGCGGTCATCGGAGCTCCTCACATTTGTCCGGCAAAGTCCCGTCGCGGATAGCCGTCTCCAGCTCGTCGACGACGTGCTGGAGGGCGACTTCGCAACCTCCGCCATCGAGCTCCCCTTGGACCCTCAGCCACGCACCGCGAGCAAACCGCTCACCGTGACAGATGAGTGTGCCGTGCTCTCGTTTGGCCAGGCGCCAGCAAAGCCAGCGGAGAAGCGCAGTCCAGGGAGTGCGCATGCGAAGCAGCGTCCATCCATCTTGGAGTGTCATTCCCACTTGAACCTCCGCTCTCTGACCGCCTCGCGGAAGTCCTCGAGGGCGTGCCCGCACGGGCAGTCGTGAGGGCGGCCGTCGAGAATCCACCGCGCCTGCTCGGCTCTGAGCAGGGTGGCAATATCGAGCCACCGGTCACGGTCGCGCTCGTTCGCGGCGCGGAGAGATTGGCGGGTTGCGACACGCAAAGCAATCCATCGAATCAGCTCGCACCAGTTGACGCGCATCCGTAGTAGACGAATCAGTTCTCGAAGCCTCATCAGTGCAGCTCATCATCGTCGGGTAAAACAAGGTCGGCGGCCTCCATGAAGGCACGCACGTAGGCCGGGTTATGAAGGACGTTCTTGCGCAAGCTGGCACCAAACGTCGCCAGTCTCGTCTCGTCGCTTATGGTTTGCTCCATTGCGTTCATGTACCAGCGCGTCATGGCGGTACCGATTTCGACATCGCTCGCGTCGTCGAGGTCCGCACCGATGACTGTTCGGAAGTACCCGCGTATGAACTCGAGCTCCGCCATCAACATCCTTTGCGCTTCGGAGTCGCTCATGTCGAGTCCTCCCCCCCGATTTACCCACAGCATCTCAGCGTCCGGGACATCGAGCTCCGACTCGAGGCCGTCCATGATGGCCTCCTGGTCCCACCCGAAACCTAAAGAGCTATGTCGGATGATATCCGCGAGCAGGATACTCAGACCTTTTGGGCCCTCGCCCTCCATCTCACCGTACGAGACCACGTGATACTCATCCTCCACATGAAAGACTTCCAACATCTTCGCACCTTCGACAACCTTCATACGCACATCCCTCCCTCACAGAAGGCCGAGCAGCAATCGCCCGAGACGTCGCAGGCGTCGCCGTCCTGCACGAAGTCGCTACACTCCTGACTTGTGCAGACCTGAATCACGGGATTTTCAGCATCGGGCCAGCGGCACGCCATGTGGTCGGGGCACGTGTGCATCGGGCGACAATCCATCGCGCACCATGCCTCGAAGTTCCACTTGAGACAAAACAGGCCGTCGCTTTCCCATTCGGTTCCACAGTTCGCGGGGCCGCCCTCTGGCATGCAAGGGTAACTGCAAAACCCATCGTAACGGATGTCGTCGGGACGGACGCACCACATCTGCGCCCCGCAGTCATCGTCGTCGACGCACGAATCGTACAAGGCGACGTCGCTGCTCGAGGTTGAGCCTGTGTCATCGCCATCACCATCGCCATCACCATC
>CAZWMX010000040.1:0-14435 GCA_964635205.1 uncultured Acidimicrobiaceae bacterium | reverse complement strand
TCACCATCGCCGTCACCATCGCCGCCGTCGTCGCCATCACTGGTGTCAGTCTCATCGCCATCCCCATCCCCATCGCCATCGCCATCACCATCGCCGTCGCCACATGTCGCCGTGCCCGATTCCTCGAGGACTTCGGGGCTGTAGACCTGGCAAGCGAACAGAAGAAAGAAAACCGCAAAGAACCTAAACCAAAACATCGTCGACCTCCTTTCCGTCGAAATCACCCAGGACCTCGAGGATATCTCGAGCCAGTCGACGCGCCATCTTCCGTGTGAGCACAAGCATAGGCTGTCTGATATCCATCACTTCTTCGTCCGCGACAGCCACGAGCAGATACTGGCATGAAGCGCAAGAACCTCCGGGCGGGAGAGTTCGGTAAATCGCTCGAACTTCCCGTCCCTCCTCGACGAGATTGTCACGGCGGACGAAGATGACCGTAGTGAGAGCCTGGCAATAGGGACACTGGAAATCGAACTGCGTTTCAGCCATCGGTGCCCCCCTTCGATTTGCGCTGCGCAGCGTCGATGATGGCCTCACCCAGGATGGCGGCGTGGCGCCTGGCTGCATTCCAGCTCGGGGCGAGGACGAAGCCGCAGTCGTGTGTCTCGCCCTCTTTGTCGGCCCACCGGGCCGTCATCTTGATTTTGCCGTCTTCGACTTTGACGTTTACGTAGCCCTCGAGAGCGTTCTTAGTCTTTGCCATCGGGGACCTCCTCGACCACAGGGTTCGTCCACTTCGCATCGCAGCTGCGACACAGCACATGAATCATGTTGTCCTCGGTCCATTGCTCGAGGTCATCGGCCTGACACTCGCAGCACAGTTCGAGCTCCTGGCGCAGCCGAGGCTGGTCGGCAATCGGAGTCCAGATCAGTATAAGCCGACTCCGTACGGCTCGGCGAAGCCAGGTGTGGACGTCTTCCTTGTCGTCGGCATCGACGACGACCGTCATCGGGAACACGCAGCCGCGTACGTCCTTCGTGTGGACCTTGACTCGATAGTCACCCATCACGAGGTCCTCCCCTCGCACAGCGACCCGCTACCGCAATGCGGACAGCGTCATCCTCGCCGACACGCGCATGCGTTTGCTCTCGCACCACCTGGTCGTGCGAGATTCGGAGATACTCATCGAGGCAACGCAGACAAGCGGTGCCGAGACGCTCGCGTTGGCCGTCGGTCAGGCCGGGCTCTTCGGCGATGAGCCTGGAGAGCTCTCGCCAGGATGCAGTTTTTCGCTTGCCTCGAAGGGCCAGCTGCGCTCCACGCCACGGATTGACCAGGTCGGCTGGTACGGGTATTCTCTTTGCATGGTCTTCCACGGTTTCCTCACTGACTGTGGAGGCTTAGGGGTGACGAGGACTCCACATACCTCGTTTTACCCGGACAAAGGCCGCGTACTCCGCGGCCTTTTTCTTTGGGTATCCTCGAGCTTGCCACGCCGAGACCCGTCTCGCCAACTAGCGGCGCCGACTCCGGTAGAGCTCGAAACCGAACAAGGCGAAAAGCACGGCCAGAATGGGGCCAGCGGGAGCTAGTTGACGATCGTCGTCTTCGACCTCGTCACCCTCCTCCTCGTCCTCCCAGGGGTCGTCCGGGTCCTCAGGATCCCCGGGGTCCCCGGGGATCCACTCCGGCCCGATGAGCGTGGCGTCCGCTGGGAGACCCAGGAGGTCGGCCACGTCAGCGAAGTTTTCCTCGTCGTTGGACTGCGGAGCCGTCCCGAATCCGGACAGCTTGAACGAGGAGAGCGGGCGGTCCGCCATGCTGCGCGGGTAGCCCATCGCCTCGAGGCGCCTCTTCGTGTCCTGGCAGCGCTGCGTCGGCGTGGGGTCGGCACCCATGCGCCCGTACTTCCAGTAGCCACGGAGCTCGCAGAGGTTTTTGGCGCCCGCACGCGCGCCACGGTTCCACAAGCGGGCAGCAGCGACGGTGGCGATGATGGGATGATTGAGGATGCTGGGCGGGGAGGTCCACGACCACTTCGGGACGTGGTACGGCGCCATCATCTGGAACAGCCCGTGAGAGTTGAACCAACCCCCGCGCTCTTCGTGTTGATACTCGGGCCCGGTGTACGGGTTGCCGTGGTCCTCAAGTTTGGCGCGCATGCGATTGTCCCATGCGTTACGAGCTCCCTGGCGGTCGGCCTGCGAGCGAGCGGCGATGTAGTGATTCATCCCGCTTTCGCGCTTGGCGATGGAGTACAACCCCCGCCAATCTCCACCCGGAGACCACCAGTTGATGGTCTCTTTGATGGCGCGCAGGTTGGCGGCCTTCGTTTCTCTATTCGCCATCGGGTTCTTTCCTGAAGGGCTTGATATTGACGCAGCAAATGTAGGGCAGCTGATAAGCGCGAACAATCCTCTTCACGCCGTCCTCCCCCATCTCCGCGAGCTGGGGATGCTGGACGGCGGTCATCGCCTTTTTCTTGTTGTAGCGCATGCGAGCACCGGGAAGATGCTCGTCAATGTACGGCCTAATCGCGTCGATGTTTGCCTGGAGAACTACGGTCAGCATTCCCCAGTCTCCTAATCGACCGGGCGAGGAGAATCATCGCCCACGGCGTCACCGCGCAACCGGTCACCATCCCAAGAAAGAAGCACGGATTGCTGAGAGCTTCGATGAGTACTTCGTGTGTCACGGTTCCACCAGTATAGCCCGCTGAAAAAAAGCACCACCAGGAGTAGATAGACCCACATCGCTCACCCCCTCTTCTTCGTAAGGTTGTTGACGATGAGTCCACCGACGACAGTGGCGGTCAAGGCCACCCCCCATTTGAGAAACATCGACGTGCGCTCGTCGGTCAGTACGTCGGTCACGTCCTCGACGCCAGCTTGGATGGCGCGGAGAACTTTCATGGGCGTCTCTATGAAAAACTCCTTGCTGGCTTGAACCATCGTCTCGAGGACCGCCTCGGTCTGATTGACGAAAGTCATCGGAAACAGATAGTCCGCGACGGTATGACCGCTGCCTTTGTAGTTGACGAGGAAGCCCCGCACGACGGCGACAGCCAGGGCGTCGAGCTTGTTCGTTTCGTCCAGGACGAGACGATAGTTACGAAAGCGGACGTAAAACTCGGCCGCCTCTTTGTCCAGTCGCTCGCGCTGCGCATCGGGCAAAAAGTCACGGATTGCCTTGTACCTCCGATACGCGGTCTGGAAGTAGTCCCACGTTTCCCGCCACAACACGTTTAGGACTCCCTGCGTTCGATGCTTCGGGTTTTTGAGCATCTTTTGGATGCGCAGGGCGTAGTTCCCAAGCGGGAACGGCACGAGCTCAGGCTTCTCGCGTGTCTTCTTCTTGGGCCGCTTTTTTCGCGGCAGTTTCTTCTTCCCCGCCAACGGCGGGGCCACGTTGATTTTCGGCACCGGCATGGGCCTACGTCCTCAATGCGGCCCTTAAGACCGCGCGTTCCCGATTGGCGGACTTGAGAGCACGCAAACGCTTGCGGCCGCCTGACGAATCGATGAACGACTGGACGGCGTCGCTCATACCACCGCCGCCGAATGTCTTGGCGACACCTTTGGCGGTGGACTCGAGCTGGCGACGGAGCGCCTCCCTGGCCAGCGTGCCCCGCTTGGCGCCTTGCTTTGTCGCCCGCTGTATCATGCCCGCGTAGCCGCCAGCCTTCGCGCGGTCGATGCCAGCTTCGCGGGCGGTGTTGAGGGCCATCTTCGTCACCTGCGGAGGGACGCCGTAGGCTTGGAGCGCCTTGGCGGCCATCGTTGTCGCCGCATCGGCTAGCGGCGATTGGAGGATTTTCACCTTCGCGGCCCGGAGCTTCTTCATCACCTTCCCACGAGCAAGCCGACCAGCGGCCTTCTGGACTTTCTTGCGGAAGCCGGATGTGTCGCGTCGCTTCTGCACTTTCGCGCGGCGCTTGGTCCTGCGACCTTTACGCTTGGTCCTCCGAGCCTTGCGACGCTTTCGACCACGGCCTCGAGCTCCGACGCCAGCCGAGTACTCGAGTGGGTCGTCGAGGAGCTCCCAGTCGTCCTCGGCCTCCTCCTCATCCTCCTCGAGGTCCTCCCAGTCGTCCTCCCAGTCGTCCTCGTCCTCCTCCTCTAACTCGCGCATCGACTCGTCGAAGAGGTCGTCGGCCTCGAGCTCGATGTCTTCGACCTCCTCGTACTCGTCCTCGAGGGAGGCGCCGACCTCTGCGAGCTCCTCGAGGGCCCCGGCGATGACGATGGGCTCTTGTTGCGAGATGGACTCCGCGGCCTGGAGAATCGACGGGCCGTGCTCGGTCATCAGGACCGCGACGCCGTGCTGCGTGTCGCCCTTCTTGTACAGCTTGACGTACCAACCAGAGCTGAAGCGGACGAATCCGCGTGCGAGTAGTTTCTTTGGATTCATGGTCTTCTCCTAGAACAGCGTTGTGGTCGCCCAGAAAGCGCGGCCCGGGTTGCCGCGCCAGTCCGGCATGGTGTCAAGTTGCCCGCCCTCAGAGCGACGCGCGGCCTCCGAGAGTAGTCCGGACAGGGTCACCGTGAGAGGTCCGGCCTTGAGCCCACGGTCGCGTTTGACAATTGCCTTCCCCTTCGACGTGGCGAAGAAGCGCCGCGCGTCCTTCCACCCGCGAAGGATGCTGGATGCCGAACGAAGCGCGCTGGTGTTCGCCATCGTCGCGCCCCAGACCTTGAAGTCTCGGCCGCGGACACCACCGCCGGGGGCGTCGTCGGGTAGAGCTTTCTCGGTGGCCATGGCCCGCGCCACGTGGGAGCGAACGCGCTTCCAGGCCGCGATGTACTCGGCGTCCCCCTTGCCGAGTTTTGTGGGAGCTTGGGGGTAAGTTTCCCAGAAACTGACATTGCTGAGCCAATCGACGAGCTTTTGCTTGGGGTTGGAACCCTTCCACACGTTGAATGGGGCCGGCTTCCTTGCGTAGGTCGTGGGCTGGTCGACCGCGACGATGGACGCGTTGCGCACTTCAGCCGCGCCGGAGATGCTCTTCTTGTCGGTCTTCAGCTTCGCCGGCGGCGGGTCTTCGTGTGAGGGATTGGTATCGGTCTGGTCCTTATCTTTGTCGGCTCCGGGACCGGGGATGTCTTGCTCGGGGATGTCCTGTTTCTTCTTCTTCTTCTTGGCGAGGTTGACACCGACCAGGCCGTAGATGCGTTTCCAAGCTTCAACCCACTTCGCATCCTTCTTCTTCGTCGTTAGTTTTACGGGCGCGTCTCTGTAAGTTTCCCAGAAACTTACGTTGCTCAGCCACGCGTGATTGTCCTGATTGGCGCGGCGCTTGTCGTAGGGCGGCGAGTGCCTCGGGTACGTTTGGGGGTTCTGTTTCACCGCCAATGCGGAGTTGCGAATCTCCGCCGCACGGTCGGGAAACGTCTTCGCGGGGTCGGGGATGTCGGCGTTGGGGTCCTTCTCGCCCTTGGGCGGCGTCGTGAGGTATTCCCGAATCATCGTACGCAAGCGGAGCCACAACTTGGCCCAGCGCTCGTGCTTCTTGCCTTTGAGAATGCGTAGCGGGGCGTCGTCTTCGTCGCCGGTCGTTTCCCAATACGCGATATTTGTCAGCCAGTCGTACAGCTTTTGCTTCGAGCCGCGCTTGTAGCCGTTCGGGTGAGTCCTGCGGTCGTCTTTGCTGGCGATTTTCGCGTTACGCCCGGCGTACTTCATGCCCGCCTTGTAGGGCTTGCCGATGAGCGCCTTTTTGGTCGGCTTCTCGTCCTCCTCTTCTTCGTCCTCCTCTTCTCCCTCTTTCTTCTTGTCGTCTTTCTTCTTGTCGTCTTTCTTCTTGTCCTCGTCCTTCTTCTTTTTTTTCTTCTTCTTCTTTTTCTTCTTCGGAGGGGTGACATCCTCTTCCTTCTCGTCCTCCTTCATTTTCTGATAGGCGAAGTAGGCGGCAGTCCCGGCGGCCGCAAGTCCAAGAGGAAGAACGAGGGAGGTTTTTTGCTGTTCGGCCATTACATGCCCAGTTTCCGAGAAGGGTCGAAGAATTCACCGGTGGTCTTGTCTTCCACGACGGCGTGCCAGATACCTTTGCGGGTGTGCTTGAGCACGACGCACGCGCACGGCCTGCGCTTCTTGCCGACGCTATTGGGGCTGCGCGTTCGGAGCTCGGCCGCGAGGTAGACGGCAAGGCCCTCGCAGTCATCTCTGCCTCGCCTTATGATGGAGGGGATGTCGTACCAACGCTCCGGCGCACCCTCGCGCTCGTAGTAGACGCCCGAGGCATAGAGCAATGGAGCCTCGGGGTTGCGCTTGAGCCACGCAGCGCCGATGAGGGTCTGCGCTTCAAAGAGCGTCTCGAGTACTCGCTTCTGAAAAATCAGCGTCGCCCGCTTTGTTTCCAGGTCGTAAGCCTCAAAATCGAAATATTGGATGATTTTCATCATAACGCTAGCTCCCAAGCGACGCGAAAGACATCCTCGTAGTACGGGCCCAGGCCCACGAGATTGGCAGCGGGAAGACGAAGCCACGCGACCGAGTACCACTCGCAATGATGCGGAATCGTCGTCTTGTAACGACCGAAGAGATGGGAGACACCGCCCGCGGTGTGCGTCGACCAGTAGCTCACGCTCTCCGGTTCAGCGACCATCGGCGTGATGCCGCCGCCGGCGGCCGGGTGGCGGTAGAACGCGAGCGCGGCGATGTTGTAGATGGACTCGGCCTCGGGAAACTCTGCTTGATTCGTGCCAATCGGGTATCCCCAGCACAGAGTCGCAAAGCGAGCGAACTTCGGGATGGGCTCGCGGCCGATTGCCTGGACTCTCTTTTGCATCGTTGGCATCGGTCGGTCTCCTAGTCGATGAGGGTGCGCGTAGTGAGGGCGTCGAGGAGCTGGGCCAAAAAGCCTTCGACGGTGGGCGGCACGAGGAGGTCGAGGTCGACTTGGTAGTAGCTCATTACGCGCGTCGTAAAGATTGCGTGACCCGGCACCGGAGACGAGCTGCAATGGGCGTAGCTCGTCAGCTTCGGGGGCACGCCGTAGAACGTTGTCGTGTTGCGGTAGAAGGTCCAGTCGACGAGCGTCACTTCGACGGTCGCGCCCGGGACGTTGATGATGTTCCCTTCCCCGCAATCGAACTCGACATGATGCTGGGCTCCGCCGGCACCGAAGCGTAGCCAGGCCGCGTGGTCTCGAGCGGGCGCGACGTTGCCCGGGAACGGAGGCTCCGAGGGAATGGCCTCGGGAAAAATCTCGCCTGGACCGAGCTCGGGATAGGCCATCGTGACGGACATGCCGCTCGAGTTCTCGTCCGTCGTGTGCAGATTTATCATCCGCGGGAGGCTTCCCATGTCTGGGATGAGATCTTTGAGGTAGAAGAAGCCAACGGCCGGACCCTGTTCGAAGTTGGCGGCCGGGAGCCCCGAGGCTTGTGCCTTGTGGCCCGCCTGCGAACCCGACCGACCGTCTTTTTTTGCCTCGCGCAAAGCACTGTGGACAGCGGTCTCAACGACCTCGTCCTCGCTGCCCTCGGGCGGTCGCACCGGCGAGAAGGGGATGTAGTCCAGGTCTTGGTGGTCGGGTTCTCTCATGGTGCAGCCTTTAGGACGGCGTCGTCGGAGACGCGTCGCCAGTTGCCGAGATGGTCCCGGTAAATCATCGTGCCGGTGGCGTTCGCCACGGTCTCGCCTTGCTTTGGAGCGCGCGCCAAGTACCTGGGCCAGCCCACCCGCTTACTCGTGACGTCGGCGACCTCTGAGGGAGGCATCTCGTCCCGCATCGTCGGGTCGTGGTCTGCGATCACAGTCAGCACGGCCGGTTGCTGCGCGAGAGGGATGGGCCGCGATATGTCGACCCGGCACATCCCGACTTTGTTTTTCCGGTCTTCCTTTGCGGTGACTGCCACCGGCACGTTCGGATTGAGTGCTTTCAGCTGATGCAAAAGCAGCCCGGGCGCGACGAGGCCGGAAAACTCATCGAACGAAATCAGGATGCGGTCGGCTTGAAAATCAACGGACATGCTATGGGTCCTCGTACAAGATGCCCCAGATGGTCTTGTCCTCGATGAAGACGGTCTCTGAGCCGTCCGAGCGCCTGTACTGTATTTCGATGTGCATGGGGTCGGCGTCACCATCGAGATTGACCCGAATCACACGAGTTTGCGGGCTCGACGGAAGCGAGAGAACGTTGTCCTGCGTCTGCCACTTGTCGCGCTCGAAGCCCTCCACGACTAACCGCGCCTCGACCGTCCCATCGAAGAACGGGTCGCCGGCGCAGATGAGGACCGACCAGAAGAAAATAAAGTCTTCCTGGCCGTTGATGCCATTCACATCCCAGCTCGACGCAATCTGAAAGGACGACGAGGTCGTCGAGTCGGTCGTGAGGTCCTCGACGTAGAAGTTTTTCCACCGCACGAGGTTCGTGTCGAGGTCGCCTGGCTTTACCAGGACCTCGAGGCCGCCGGAGAGGTCGTCGCCTACTTGACCCCTGGCGAGGGCTTGGAGGCGGCGGATGTTGATGGGGTCGGTGCTACCGTCTTGGTAGATGTCGACGCCGGCGCCGATGTTCGCATGAGCGCCGCCGGGGTCGTCTCCGCCTGTGTTGCCTCTCGGTTCGCAGCAACCCATTACGCAGTCCTCGGAGTGATGCGTACGCCGCGCCAGTCGACGACCAGGCGCTTCTCACCAGCGACGGCCTCGGTTGAGAATACAAAGAAGTCGAATGTGCGTGGCACGATGATGTTGCACGCAAACAAGCTCACGCCTTGGGAGTCAGTGCTGCGTGCGAGCTGGACGTAACCGATGGCCGTCTCCGGGGTCGACCCTGGCGGGGCGATGCGGATGATGGTCTCGGCGAGGATGGTATCCGCAGCCGACACGCCGATGTTCATGATGAGAGGACGGACGGAGTCGTCTACGTCTGAAATCTCAGCGAGAAACGTCGAGAAGTCGATGAGCCCTTTGCCAGCGGTACCGTTGAAATCGGTCCCGGCCGCGAGTGTGAGTTCCAAAAGAGGCATCAAATCTCCGTTTCGAGATAGAGCGGGCGGGGCCCGAAAGCCCCAACCCGGTCCGGCTTTCGCTACCGCAACGCGGTGGCGACGGCACCAAACGTGAAGATGTCGCCGATGGCGACCGTTTGGATGAGCACCGAAAACTCAGTGCCCGGCTGGATGGTGTCGAACCCCAACCCCTGAAACATCGCCGTGTTGTCCGGCGTGAACAGGATGCCTGGGAGAGGTGAGAGCGCGGTCAGCTGCGACTTTACTCCCACGGTGATGTCCGACACGTTGAACGCCGCATTCGACAGCGGCGTGCCAGTGTTGATGGCGGAGATGAACAAGCGGTCCACCCGGCAAATTTCCTGAACGGTCGTTGCGATTCGCAGCGAGCCAACGGCCACTGCGGTGTTCTGACCGCCGAAGAGTAAGAGCCGACCTTTCCGGTTGCTGCTTCTCCGCTGATTGACGCCGCCTCGCGCTTTGCGAGCCAGCTTCCGCTTGAGGCGAGCCCGTTTCTTCGACCCTTTGGCGCCGATAAGCTCGTCCTCGTCTCCTTCGATGTCAAGCAGTTCGAGGAGGTCTTCGTCGTCGTCGTCGTCGTCGTCGTCCCCCTCGATGTGACGCTGCCATCCTAAGAGTTCGTCCATGGTGTGATTCCTTCCGTTGCTAGGGGTTGGTAAAACGCCAGTCCGAACGGCCGTCTTTACTCATCGCCGAAATGATGCTCGGCGAGGTCGTCGTCCATCAGTTCGTCACCGATTCCAGAGACACGGCGACCCTTTGTGACGCGGGATTTCTCACCCGCGGCCAGGCCGGCGCCGTAACCGTATGCCCCAAGAGCACCAGCAGCCATGTAGGAAAACCAACGTGAGCCGGTGAAAAGAGCAGCGCCCGTCGCAGCCGTAGCGGTTGCGAGCGTCAACGGAACGGGACCCAGTGAAAGCGAGGTGTTGTCCTTGTTTCGGAACTTCCCCTCTACGAAGCCAATCGATGCGGCCGTGGCTAAAGCTACGCCAGTCCCTCCCACGTCGGCGACCCGGCCGCCGATTTCCTCGGCAGCCGCTTTTTCGCGGGTCTGCCGTTTTGAGAGAGACGCGACGCGCTTTTCCAGAGCTGTTTTCGACAGCGACTTTAGCGCGGATTCAGGCATAGACTGAGCGTACCCGCGGCAGGAGTAAGCGCGCAAACCACCCGGAATCTAGACGGAAGGTCTATGGTCATGTTGTGGGCAAGAAAAAGAAGAAAAAAGATGTCGAAACACCCGAGATTTCGACCGCGGAGCTTGTATCGGTCGAAACGAAGCCGAACCTTTTTCCCTCCGCAGAAGACACCGCGGAGGGCTGGTGTCGTCGGGTCGTCGGTTTAAACGACGGGCATGGGCAGGCGCCGGCCAAGGTCCGCCTTGAAGTTCGCCAGACGCGCCACGAGAAGTACTCGAAGCTCCTCGAGATTCCGATGGGCGCCCAGTCGCCCAACGAGCTCGCCATCCAAGTACAAGAAGAAGCCGAGCGGTCAGGCTACAAAGACGTCCGCGTCTCCGCGTTCTACCCAAACGCGCGCCTCCCCTTCACTTCAATCGTGCTTCCGTGCGAGGACTTTATGCTCGACGACGAGGAAGACGAAACGGGAGCTGGTCTCTCAGCGTCGGTCGTTCGGCAAGCTGTGCGACATAACGAAGTGATGATGGCGTCGATGATGGGGATGCAGGTCGCGGTGATGCGACACCTGGGCGAGCAGAACAAGCAGCTGTCCGAGAACTCCGAGAAGCTCGCGTCCGAGCGACTCGGACTCATCGAGCTCGTGCGCAAGATAAAAATCGACAGCCTCGAGGACGAAGAGCGGGTGCAACGAAACAACGCGCTGACGACCGCAGGGAAGACTCTCGTCGACGCGGTCGCGTTCCGGTTGACCGACGGCCAGGGAGGGAACAACGCGCGAGAGGAAATCATGTCGCGCATGCTTACCGGATTGGGCGAGTCCCTCTCCGAAGAGCAATCGGAGTCGCTTCGGAAGGTTCTAAACGCCGAGCAAATCGTCACACTCAGCGAACTTTTCAAAGACCCCAAGGCGCACGCAGATGCGGTCGCAAAGGAAATCGAGAAAACCGAGAAAAAGCAAAGCTACAAGAAGGATGACGGCTAAAGCCTTCGAGTTCCGAATCGTCCGAGCGACCCCCCCCAAGAACGTCGACGTTTTCCTCTTCGTCCCGATTCCCTCCGAGCCAGGTCGCTACTTCAAAGTTCCGACCTGCGTACGCGACCACGAGTGTCCGGCATGCCTCGCACAAAAGCTCGAACCCTGCCGAACCGGCGAGGGCTTCGAGCATCATCGGGCGCGGCCGCACCCAGCACGCTCGAAGACGGGCAGCGGTCGACGACTCGGAAGCAAGAACCGCCGACCGAAGCTCGGCTAGTCCCCCTCCAACCATATCGCCAGAAGGTAACCGCCAATCGACAAAAAAGGGCGACGGCAACCGTCTGACATGCTTTGCGTAGTTTGCTCTCAGGCATAGGGCGACGTGTTCGGCAGATGCCGCCCCGTCCTCTTCGGGTCCACCGCAGCCTTTTGCGCCTCAGCCCCGCGCCCGCGGTCCTCGTTCACCTTTTCGGTGTGCGCTTTGATTTGCTCCGCTCGTCTCTTCATCACCACGTCAGGCTCGAAACTTCGGCGCGAGCCGACAAGGTTCGTGCCCGGTACCAGCGGGGGCGTTGCTCCCGATGCAGCCCTCGTGGCCGCGCCTTGCTCGGCGGCTTGCTCCTCGAGGGCGCCCTCTAAATCCTTGAGGTCTTTTGCGGTCTCCTCCTGGCGCCTCTCCACTTCGGATAGGTGCGCTTCGTGCTTGGCCAGCGCGAGGGCCTGCTCGGCTAGCTCGGCGGTGCGCCTCTCGTTGGCGGCCTCGCGCTCCGTGACGGCCTGCTCGCGCTCGACAGCTTCTCGACTATCGTTTGTTTCGTTCATGCCCCAAGCCTAGCAAGGTTCGGACCTCGAGAGAAATGTGGACCGCACGAACGCCCACAGCGCCCGTGCGGTCCACATCCTACTCAGTCGCCTGGGGCAAGTCGGCCACGCGCAGCTTTCACGGGACCACGTTCGGAAGCGTAATGAGCCATCCGGTGATGGTCTCGGTCTGCGCGGCAGTGAGCACAACCTGCTGTGGAGTATTGCTGTCCTTTTGCACCGTGACGATGGAGGAGTTGTCCTGCGCGATGGACCAGATGAGCCCGTTGTCGGGGTCAAGGTCGAGAGTCCCCCCCGAGGCGTTGCGTACAAGTTCGACTGCCCGCTGCGCCTGCGCGTCTGTGAAGATTACTCCTGCCCCTCCCGTGCCGGTATCGTCCTCGGTAGCGAAAGCCATTTTGGTGGCCCCGTCGTCAAACTGAAGTTGCACCCGGGGAGTCGTGCCGTTGTCGAATCGTATGATGGTGGCCATGTTTTGCCCTTGGGAAAAAGCCGGCGCTGACCGGGGCAGGTTAGAGGATACGCACCGACTCGGGCGTCCACCCCAGACAGCACAAGCGGGCCCTAGTTTACCACGGGAAGCGCGACTTGTTCCGATTGGTCCGGAGGCCCACGGGGAGGGGGTCTGGCTCGCCGAACTGGTACGTCGAGGCCCGCCTCTCGGTCGCGGTCGCGCTGGTCGAAGGTACGAGGGTCCCGAAGTACGGCCTGGCGAATCTTCGACGCCTCGACATAGAACGCCGTCGCGTGCCCGCCTTTGAACTCTGAGAACGAGAGCATGTTCTCGGGGTCGTGCAACGCGTAGATGCGTTGGTCGGCCATGCGCACGGGGGCCTTCGGTTTCTCCTCGGCCGAGCGAAGCTTGCGGCCGATTGCCAACGCACCGCGCCACTCGCCGATTCCATCGACTACGCGGCGAGAAGCCAGCGCCTCGGCAGCGAAGCAGAGCACGGACTCGTTATCGAAACCCGGGAGCTTCAAAGGATATTTGCACACCTCGTAGATACGAGACTTGCACCGCTCTTCGGTACCGGGCAGCGCCGGCGCGACTTGCTGGACGTTCTGGGCGCTCGCCTTGGCACCACCGCTGACTGCTCTCCACATGCCCATGAGCTCGCGGTCGGCCTGGCGAAAGCTGATTCCTGGCATGATTTCAACGAGACAGTGCCCGTGCGCATGCCATCCCGAGTACTTGACCACGCTGCCATCGGCGTTCCGTTTACCCTTGGGCGACCACGTGAGCTCAATCCCGCGAATCGCGCCCGCCGTCATCATATTGAAGCGCATCCCAACGGTGGTCTTGCGCTTGTAGAAACGACGGTCGGTCATCTCACGCCAGGCGTCGAGCCATCGTGTGATGGCCTTCTCGGGACTCTCGACATGCACCGGACGCTTGAGCTGCGTGAGCGTCACGAAGAGCACGAGCCGTCCCGACTCCGCCCGATGCTGGGCGAAGAAGAAGAGCGCGCTGGCCATCTCACGGGCGCGTCTCTCCGCGCAGCTGGGGCACAGACGGTCATGGCAACGCCAATGCGCCACGCCGTACTCGGTCCCGCGGATGGCCGGGCGAAGATGACCGCAGTCCTTTATACGTGCGCTGCGAGGTTCCCCGGTGCTCGTGAGAATCTCGGTACCGAACGCACGAACCACCGTGCTCCGCCCGACCACGAGACGATTGCAGTCGTCGCACGTGTCCGCGGGCCGGGTCTCTGTCAACACAGCAGCGACGTCGACGCCCAGGTCGGAGGCCACGCGGAGGGAGCCCATGTCGTTGCTCCACCAATGATTCCGCGTCCAAGGGTCCTGCCATGAAGGCAAAGCCTGGTCACTCGACGGTTTCCGAGAGGACGGTTTACCAGGTAAAACTTCTGTCGATTCAGAGCCAACAGCGGGCCCCAGCGGCCGAGTTGAGGAAAATAGACATGAAGGTTTCGGGCCCTCGGGGCGGGCCTCACTGCCCTCCGGGCCGCTCGGCGTGACGCCTTTCGCCGGCAGCCCGGAGAACTCGGCTGCGCGTGCCGCTCCGCCTCGCCCGGCAAGGGCTGATTTCCCGGCAGAAGTTTCTTCTGTTTCAAGAGGGGCCGAGCTTGCCGAGTCACCGAGCAAACGTGCCGAAGCGGTGGGCTGGATTGCATATGACACCGCCATGTAAACCTACCCGTCGGAACGGGCCCTAGAGTTTGAGGGCGCCGAGGGGTTGGATGTTGCGTTTTTGGTTCGAGCCGGCCGGGCTGGGGCCTCGAAGGGTACGGGGGCTGCGGCGGTAACGACTTGCGTTAGGGCGCCGATTGGGCCAGGCTCCGTTGTAGGTCGTTTTCGGGGTTGACTTTTGGACATGGACTGCTTTCGAGACGACTGCCTTCCGCCGATTTACCTCGCGTGCTCCAGCAGCTTGGTCGGTGGGCAAACACTGGGGGACCCTTCGGTCCCCCAGACCCTTTAGTCTCCTAGTCGTTCCGATTGGTAGCGGCGGCTAGGTAGACTGAGGCGATGAGGATGCCCATCGCCAACGGTGGGACGTACCAGCTCACGCGCTAGGGTCCTCTCCGTCGGTGGACCACGAACGAGACGATGTAGCCGAC
>CAZWMX010000039.1:16257-17325 GCA_964635205.1 uncultured Acidimicrobiaceae bacterium | reverse complement strand
GTGGACGAGCTGCTGACCGCATTCGTCGAGGCGATCGTCGCGGGGCACGAGCCCCCGATCACCGGGCAGGACGGGCGCGCCGCACTGGCCATGACCCTCGCTGCCTACGAATCGTCGCGCACGGGCAACGCCATCAAGCTCCTTCAAGACACGGAATCGCTCGGAATGGACGATGCCTGACCAAGACTCCGTCTTTCTCGAGCATCTCGAGTTCCTCTACGGAGAGGAGCCGGCGGAAACGATCCTCCCTCAGTTGGAAGAACTTATCCGCTGTTGGAGCGAACGCATCGTGGCACGGCTGCCACATCCGTTCACCGAGAAGGACATCGTTCTCATCACCTATGGGGACAGCATTCGGCAACCGGAGGAACATCCGCTCGCGACGCTGTCCGACTTCCTGACCGAACACGTTGGAGACGTCGTGAATACGGTTCATGTCCTCCCCTTCTTCCCCTACTCGTCGGACGACGGTTTCTCCATCATCGACTACCGCGCTGTGGATCCCGCGCTGGGAGATTGGGACGACGTGCGACGGATCGGCAGGGAGTTCCGGCTGATGTTCGACGGCGTGATCAACCACGTCTCGGTGGAGAGCGACTGGTTCCAGGCGTTCCTTCGCGACGACCCGCGCTACCGGGAGTACTTCACCGTCATTCCATCGGACGTCGACACAACCTCCGTGTTCCGCCCCCGGGCGCTGCCGTTGCTCACACAAGTGCACACCTCGGCCGGCCCGCGGTTCGTGTGGACGACGTTCGGCCCCGACCAGGTCGACCTCAACTACAGGAACCCCGCCGTCCTGCTCGCAGTCATCGACACCGTGTTGTTCTACGTGGCCCAAGGGGCGAACCTCATCCGACTGGACGCCATTGCGTTCATCTGGAAGGAACTCGGCACCCCCTGCATCCACCTCCCCGAGGTGCACCGCATCGTTCAGCTTCTCCGAGCTGTGCTTGATTCCCTGGCACCCGATGTCGCGATCGTCACGGAGACCAACGTCCCTCACAACGAGAACGTCTCCTACTTCGGCGACGGGACCAACGAGGCGCACATGGTGTACAACTTCGC
>CAZWMX010000039.1:5030-16157 GCA_964635205.1 uncultured Acidimicrobiaceae bacterium | reverse complement strand
TCAACCGGGAGAAGATCTCGAGAGCCGCCATCGAAACAGAACTGGGTGACCAAGGCTCACTGCGAAGCCGTGTCTTTCGCGGCTATCACGATCTGCTCTCGCGACGGAACTCCCACCCCGCGTTCAGTCCAGAGGCAGATCAGCATGTGATTCCATCCGACGACCCTGTGTTCGCACTGATCCGTGTTGCCGCGGGTACCGGAGGTTTCGTGCTGTGCCTTCACAATGTCTCCGCCACCGCGTGCGCCGTGCGCCTCGAACTGACCGACCTCCCCCTGAGGGAGACCATTGATCTCACCGACCTGATCGGTGGTGAGCGATTCATTCTCGAGGACGGGACGCTCTCACAACAGATCGAGCCCTACCAGACGCTCTGGTTGACGGAAGGCAACAAGTGAGAATCGGCTTCGTGGGCGTCCGGTTCGCCGGGCTCGACGGCGTGTCGCTCGAGTCGGCGAAGCTTGCGAACATCGTCCGCGCTGCCGGCCACGAGGCGGTCTGGTTCGCCGGGGAGCTCGGTGAAGGGTTCGAGGTCGGGATCGAGGATCCAGCAGCTCGGTTTGACAGCGTCGACAACGTCGAACTCCAACGCCGGTGCTTCGGGGTCAGTGACATATCGACAGATGTGAAGGAGACGATCCAGGTTCGCACCTCGCTCCTTCGCAAGGCGCTCGATGAGTTCGTATCGGCCAACGCCATCGACGTCCTTGTTCCACAGAACGCCCTGGCGATACCGGTACAGCTCCCACTGGGCCTGGCGCTGACAGACCTGATCCGCGGCGGATTCCCTGCGGTTGCCCATCATCACGATTTCTCCTGGGAGCGAGAGCGATTCTGGCCCAACGGCGTGTCAGACATACTGAATGAGGCGTTCCCACCTGTGGCGCCGAACTTGCACCATGTCGTCATCAACTCCCTTCAACAGCGGGAGCTCATGGACAGGACAGGGGCAGATTCAACGGTTCTGCCGAACGTCATGGACTTCGAGCACGAGCCCACTCCCGGCGACGGTTCCGTGTTCCGCAGACACGCGGGGCTCGGGGACGCGGACACGGTGCTCCTCCAGTCCACACGAATCGTCCCCCGAAAGGCGATCGAACTCACACTCGAACTAGCGGCCGGGCTCGATGAACCGGGCGTGAGGGTGGTCATCAGCCATCCCGAAAGGGACGAAGGCGATGAGTACGCAGCCCTGCTCTTGAAGCGTGCCGAGGATCTGGGAGTCGATCTGCGATTGACGCCGGTAGGAGCACCGGGCGAGCCAACCCTTGCCGATGCGTACGCGGCAGCCGATTTGGTCACCTTTCCGTCGAGGGTCGAGGGTTTTGGCAACGCCCTCCTCGAAGCGGTCTACTTCCGTCGTCCGGTGCTTGTCAACCGATACCCGGTGTACGTCTCTGACATTGCGCCCACCGGTTTCAGGTTCATCGAGATCGGCGGTGCCATCACGGATCGCACACTGGCAGAGGTTGAGATGTGGTTGGCCGACAGGAGACTCGGGGAAGATGCTGCCGCAGCGAACTACGAGATCGGCCTGGAGCGCTTCTCCTACGCCGTTGCGCGTGAACGTTTCCTCCCTTTGCTGGAATCCCGGCGCTAGCCCTCCATCCGTGCTTCCCAGATCCACGACCGGATCGTGTTGGTAAGCTCACGCCAACAATGGCCGAGAACCCAAGCAGCGACGATCTGATCAGGCAGGCGAAGGATTCGTTCGCCGCTCGCAAGATGCCCGGAGAGCACCCGGTCGAGGACGGTGACCCGGTTGCGGAGCATCAAACCGTAGCCGATCGGATGTACGAGAAACTCGAGGGCGACCGGGACGAGGATGTCGAGCGGACTGCATCGCATCACACCGTGACCGATCGGATGTACGACAAGCCCGAGAGCGACCGGGTCGAGAAGACTCCCAGCGAGCCCACGCCGTTCAAGACCTATCCCCCAAAGCAGAGGGGCACCGAGGCACCGGAGAGTTCATCAGGTGGAGGCAGAGCGTGGCGGATCCTCGGGATCGCCATTCTCCTGCCGATCGCCGCATTGTGGGCGCTGCTCCTCATCGGAATCGCACTCGATCCTGAAGATGCCGGCGAGGTGCTCAGCGGTGCGGTCATCCTGACCGGGATCCCCTTCGGCATTGCTGTCTTCGCCCTGAAGCGGGCAGCCCGCAGCTAGTGGTCGCTTGCTCAAGCCACCATCGGAACGGGCCGATGAGATTGCCTATGAGTGTTTCATTCCTTCTCGGGTATGCCATGGGTGACAGGGCAGCGGCTCGAGCAGTCCAGCGTGCGGCGTCCATTCCATCGGTATCGAGTGTTTCGGTCAACGACATGGAAGACATGTCGGAGCGGATCGACCGTCTCGTTCTCGTGTGCGCCGCGATGTGGTCGATCCTCGAAGGGACCGGCGCCACGGAGGAGCAACTGAAGGCGCGGATCGCGGAGATCGACGCATCAGACAACGTCCTCGACGGACAGATCACAGCACAAGCAAACCGCTGCGCCAAGTGTGACTCGATGATCGCTCCGGGGCTCACCGCCTGTCAGTTCTGCGGCGAATCGCTCCGAGATGGCGAAGGTGCCGGACCGTTCCACACCGTGTAGCCGGCCGGAGGTCTCCAATGACTTCGTTGGAACGCCAACGGCCGCACCTTCATTGAATCCTGGACCGCCTCTGAAACGCCTCGCATAGTACGCTGCTTCTATCGTGATAGTTGCGTCGTACCATCTGAATATCGAGACCTCCAACAGATGCCGATGCTGATCTCAGGGATACTCTGGCAAGTGTCAGAGGGCGGCACCGCTACGGCGCCGCTGGACGAGCATCAGGTGCTTGTGCTCTTGGTCCAGCTGTTCGTGCTGGTGGGGTTCGCTCGCACCCTGGGCGGTTTGATGAAGCGCGTCGGTCAACCGCCGGTCGTGGGTGAACTGCTGGCAGGAGTGGTACTGGGCCAGACGTTGTTCGGGCGGATCGCGCCGGGAGCATACGAATGGGTATTCGGCGATGACGTCGTGCGGTCTGCCGTGTTCGCTCTTGCCTGGATCGGGGTGATCCTGCTTCTGGTGGTGGTCGGCTATGAGACCGACCTGGGGATCATCGTGCGCTTCAAGAGGGCAGCAGGATGGGTGTCGGCCGGCGGATTCCTCGTACCTCTAGCGGTCATGGGTGGGGCTGCTTGGTTCGTACCTGAGAGCCTCGTGGGAGAGGGGACCAGTCGGGCGGTGTTCGCCGGTTTCTTTGCTTTGGCGCTATCGGTCGCGGCGCTTCCCGTAGTGGCCAAGATCCTTCAGGACCTCGGGATGATGCGACGCAACTTCGCCCAGATCACCCTGGCTGCCGGCATGACGATGGATGCGGTCGGGTGGCTGCTGCTCGCGGCGCTGACGGGGATCGCCCTCGACGGGTTTCGACCGGAGCTGTTGGTCCGCTCCTTCGGCGGACTTGTGGTGTTCCTCGCCATCTTGATCACCGCTGGGCGTTGGCTCCTCGACAGGGTGATGCGGTACATCCTCGATCGCGGGTCGAGTGTCACCGCCGCGCTGACGGTGAGCATTCTCGCGGCCTTCGCAGGCGGGATAGCCACCCAGGCGCTGCAGTTGGAGGCCATACTCGGTGCCTTCATCGTAGGCATTCTCCTGGCTACGACCCGCCATCAGCTTCCCGAGGTCCGCCGCACCCTCGAAACGGTCACAGCCGCCTTCTTCGCTCCGATCTTCTTCGCCTTCAGCGGTCTCCAGGTCGATATCGGCCTGCTCGGATCCGGCTCAGCCGTTGCATGGGCGATCGGGCTCATCGTGCTGGCGATCCTCGCCAAGATGGCAGGCACACTCCTCGGTGCACGTGTCGCCGGCATCGATCGCCGCGAGGCACTCGCATTGGGGGCAGGGCTCTCGGCCCTCGGGATGGTGGGAATCGTCGTGGCCATCGTTGCCCTCAACGTGGGAGTTGTGAGCGTCACCGGATACACCGTGCTCGTCCTGGCTGCCATCGCGACCTCGATGGTGGCACCCCAGTTGCTTCGGTGGGTGTTACGAGGATGGGAGATTCCCCCGGAAGAGGCGAACCGGCTGGAGCGAGAGGCAATACACGCATCCTCTGAGATACTCGGCAGCCGACGTATCCTGCTCCCCACCCGAGGTGGAGCCAACAGCCGCTACGCTGCACGGCTCATCGCAAACGTCTTCGACGACAGCGAGGTGACGGTGCTCGCCGTCGATGTCTCCACCCGTCGGTCCTTTCTGCGCCGCCGGCGCGTCGGATCGTCGTCGGACCCGGTTGATGTGATATCCGAGTTGGGTGAGATTCGTCACCACATGATCCGAGTTGGGGCACGAGATCCCGCGGCAGCGATCGCCCGCGAAGCACGTCTCGGATATGACCTCATGCTGATCGGAGCTTCAGCCGACGACGATCATCCCGGAATGTTCTCGACGATGGTAGATAGGATCCTTGCCCTCGTGGACATCCCCACGGTGGTCGCGCATCTCCCCTCCGGGGTTTCGCCCGACGCGTCTCGCCCATCCCACATACTTGTTCCCGTTGTCGCCAGCCGCTCTTCCCGTGCCGCCGAGGAGCTGGCCTACTCACTCGCTCGCAGCACCAACGGCCGGGCATCAGCCCTCCACGTCGTGAATCGGCCCGAGGGACAAGGCATGATGTTCAGCTCGGTCACCGAGAGGGAAGCGCTTCGCACGGGTCGAGAAATCGCGGCGGGTGCGGCCGCTTTCGGAGAGCTCCTGGGCATCTCGGTCGAAACCCACGTCCAGGTCGCCTCCAACGCTGAGGGGGCAGTCGTTGAACTCGCCAACAAATCCGATTTCGACCTCCTCGTGATCGGAGCGTCCAACCGTCCGCTCACCGACCGCCCCTTCTTCGGGCACCGGGTCAACTACATCCTCAAACACGCTCGAATCCCGGTCGCGATCGTCGCCCTCCGAGCCCGAGTCGGACGCGGGTTGTAGAGATGCCCACCACGATCGTGCAAGACACCGTCCGGACCATCCAACAGCGTTTCGGCGCCCAACCGTCGGGAGGGATACCAAATGGCCGACAACCGGCTTGGGTATCATGCCTCCCGATTGCACGCCAACGGGCGGAGATCCGCCGATGACCAACAACGATTCCCGAACATGGACCTTCCTGACCAATCACGCCCGCGTCCTGATCCTCATCGCCGGGACGGCAGGGATACGCTTGCGTGACGTTGCCGAACAAGTGGGAATCACGGAACGGGCAACCCAGAGAATCGTCGCCGAACTCGAAGCTGCCGGCTATCTGACCCACGACAAGGTCGGGCGCCGCAACCGGTACAGTCTCCGCCCGGACGCCCGCCTCAGACACCCGCTCGAAGACGATGTGGAGGTCGGAAGACTGCTCGATCTCTTCGTCGACCGCAGCGGCACAAGCGACGCACCACCCGACGCATAGCTGCACCTGTGGCTTCCCACATTCCGAGCGTTGCTACGAGTTGCAGAATGTGGCGTCCATCACACAAGCGGCCTGACGGATAGGTCCGCTGCCGACACGCACCCGACCAGGCGCGCTTGGTTGTCAACAACGGGGACGAGACCGACGCCGTAGGGTGCGACGAGATCGATGGCTTCACTGATCTCATCGTCCGCAGAAAGGAACATGTCGCCGTCCATGACTTCATGGAGTTCAAGATCTTGACGGGCGGTTCTCAGTGTCTCGGCTTTGACGGTGCCGAGGAGTTCTCCGTGCTCGGCAACAACCACATCGAGATCTTCGGACAATTGAAGCGCATCCGATACGCGCATGTGTGGGCCGTATGCGACAGGTGGCTGCATGACCTGGTAGACACGCGCCGGGTTGTGGTTGACGACGATCGTCCCACTGGGCGCCTTGGCCTGGATGCGTGCACCCGGCCCGAAGAAACGTCGCTGGAACCAGGATCCACCGGGGGCACCAACAATGAGAAGGGTTCCAGCGGGGAGCGCTTCAACCATCGCTGCCGGACCCGAGGCCTCCACGGCGCGGACATCCAACCGCGGCACCCGAGCAGTCGTCTTGTCCAAGACGTCCTGCGCAGCGGAGAGCTCACTCGGATCGCTGTAACCGTAGACAGCGCTCGCCGGCACGGAAAGCCTCTGCGACAACCAGTCTGCGAGCGTGGCGGCGAGGAAGGAGTGAGGGCCCCCGCCAACAGCGGCGACGATCGATCGTGTTGCGTCGCGATCGAAACCGTGTGGTACGGCAAAGCTGCAAAGGTCGAACGATGTTCGGTTCGACAACACGAGCAGGTTGGCCTTGGACTCGATGCAGGAAGCTGCCAGGTTCGATCCGGCCTTGATGGCCCCATCGTTGCTGAGTGCCCCTGCAAGGTCCCTCGCCCGTCTTCCGCCGGCCCATACGACCCGGTGGCTGGTGTACGGGGAGTCGTTGGATGGCGGGAGATCGGGATCCTTGGCCCGCGATCCTTCGCCGCCGCGTGTCCCGGGTGGCATCACCATGGGCTCGTCTCACGAGTTCGAAGTGTGATCTTCGAATCCTCGACATGCCACAGATTCTCCGCACGACAGGCCCCACCGTTCGGGCCGCGGACCACGTTGGTCGACACTGGTTTCATTACACGACAATGTTATCACATGTTCATTTTCGTACACCAGGCAACCCTCACACGCGTTCGGGGGAATCAACACTTTCAGTTTCTCTCCGGTCCTACCATCTGAGTCATGGGAAGTCTCGGAACAGGTGAACTGGTTGTCATTGTCCTGGTCGCGATCGTCGTTTTCGGGCCACGCCGTCTGCCGGAGCTTGCCCGCAAGGCTGCCGAACTGATCAAACAAGCCCGCGAAGCAACCCAGTCCTTCACCGAAGCTCTCGACACGGAATACGACGGTGTCACCGCGCCCCTCAAGGAACTGAAAGCTGAGTACGACGAAACCATGCAGACCATCAAGAAGATGGCTCCGGTCATACCAAACATGTCGTTTGAGCTTCCGGACGGGAAACCCAGAAGGATGAAGCCCGATGAGTCGGCACCCGAAGACGGGCCGTCAGCCGAGGACGAGCCGTCAGCCACCAGCCATCAGCCGCCAGCAGGGGAAGAGCCGTCAGCCGAAAAGAAGCCGGACGAGAAGCCATCAGCTGAAGAGGCCGCCGAAGAGCCGACAGCCGAGCCGGAATCATCATCAGCGGAGCAAGAGACAACCGACGAGAAACCATCGACCGATGGGGAAGCACAGTGACGTTGTCATCGATGTCGATGATGGAGCATCTCGTGGAGTTCCGCTCGCGCCTCGTCAAGGCGTTGATCGCCGTCGGCATCGGTACGCTCGTTGCGTTCTTCTTCAACGAGGAGATTCTCGCACTACTCGCAAAGCCGTACCAGATTGCGGTGCCGGACGGATCGCTCGCATTCTTCCGGCCGACAGAGGCGTTCGCCACAGTGTTGCGACTGAGCATGTTCGGAGGCGTGATCCTCGCCTCACCCGTCATCCTCTACCAGATTTGGCGATTCGCCGCCCCTGCGCTCAACCCGAAAGAGAAGCGATGGGCCTATCCGATCACAGCGGTGTTCGTGTTCCTCTTCATCTCCGGCGTGCTCGTCGGTTATCTCGCTCTTGAGCGCGGTCTCGGTTTTCTTCTCGAGTTCGGCGGAGAAACCTTGGTGCCGGTTATCGGCGCCGATTTCTACCTGAAGTTCGCCACCCGGTTCATTCTCGCATTCGGAATCGCGTTCGAGTTTCCCGTTTTTCTGTTCGCCGCTGCAGCCGTCGGTGTCGTGACGAGCAAGAAGCTCCGCGAAAACCGGAGGTGGGCAGTGCTCATCATCATCGTCGCTGCGGCGATCATCACGCCGTCTGGCGACCCAATGACCCTGATGCTCCTGGCTACGCCACTCTATGTTCTCTTCGAGTTGACGATTCTCGCTATCCGATTCATCTTGCGAAAATGACCACGGTGTCGAGACTCTCCGGGCGTACGGGATCGGTCATCGAACCGTACGCGAGAACATGTGTGCCCGACCCGGGTCGACGGAGTACACTCACAGAAGGGAAAGGAGAGCTGCGTGCTCGCATTCATAAGAAACATCGGTGGTCCTGAGATCCTGGTCATCCTCGTGGTGGTGATGTTCTTCTTCGGTGCCAAGAAACTCCCCGAACTCGCCCGATCCATCGGCGCTTCAACGAGAGAGTTCAAGAAGGGCATCGAGGAAGGAGCTGACGAGGACGAGACCCAACCAGAGGACACCACCGTCTAGGCCTTCTGCTATCGACGCTCAGCTTTCGGTTCTACGGCTGTTTCGCGGTCCCGTGCGTCCATGCCGACAGGCGCTAACCCTCCACTTCCACAAGTGTTACGCAGTTCGAATGACCACGTGCTGGCAGTCACGAAAAACGGCTCCTGCTCGGTTCGGTAGGGGCCGTCAGAGTTGCCGGCTCCCGGGGAACGTCCAGGACCACAGCGCCGCCAGAGGCTTCAGTTACTCCACCGACGCAACTCGCTCGGCGCATCCAGATTGTTCTGGGCTCACTGAGCAATACACCTAGGAGATGGCTGACAAGCATTGCTCAGCGCTCTCCTAGGATTTCAGCGCGGGCAGCGGTACGATCACAAAATGACGACTGGACGTCTGGTCGCAGCAATCGTCCTCCTCGCGGTCGCGTGTACGAGCCAACCGGCGCCACCCGGCATCACACAGATCGCCACGGACCCGCAGTCCGCGCCCGTGGCGAGCACCAGCAAGCCACCTGCGACGACGTCGGAGGCATCGCCTCCATCGGAGCGGAACGATCGGGAGGAGGAGCGATCGCGTATGGTCGAGGAACAGATCGAACGTCGCGGCGTGGCGGATCCGGCAGTGCTCGCCGCGATGCAGGCGGTGCCGCGCCACAGGTTCGTCGGTGACGAGTGGCAGGATGACGCATACGGTGACCACCCGCTCCCCATCGGCTACGGCCAGACGATCTCCCAGCCATTCATCGTCGCCTTGATGACTGAGGCGCTCGCGGTCGAACCCGGAGCCAAGATACTCGAGATCGGAACCGGCTCCGGCTACCAGGCAGCGGTGCTCGCCGAGATGGGTTTCGACGTGTACAGCATCGAGATCATCCCGGAGCTGGCTGAACGAGCCGAAGCAGCATTGCTCGAGCTCGGCTACGACGTGACGACGCGTGCCGGCGACGGCTACTTCGGTTGGCAGGAGGAAGCGCCATTCGACGGGATCATCGTGACCGCCGCACCCGACCACGTGCCCCAGCCGCTGGTGCAACAGCTCGCACCGGGCGCCGTGATGGTGGTCCCGGTGGGACCCATCGGCGCCGTCCAGACCCTGTGGCGGTTCACCAAGGACGCCGATGGGGAGCTGCTGTCCGAGAGTCTTGGTCCCGTTTCCTTCGTACCGTTCACGCGCACCGACGGGTGACTATCCGACCCTTGGGCGCGCGAGCAGCGCCGCCCCTCCGTAGGCGACGGCCCCCATCTGTACCACGAATGAAAACCCGAAGTTCAGCGCCAGTACGGCGGCGGCTACAGCGCTGATGACTGAGACCGTCCCGTTGATGCCCCAAGCCCACGGGACGAGCTGAGGCGCTCGATCCTCGAGATGTGCAAGACCCTTGGGGAACATGATGCCCATGAGGAATCCGAGCGGGGCCACCATCATCGCCGCCACCACCATGCGCAGCAAGGCCGGGGCCGGTAGCACGACCGGCGTGAGCCAGCGAACCAGGAACGGGTAGGCGGCGACGGTAGCTGCGAGTGCGATCGCCACCGGTCGCCACGCGATCCGGCGAGACCAGGCACTGCCCAGGCCAGATGCCGCCAAGATGGCAAACACCACCACTGCGAACGCCGTCGCCGGATGGCCGATAAGCAGGATGTACTGCTGGATGAGCGGGATCTCGATGAACAAGAAGGCGATCCCGAGGAGCCCGAAGTAGCCGATGGCCCACCACCTCAGACGGGGCGGGATTTCCGCCTTCGTCTTCCGGCGGACGAACAGCGGTGCAACGATCAGCACCAGGGCCGCGACGGTCGACATCCCGAGCAACGCAAGAAGCACGAAGTAGCCGGCCCCACCAAAGGGCTGCCAGGTGCGGCCGAGTGAAGCACGCACCGTCGCTGCCTGGGACCACTTGAAGTAGTGGCCGAAGAAGGGGCGGTCGTCGCTGGGGGCAGCGATCTCGAAGTCGTGGGAACGGTAGATCGGGGCCGGGTCCGGCGCCGCCAGCAGGTCGGAGGCCAGGCGGGAGTAGGGCTCATCGGGCACCACGTTGAACCGGTTGGTCGTTGCCGGGTCGAGCCCCGGTGCTGCGACGAAGTCGAAGCGCTCATCCTCGGCAAACGCTGCGATCCGATCGAGTTCCACCTCCGAGAAGCCGTCAGGCTGTACCAGCAGCACGGCCGTGGAGTAACCCCGCAGCATGACCACCGTGTCAGAGGGATCGACGCCGATGCGGTGCAGCGCTTCAACGGCGGTCGCCAGCAGCCGGGTCTCCTCACTTGGAGGAGTCTGTACCCAACGCGTCGCGGTGAAGATGCCGCCGGGGGCCAGCCGCCCGAGATACTGTTCGAACGCTTCGATGGTGAGGCGATAATCCTCCGCCAGGCTGTACGCCCCGGAGGCCACGGGCCGGTACGGCGAGGTGAGGGCGAGGTCGATGATGTCGAATCGCTGATCGGTGCGCTCGACGTAGGTACGGGGCGTGGTGAACACCACATCGACCCGGGGGTCGTCGTACGGGCTGTCCCCGGACGCGCTCACCGCGTGCACGGCGGCGGCGTGTGGTTCGACCGCCACCACCGACTCGGCCTGGTGAGCGAGCGCCACCAGCACATCGAGCCCGCCGCGCGGCTCGAGCACCAGGACGTCGGCGCCAGGGCGGAGACGGAAGGCAAGGGAGCCCAGCAGGTGGTGGGCGAACTCTGCCTCCGCCGGATCGAGCCGCGGTACCGGGCTCAGGTCGTCACCATCGAAGGTCACCCCGTCCTGTCGTGGCGGCGGCCCCGTGTAGGTCAGGCTCAGGCCGGGGAGTGACCGGATGCCATCGCTCACCACCAGATCGACGCGAGTGCCCTGATCCCAGTCGGTCGCCACGATCTGGGCACCGGGGTAGCGCAGTGCCCCGCTCAGGTCCTTGTATGGAGAAAGCTTCATGTCGAGGGGTG
>CAZWMX010000039.1:0-4930 GCA_964635205.1 uncultured Acidimicrobiaceae bacterium | reverse complement strand
CTGCCACTGCCGGCACCTTTCCTCGTCGGCGCTCGGTGAGGGCACGGTCGAAGGCGAACGCCGCACCCATGGCGAGGGCTGCGGAGAGAAGGATCGTCGCTTCTCCTCCGAGGCCATCGAGTCCCACGAGGGCAACGAGGGCGCCGGCACCCGACCCGGCAAGGCTGGCGGCGTAGATCCGATGCGACGGCACCGGCCACCGCTGGTCACACCCCGTCAGCATTACGGCGATGACCAGGCCGCCAAAGAAGAACGGCACCGCCAGCGCCAAGTAGTAGATCAACAGATAGAGGATCTGGCGACGGTCCCACGCAATGGCGAACGAGTCGAAGGGGAGGGCGTTCGTGACGAGGTAGGCGGCAACCGTCGTGATCGACTGGGCCATCGCCAGTAGGCTCCACCGTCGCGGTCCGCCCCTCCCGAGCACCGGAAATGCCGTCAGCGCTGATCCGCTCGCCCCGAATCCGAGCAACGCCAAGCTGACGCTCAAGAAAGCGAAGTGATAGAACTGGGTCACGGCGAACACCCGCGTCAGCGCGATCTCGAAGGCCAGTACTGCAGCCGAGGATGCGGCGACTCCGCCCAGGATGAGTGCTGCAAACACGTGAACGGCGCGCCGGCTGGTGCGTGTTGCGTCGGGAGTGTCCGCCATCGCGCCTCGTCCCTCGTGGTGCCTCCCCAATCGTACGCGAGACGCGGCACCTGACGAGGCCCTGCCGCCGAACCGGTTCGGGCTTCCCGGGGACTCGCGGTTCACAGCCACGCTGACGCACCGCTTCGGGAGCCTGACTGAGAGTCTTTTCAAGAGTCGAAGGGCCGCCCTGGAACGCCATGAAGGGAGAGGGCGAGAACCTGAAGCGGTTCATCGAAGCTTGACCAGCGCCTGTGGGCTGATAGCCAGGAGTC
Organism: uncultured Acidimicrobiaceae bacterium; assembly: GCA_964635205.1. Lineage (GTDB taxonomy): Bacteria > Actinomycetota > Acidimicrobiia > Spongiisociales > UBA5794 > B3-G11. The sequence continues at coordinate 4,024 of CAZWMX010000039.1, read as the reverse complement.
CAGATCGAGAAGTCCTCCGGCCTCTACGTCAGGATCACGTGGAGTTCCTTGGGGCCGTGCACGCCGAGGGTGAGTTGCTGTTCTATGTCCGCGGTGCGGCTGGCCCCGGTGATGTACACAACGTTGGCTTCGGTCGCGATGTCTGTCGCCGGGTCGGTGAGCCAGTGCATCGGGGAGCGGAAGATCCGATCGGTGGAGACCAACGCAATATGGATGAGGGGGACAAGGGACGCCATTCTCGGCCTGCCCGTGCCCGAGCGCAACACGATGGATCCCGTTTCAGCAAAGGCGGCATCTGCCCCTGTCAATCCGAAACGGATATCCATGTACGCCATCTGGTGGGCCCGCCTGATATCGGGATCTCCAGATACCGTCCCATCAACCCTGTTGCAACCGGAACGCTCGAGATGCCCGATGGCGTCGGGCTCGGGGAGGTGGTAATCGTCCCAGCTGAGGAAAGGTCCCGGGCCGTACAGTTCCACGATCCCACCGAGAATCTGAAGGGGATCGCCAAGATGCACATGTCCATCGATCTTTGTCAGCGACTCAGAGAACAGGGCAACCACATCCACAGGAGGGAGACCCGGTACGAGCGGACCCGGATCGTCCGGAGATGCGCTCGGAACCCGCCCGTGCGCCGTGGCGGCACGGACTCCGGCCAGGAATGCGTCACGTTCCACGGTTCCTCCTCCACCACGTATGGAAGGACTCGGCGGCCGGTGCAGGGAAATCACGTGAACGTGTCCACGCACTTCCCGGGCCGGGGAGTCGTCCGACCCAGCCCCCGCGGACGGCTCTGCCCAACAACGAACCTGTGGACAGGGCGGTGCGCCAGGCTCGGGGCCGGGTCGCTGCAAGCTCGTACGCAGACATCGCTGAACCCAGCCAACCGAACGCTGTGGCTTCGTTGACGGCACGTTCGCGCAGAACAAGGAGCAGATCCGGAATCTCGATACGAACCGGGCACACGTCCACACAGGCGCCACACAGCGTCGATGCGTACGGCAGCTGTTCGCGACCCTCGAGACCGAATAGCGATGGTGAGAGCACTGCACCGATCGGTCCCGAATACACATCGCTGTAGGCGTGACCGCTCACCTCGCGGTAGACCGGGCACACGTTCAAACACGCCCCGCACCTGATGCACGCCAAGATCTCGGAAGTTGCACCTCCCAACACGTCTGATCGACCGTTGCCGAGAATGACAACATGCAATTCGTCCGGACCGTCCGGGTCTCCTTCTCTTCGTGGGCCCGTAACGATATTCGTGTACGCGGAGAGCCGTTGGCCCGTCGCGGACCTCGCAAGGACCTCGAGCATCACACCGAGATCGCCCGGTGTGGGAACGACTCGCTCCATCCCCATGACCGCGACGTGAACCCGCGGAGCCGTCGTGACAAGCCTGCCGTTGCCCTCGTTCGTCACGAGGCAGATCGACCCGGTCGAAGCCACACCGAAGTTGACGCCGGAGATCCCCATGTCTGCACGAAGGAACAAGCGCCTCAGGTGGGTCCGCGCAATCTGGTTCAACTCCGCCGGGTCCTCCGTATACGGCACACCGAGCTCAGCCGCGAACAAGACACCAACCTCCTGACGCGTCTTGTGCATCACAGGGGCGACGATGTGTGACGGTCGCTCCTCGGCCAGTTGAATGATGAACTCACCAAGGTCGGTCTCGACAACGCTCCTGCCATCGGACTCGATCCATGAGTTGAGTTCGATTTCCTCGGTGACCATCGACTTCGATTTGACGATCAGCTCGGCAGACGCATCCTGCGCAACCCGACCGACGTACTCATTCGCCTCTGCTGCGTCCTCGGCGAAGAACACGCGGCCCCCGACCGCCTCGACCGATTCGGCGAACTGCTCGAGGTAGGTATCGAGATGGGCAAGGGTGTGGAGACGAATCTCGCGAGCGCGGTCTCGCATCGCGTCCATTGCCGGGTATTGCTTGACACCTTCGAGGCGCTTGGCGGTCAACAGCCGCGCCCCCGCGTCGACTGCTCTGGCCTTCGGTGTGCCGACCTCAGCAGCCGCCCGCTCGACGAACGTATCGAGGGGCGATTTCACGGAGACTCGCCCCCTTCGCGATCAGCAACGATCAACTCGGCGATGTGCCTCACCTGGATCTGGGATCCTCGCCTCCGTAGACCTCCGGCGAGATGCATCAGGCACGACAGGTCGTACCCCGCGAGCGTCTGCGCCCCCGAGGCCTCAACGTTGTCAAGCTTCGTATTCATGATCGCGGTTGAGATCTCGGGCATCTCCACGGCAAACAGGCCCCCAAATCCGCAACACTCATCCGCACCTTCCAACCCGAATCGCTCGACACCGGAAGCATCGAGTACCTGCTCGCCGTACCCCTCCAGGCCAAGACCGCGCAAGCCATGGCACGACGGATGGAACACCACCGAACCCGACGCAGCGCTGCCGAAACCCTCCACGCCGAGATCGTCGACAAGAAACTGGGTGAATTCGCGAACCCGACCCGCCACTCGCCGACTTGCCGCAGCGAGGTCGGGACGATCGGAAAGTAGATCCTCGTAATGCTCGATCATCATGACGGCGCACGATCCCGACGGGATGACGATCGGTCCCTCCGTTGCGTCCAACACCGTGACGGTATGTTCAGCCATGGCGCGAGCCTCATCCCAGTGCCCGGCGTTGAACGCAGGCTGGCCACAACACGTCTGATCGAAGGGAAACTCAACCGTGCAACCGTGATCCTCGAGGAGACGCACGACCGCCTGCCCCACATCAGGAGCGAACGCATCCACAAGGCACGTCACAAAGAGCTGAACCGTCACGTCAACACCTCATATCCGAGATCAGCTCTGTGGACGACCTGCGATACATAGATTCCAGTGGAGCCGAGTGGTGTGTGTTCCACGAGTGCTTCTCCTCGTCCATGACATTACCGACATCGCGAAGAGTCCCCGGTCGAGAAACTTCGACCGGTGACGCGATCAGGCGATGGGCGCAGGGCGCCATCAGCTCACGAGCGCGATCACGATGGGGATGGTCACGATCGACGCCAGGGTGCCGACCAGCACCGTCGTCGTGACGAGGTCCGGTTCCAGATCGTGCTCCAGCGCGATGATCGACGTGAACACCGCCGCCGGCATGGCGAACTGGAGGATGACGACCCCGGCCGGGACACCGGTGAGACCGACGAGCACGACCGCCCCGGCGGCGAACAGCGGAGCGATGACGAGCTTCACGACGATAGCCCGGACAACGTCCATGCTCACGTGAGGCTTCGTCATCTGCCCGAGTTGGGCCCCGAGAGTCAGGAGCATGACGGGGATGAGCGCTCCGGCGACGAGCGTCAGCGGGCGATCGAGCCAGAGCGGCAGAGTGATGTCTCCCCCATTGACGATCGCTGCGGGGACCACGGCGAGGGTCATCGGGGCGGTGAGCGCCATCCACAACGCCCGCAACGCCCCATGCTCATGCCATCGCGCCACTGCAACACCGATGAACACACCGGTCACGTTGACCGCGACGAGGACCACACCCGCGAACCCGAGCGCGGCGACGCCGAACGTGAAGGCAACGATCGCAAGCCCGAAGTTGCCGACATTGCCGTACACGGATGACAGCACACCGGCAGATCCGATCCTCACCGGACGGTCGAGCACGCGTGCAGAGAGCCACGCCACGATCCCCGACCCGAAAATAGCCAGCATCGTGGCGCCGAGAATCCGAGCTACCAGCCCGACCGAGAGGTCCGCCGTGGCGAGCACGGAGTACACGAACACCGGGCCCACGACCCAGTAGACCAGACGCGACAGTGACTTCGTGTCGAGTTGGAGTTTGCGGCCGGCCACCGCCCCTGCACCCACGACGAGGAACACCGGAAGGAGGATCTCGACGAAAATGCTGACCAGGCCCATGGTGGTGAGGCTAGGAGAGTGCTGAGTAATGCCGTTGGTCAGATCGGTGATCAGGCGCGCCAGTCGCAAAGGACGAGGATTCGACACTCCTGGTGGCGGAATGGCGGAGCCGAGACCACAGCGAGTGG
>CAZWMX010000038.1:12001-17333 GCA_964635205.1 uncultured Acidimicrobiaceae bacterium | reverse complement strand
AGTTCTCTGCCAGCTCCACCGGCGGCTCAGCGGGCGCCTCGATTGCTTCGAATGCGAGTTTGTCGTCGGCGTCGTCATCGACCGTCACGAGAATCGTGCTGCCGGCGGGGAACTCCTTGAAGAGCACCTTCTCCGACATGGGGTCCTCGAGCAGTTGCTGGATGGCACGACGCAGCGGCCTGGCGCCGAGCTGTGGGTCGTAGCCCTTCTTGGCGAGCAGTTCCTTGGCATCGTCGGTGAGCACGAGGTCGAGAGCCTGGCTCTCGAGCTGTTCACGGACTCTGACAAGGAGCAGGTCGACGATGGTCTTGACCTCTTCGATGGTGAGTTCGTGGAAGACAATCACTTCATCGACCCGGTTGAGGAACTCCGGCCTGAAGTGGTTCTTCAGCGCATCCATCACCTTCTCGCGCATCTTGTCGTAGTTGAGCGTGCCATCGTCCTTGGCGAATCCGATCGCCTTCTTGCGAAGCTCGGCGGTTCCGAGGTTCGACGTCATGATGATGACGGTGTTCTTGAAGTCGACAGACCGACCTTGAGAGTCCGTCAGGCGCCCGTCTTCGAGGATCTGGAGCAGAATGTTGAACACATCCGGGTGAGCCTTCTCGATCTCATCGAAGAGCACAACAGAGAACGGCTTGCGACGGACCGCTTCCGTGAGCTGTCCGCCCTCGTCGTAGCCAACATATCCCGGAGGTGAGCCAACGAGCCGCGACACCGCGTGCTTCTCCATGTACTCGGACATGTCGATCTGGATGAGCGAAGATTCGTCTCCGAACAGGAACTCGGTGAGCGCCCTGGCCGTCTCCGTCTTTCCGACACCCGAGGGCCCAAGGAAGATGAACGAGCCACCCGGACGCTTGGGATCCTTGAGGCCTGCCCTGGTGCGCCTGATCGCCTTGGACACGGCGGTGATGCCGTCTCCCTGGCCGATGATACGTTTGTGGAGTTCGTCCTCCATGTTGAGGAGCTTGGCCGTCTCTTCCTCGGTCAGTCTGTGCACGGGGATCCCGGTCCACTGGGCGAGTACCACAGCGATCTCTTCTTCATCGATCGTCGACTTGAACTCGGACCCGGCCTCGGATGCGAGTTTCTCGGCTTCGCCTCGCTGTGTCATGAGCTCGCGCTCACGGTCGCGAAGCTGAGCCGCACGCTCGTACTGCTGAGCGTTCACAGCTTCTCGCTTGTCCTTGCGGATCTTGCCGATCTGGTCATCGATCTCCTTGACCTCGTCAGGGAGATCGGAGCGGTGCAGCCGCATACGGCTGCCTGCCTCATCGATCAGGTCGATGGCCTTGTCCGGGAGGAAGCGGTCGGCGATGTAGCGATCTGCAAGGTTCGCAGCGTTGACGAGGGCCTGGTCCGTGAACTCGACCTTGTGGTGCTCCTCGTACGAGTCACGGAGACCGCCGAGGATCTTGATCGTGTCTGCCACGGTTGGTTCTTCGACCTTGATCGGCTGGAATCGACGCTCAAGAGCAGAATCCTTTTCGAGGTACTTGCGATACTCCTCGAGCGTTGTTGCGCCGATCGTCTGCAGTTCGCCGCGGGCGAGCATCGGTTTCAGGATGCTTGCAGCGTCGATGGCACCTTCGGCTGCTCCTGCACCGACGAGTGTGTGGATCTCGTCGATGAAAAGGATGATGTCTCCGCGTGTGCGGATCTCCTTCAGTACTTTCTTGAGGCGCTCTTCGAAGTCGCCGCGATATCGGGACCCGGCAACCAGTGCGCCAAGATCGAGCGTGTAGATGTGTTTGCCTGTGAGCGTGTCGGGGACTGTTCCATCGACGATCTTCTGCGCGAGGCCCTCGACGATCGCCGTCTTGCCGACGCCTGGCTCGCCGATGAGCACCGGATTGTTCTTCGTGCGGCGTGACAGCACCTGCATGACACGTTCGATCTCGGTGGTTCGTCCGATTACAGGATCCAGTTCCTGCTCCTTGGCCAGCTGCGTGAGGTTTCGTCCGAACTGATCGAGAACAGCCGATCCGGACTTCGAACCCTCACCTCTGGACCCCGATCCGCCCCCGGGATGGCCGCCGGAACGTTCGCTCTCTTCGCCTTCGACACCCGAAAGCAGCTGGATGACTGTCTGTCGCACCTTCGTGAGTTCCGCCCCAAGCTTCACGAGCACCTGTGCTGCAACACCTTCTCCCTCGCGGATGAGTCCGAGGAGAATGTGCTCGGTGCCGATGTAGTTGTGGCCGAGCTGGAGCGCTTCACGCAACGAGAGCTCGAGAACCTTCTTGGCCCGTGGAGTGAACGGGATGTGCCCTGTGGGGGCCTGGGAGCCCTGTCCGATGATCTCAACAACTTGGGTACGCACGGATTCGAGGTCGATGCCGAGACTTTCGAGGGACCGGGCCGCAACACCTTCACCTTCGTGGATGAGTCCGAGGAGGATGTGCTCTGTGCCGATGTAGTTGTGGTTGAGAAGGCGCGCTTCTTCCTGAGCAAGTACGACGACCCTGCGGGCTCTATCTGTGAAACGCTCGAACACGTTCATCACCCCTCATAGCGCTGTGGCGCTCCGATTACCGGTGCGCCTCGCGGAGTATAGATACGCAACTTCTCTACGGCGGGGATAGCCCGCACCCGATTCTTGGGTCGGAACCGTCCGCCTGGTACCCCTAACCGGCGGACTAGCATCTCCATTCCCACCCCCGGAGCGCACGTTGGACAAGCCGATCTTCCAGGATCTCGTACCGATTCCACGAGTGTGGGAACGTATGAGAGCTGTCGAAACACGGCTACATGAAGCATCGGTTGCCGACACTCCCTTCTTGACCGAGATAGCCCAGCATCTCCTCAACGCCGGCGGAAAGAGGTACAGGCCACTCCTCGCTCAGGTCGCGGCCGAGCTCGGTCCGAGCCAGGGCGGTGGGTCGGTTGAGGCAGGGGTCGCCGTCGAGCTTGTGCACCTAGGTTCCCTGTACCACGACGATGTGATCGATGAAGCAGACGCGCGCAGAGGCAAGACGTCCGTCAATACCAACTGGTCGAATACGGTGGCAATCCTCGCAGGCGACTTTCTCCTGGCTCGTGCATCCGAGATAGCTGCGCCCCTCGGGGAAGAAGCTGTTGCGTTGATCGCACACACCTACGCCACGCTCTGCGAAGGCCAGGTGTCCGAGCTGGTCTACACCCATAGCCTTGAACACGGTCCGGAGGGCTACTACACCGTGATCGGTGGCAAGACGGCCTCCCTCATCCGGACCTCCGCACGCCTCGGAGCGATAACTGGTGAGGCAGAACGAGACACCGTTGAGGCGATCTCTGAGTGGGCGTGGGAGATGGGCATGGTGTTCCAGATCACAGACGATGTGCTCGATCTGGTCGCAAGTGACGCGTTCCTCGGCAAGCCTGCAGGGTCTGATATCCGAGAGGGCACCTTCACCCTCCCCGTGCTCCTTGCCGCAGACGGCAACGATGGAGATGAGATCAGGGCTCTGCTCGACGGCGATGGTTCGTATTCGCGTGATGCGATCAGCCGTGTCATCGAACTCACCGTCGCTGGGGGCTACATCGATACGGTTCTCGATGAGTGTGAGGATCGGATCCGCAAGGCCGAGAAGGCTGCGGACGGCATTCCCGCCAACCCCCTCACCGAGGTGCTCCACAACCTCGACCGGTACCTCCTGGACCGCGTCGCCTCTGCCCGCCGATAACAAACCCGTCGTGAACCCAGGGTTCTAGACCGGAGTGAGTCCGGTCTACAGCCCGCAGAACGGAACCCGTCGTGAACCCAGGGTTCTAGACCGGAGTGAGTCCGGTCTACAGCCCGCAGAACGGAACCCGTCGTGAACCCAGGGTTCTAGACCGGAGTGAGTCCGGTCTACAGCCCGGAGAACGCTGTCAGAGCGCTAGGTTCACGACGTGCCCATTCGAATCCTGCCACTCGCGATCGTCATCGGTCTCATCGCCGTAGCTTGTGTTCCCACCGACGCCGAACCTTCATCGACCACCACCGAGGGGGCCACGACGACGAACGCTCCGTCCTCCACCACCGATGCACCGGGCAAGTCGGGATCATCCAAGGATCATCTGGAACCACCCGAGAGAGGTGACCCGAACGACGTTGCAACCGACGCGTTCTGGGACGCGGGTGATTTCGAGGTCGCAGGGGAGCCGACGCTGTTCGAAAAGGACGCGCTCGAGGCCATCGAGCGGTGGCTTCCTGAAGATCTCATCGATGGCATCGTCTGGGAAGTCTTCAGCAACGGAGACGACACGAACGTCCTTGTTGTTTCGGTGATCCCGACGCTCACCTGGCGGGGTGACCCCAGCTTCGTACCCTCCCTGATCGCGACCCTGACAGACACTGATGCTCACGAGATCTCACCGGACATCTATGAGGCGGAGACATCGGGCGGTCTCATCCTGTACGCACGATCCACGGGAGACGGGTTCGTCATCTCAACATCGATCGAACCAGAGAGCGCGGTCACATACCTCGAAGCTCTTACGGCCGAGAGCCGGCCGCAGCGGGTGTGGGAGCCGGGTTCGTGTCTTTACATCGACGCGGACGCCGAAACACTGCCCTACGCACCATTCCCGCCTGACATCGTGGTGCCGTGCAACGGACCTCACAATGCCGAGGTACTCATCTCCCGCCAGATCGGCACAAACCTCACGGAGTACGACGACGAAGCCATCGACTACGAACGGAACTACGAATGCGACAAGGCGTACACCGAGGAGTTCGGTCCCCAGAAGACCCGCAAGCCGACACTCATCACCTACATGCCTGATGAGGACGAGTGGAATCGGGGAGATCGGTATCTGGCATGTGTCGTCCAGCTCGAAACGATCGAAGGCATCGAGTTGATCGCAGGAGCGATGGCCGACCGGCCCGACCTGGTGTGGAACCCCGAGCCCGGCGCATGTTTCGGCAGGTCGTTCGCACCCGATACAGTGGGATGCGGCAGCATCCACGGCTATCAGTACCTCGGGGACGCAGATGTGTCGTTGGATGAGTGGCCCACAGAGAGAAGCGCAGCATTCAAGGACGCGTGCGCCGATCTACTCGCCGAGTTCGTGAGACAAGGCCCGGCAAAGGTCGACGTCTTCGCCACGGGACTGTTCCCGTATGCATTCGAGCAGGGCGATCGCAGTGTCCGCTGCATGGCCTTCGCGACCGAGGACGGGCTCCTCGTCGAAGTCGTGGGCTCGTTCGACGAAATATGGCGCGTCGTCGGTTCGGGTGGACTGGCGGCCTGAAGACAGGTGCCAGATGTCAGGTGTCAGGTGCTCTCCGCTCTCCGCAGTCCGCAAGAAGGCGGAAGGCGAAGACCTGTCGTCGGTCGTCGGTGAGGGAGCGCAGCGACCAATC
>CAZWMX010000038.1:7651-11901 GCA_964635205.1 uncultured Acidimicrobiaceae bacterium | reverse complement strand
GGCGGAAGGCGAAGACCTGTCGTCGGTCGTCGGTGAGGGAGCGCAGCGACCAATCGGTTGTCGATCAGCGAGCGTCAGCGAGCTACGAGAGCAGGGTCAGGAGGAGGCGGGAGGGTTCGAGAGCAACAAGTGAGTGCGGAACCGAACCCTCGAGGTGGATCCACGACTCCGGGACGATCTCGCTTGTTTCATCACCTACGGTGAACCGGAAGCGACCAGACACCACCTGGATCACCACGGGGACCGCCGCGGTGTGTTCGGTGAGCTCCTGGTCGGTGTCGAATGCGAAGCCCACGACACGGATCTTGTCATCTCGATAGAGGACCTTCGAGAGAACTCCGTCATCGGGGATCTCGAGGCCGACGACGATGTCACCGAGAATCGTTGAGCCGCTCTCCGTCACGACTCGTCCTTCGATTCAGGTCGCATCGTTGGAAAGAGAATCACTTCCCTGATGTGGTGCTTGTCGGTGAGCAACATCACGAGGCGGTCAACACCGATGCCAAGGCCACCGGTTGGCGGCAGCCCATACTCGAGAGCCCTGATGTAGTCCTCGTCGACGGGATGCGCCTCCTCGTCGCCGGCTGCCTTCGCTTCAGCTTGGGATTCGAAGCGAGCCCTCTGATCGAACGGGTCGTTCAACTCGGAGAACGCGTTGGCATACTCATCACCTGCGATGAACAGCTCGAACCGTTCGGTCACGTGCGGTTTGTCCCTGTGTACCCGTGCGAGCGGTGAGGTCTCGATGGGATGCTCGGTGACGAAAGTCGGCTCCCACAACGTGTCCTCGACGAGCTCGTCGAACAAGGCCTCGATGAGCTTGCCCGAACGCCAGTGTCCCTCCGGTTCGATTCCGTGCTTGAGCGCGAGGACTCGTAGATCGGCGACCGACATGTCATAGTCGATGTCCTCCTCAACAGCTTCCTGCGTGAGTTCAAGCATCGTTGCACGTCGATACGGACCGGAGAGGCCGAGAGCCTTGCCGTCGTACGTGATGTCGGTACCGCCGGTCGCGGCGACTGCACATGCAGCAACGACTTCTTCGACGAGCACCATGATGTCGTTGTAGTCGGCAAACGCCTCGTATGACTCGAGCATCGTGAATTCGGGATTGTGCGTCGAGTCGATACCTTCGTTGCGAAAGATCCTGCCGATCTCGAACACCTTCTCGATACCGCCGACCACCAGGCGCTTCAGGTACAGCTCGGTTGCTATCCGCAAGTACATGTCCATGTGAAGTGCGTGGTGGTTCGTCGCGAATGGTTTGGCAGCGGCACCGGTTGCCTCGAGAAGCAGGACAGGCGTCTCAACCTCGACATACCCGCGTCCCTCGAACTGGTTGCGTAACTCACTGACGATCTTCGCTCTCGTGAGGGCAACGGTCCTGGAGTCCTCATTGGCAAGCAGGTCGAGATATCGCTTCCGGCTTCGCTGCTCGACGTCCCTGAGGCCATGCCACTTGCCTGGAAGTGGTCTCAGGCTCTTCTGGAGCAGCTCGAACCCGGAGATGCGAACGCTCAGCTCGCCACGCTTGGTGACGATCACCTCCCCCGTTGCACCGATCCAGTCGCCGGCATCGAGGTCACGGAACGCATCGAAGGCATCGCCGCCCAGCGTGCGTCTGTCTACAAACAGCTGAAGCGTCCCTGAGCCATCGATCACCGGGGCAAAGATGAGCTTGCCCATTTCACGCGTGTTCATGAGACGGCCGGCAACGGTGACAGTCTCTCCTGTGGAAGCTCCCGGGTCGAGGTCACCGAACCGCTCTGCCAGACCTGTGGCTGTGTCGGTTCGCCTGAACGAATAGGGGAACCCGCCATCCTCCATCACCTTTCGGTACTTCGCCAGACGTTCACGAGTCAGCGCATTCGACTCGAGGGATTCGGAGTCGTCCGCTGGTTCATGGTCGTGTTCAACGTCGTCGGTCATTCAGCATCCTGGTTGCGGTCAAAGACAATGCGCAGCCCCTCAAGGGTGAGGTACGGGTCAACCGTCTCGACACTCGAGCAGTGGGGCACGATGGTAGATGCGAGGCCGCCGGTTGCCACTCTTGTCACCGGCTCATCGAATTCAGCCGCAATCCGCTCCACGAGCCCATCCACGAGCCCGGCATGGCCGTAGAGGCCGCCGGATTGAATGGCCTCGACGGTTCCCTTCCCTATCACAGATCGAGGAGGGGAGAACTCGACCTTGCGCAGCGCCGCGGTGCCCGATATGAGGGCATTCGTCGAGACCTCCAGACCCGGGGCGATGGCTCCGCCGACGTAGGAACCTTCGGTGCCGACGACATCGAAGTTCGTGGATGTGCCGAAATCGACAACCACAACGGGGGTTCCGTATCTCTCCCTTGCTGCGAGGGCGTTGACGATGCGATCTGCGCCGACCTCCCTCGGGTTGTCGATCTCGATCGACATGCCGGTCTTCACACCGGGTTCAACGACAACAACTCTGCCAGAAGTGAGATGTGGGGCCACTCGCCGAAGCGCCGCCGTCATGGAGGGAACCACGCTCGAGATCGCAACACCGCGAATGTCGCTCTGAGTGAATCCGTCCGCACCGAGGATCCCAACAAGCTGCCACCTGGCCTCATCGAACGTTGCCTCAGGATTCGTCGAAACGCGCCAATGCCCAACGAGCTCTTCGTGGTCGAACATTCCAAGGGCGACCTGCGTGTTCCCAACGTCGACAGTGAGCAGCATCAGGAATCTCCGTACAAGATGCTCGGGGCAGCAAGCCGAGTGCCTCGGTCTGCGGTGCCGGTATCGGGATCGAGATGAACGTTGTCGATGAGCCTCACGTCTCGAACACGGACGGCGATGGCGAGGAAGGACTCAGCGTCGATCGTTTCGACTGGCTGGGCGTCCACTGCCCGAGCTACTTCGACGTAGTCGACGTGCAGATCACTGCGACCGGGCAGGTGGGACCTTGCGATGTGAACCAGCGTGTCGGCGGTGCGCTCTCCGGCCTCAAAGGTATCCGCGGCTTCGAATAGAGCCTTGCTGAGCTTGAGGGCACTCGCCCGCAGGTCGGGGTCGAGGCGCACGTTTCTGCTCGAAAGCGCAAGGCCATCCGACTCCCGCACGATCGGCAGACCATCGATGCGGGTTGGAAACGAGAGGTCCCGAGCCATCGTCGTTACGACGGCGAGCTGCTGGGCATCCTTTCTCCCGAAGTACGCAATGTCGGGCTGCACACCCGCGAGCAACTTCGCCACAGCCGTCGCGACACCAACGAAGTGGCCGGGTCTGTGTGCACCCTCCATGCCCTCAGCGACGTACGAGACCGTGATGTTCGCTCGCTGACTCGACGGGTACATATAGAGCACGTCCGGGGCGAAGACAACGTCGGCGCCGGCCCTCTCGGCCAGGGCAACATCTCTTTCGAAATCCCGCGGATATGCGTCAAGATCCGAGTCCTCGTCGAACTGAAGGGGATTCACGAAGACACTCACAACAACCGTGTCGTTGTGGTCATCTGCTGCCTCGATGAGGCTCAAATGCCCCTCATGAAGGAACCCCATCGTCGGCACAAGGCCCACGCGACCGTCCGATACCGAGCGGACGTCGTCGAACGTGTGCACGATCTTCATCGAAGTGCTTCATCGATCGTGGCCGATGTCCCTGCGATCGCCGCCGTGGCACGGGCAAGATCGATGAAGACCTCTTCTGCCTGTGGGATCTGCTCTCGTATCGCTGCGATCTGTCGCGCAACGGTTTCTGCGTCGCCACGAGCGACAGGCCCGGTCAGCGCCTCCGCCGGGCCCATCTCGAAGGCGTTGGCGACGATCGTTTCGACGAGCGGCCGAGCAGCTTCGAATGGCACGCCCGCGGCCTCGAAAAGGGCAAGGGCGAGGTGGAGAGTTGTCAAGGTGTAGTTCGCAGCGGCGGCAGCGCCGGCGTGATAGAGCGGTTTCGCATCATCGCTGAGGTCGAACGGGCGACATGCGAGCGAGATCACAAAGTCGTTGAGCACGGTCCGCAACGGTTCGTGCGCTGTGACGGCCATCCAGGCGCCGGCGAGCTGCTCAGCGCCACGCTGGGGATCGGGCAGCGTTTGAAGGGGATGAAGCGAGCCAACCTGAACACCGGTGTCACCGATCGGATCGAGTGCCGAAACGGGCACCGCCCCCGAGATGTGCACAGTGGGAACGGTCGGTCCGTGCGCCGCGATACCTGCTGCAACAACGGCGATGGCGTCATCGGTCACCGCGATGATGGCAAGGTCGGGTGTGCCGGGCCGGACATCCACGA
>CAZWMX010000038.1:0-7551 GCA_964635205.1 uncultured Acidimicrobiaceae bacterium | reverse complement strand
ACGCGGATCGTGCCGGAGATCGACCGGTCGGTCATGTGGTCGACGTTCACTTCGCTGAGATGCCAGCCGGCATCGACGGCCAGTTCTGGGAATCGGCCTGAGAAGTCGAGGGTGGGCGTGACGATGATTTCCTTGGTTCCGAGCAATCCGAGGCGATGCATCGCCGTTGGCCAGATCAGGGCGTCGATCGGCATCAGGATCGACGCAGCTCGAAGGAACGGGTCATCGGTGCCGAGGGTGAGGTTCGGGCTCCAAGCACGGAAAAGATCGCTCCTGCCACCGGCGAGATCAGGAATATCCCACCGCTCGAGAGGGAGCCAGCTGTTCGCCGATGCACCCGCAAGGCGACCGATGGGAGCGAAGAGCTCGTCAAGAGGCGTGCACGCCGAGATCGGGACAACGTCGGGAATCGGAGGCGCGAACGTGACAACCCGGGGTTCTGCGATCGTCGCGACCGACGCCCTGCCCATGACCTCCCCCTCAACCGAGAGCGACACGACATAGTCGGCGGATCTGCCCGTTTCCCTGACCTTGACAGGGGTGACATCGATGGCACGACCCTGCGTGATGCCGTGTACGAACCTGTATGTGAGCGATGACGGCTGATGGTCTTCGGTGACGGCAGCAACGGACCTCAGGACAACCGTGGACAGGAAGGCGCCGAACATGTCCCCCGTCGGATTCGACCAATCCTGTGGGGTATCGACGCAGAAGGCCTTCCCCTCGCTCGTCAACTCGGTCGCCTCTTCGATACCGACCATCCAACGCTCCCCTGCAACGTCGTACGGTCCGGTGAGGCGCCTGATGCGCTGATCCGAAACGTCCCCGAGTGAGTCTGCGAACGGGCCGCCGCGATCCGAGAGACCGGGCGCCACATCTGTCAGTGGCGCGAGCACGAACCTCCGATTCCGTATCTCGCGGTGCGGGACGGTGAGACCGGGTGCGTCGACGATCTCATCACCGTAGGTGAGGATGTCGAGATCGAGGGTCCGGGGGCCCCATCGCCCATCGCGAACACGGCCGGCCACCCGCTCGATCTCGAGAAGACGTTCGAGAAGGTCGTGTGGAGCGATATCGGTGTCGAGTCCAACAACAGCGTTGAGGTAGTGATCCTGGTCGGGACCACCCACCGGAGCCGTCTCGTAGACCGGGGAACCCGCGGTGATGACGCCGAGGTTTGCCAAGCCGCGAACAGCCTTGGCGAAATGGTCGAACCGATCACCGATATTCGACCCGATGCCAATGTACGCAGTCGTCATCGACTGCCTATACGCCGGGGATGAGCCGTCGCCCCTCCGGACCGATTGCGCGGCCCAGAATGCGCTGGATCACGTCTGTGGCAACGATCGGGTCTGCGAGCATCCCTGCATGGATGAGGTAACCGGCAAGAAGACCTCCCAGTGTGTCGTCGATCGTGTCGCGGTGAACGAGCACAACGGCGTCCTCGGGTGCGAGAACGTCTGAGAGCACTTCGAATACAGGCTCTGCATCCTCTGGTTCCAGATCCTCCGGCAACTCGTAGGAAGCGAACGAGAGACCGGCACCGGTATAGGCAAGCGAGTTCTGATTCGAACCCAGCAGACTCATGATGGAGTTGACACCGTGATCCTTGAGCCAGATGATCTCCTCCTCGCGGCGAACCCGCCGATGCTGGAAACCGTACCCGCCGACGCGCTCAGAAACCGCAAGGCGATCCTTGATCACCCAACGAAATCCTCTTGGTTCAAGTCCTGTTGGTTTCTTCGCCATGGTCTTGGCGCACCATACCCTTGGCCGTATGCGCTACATCAACCGCAAGGGGAACATTGTGAACCCGAAGAATCTGGACACCGGACGCAACAGCAAGCGCAATCGTCGCAGCGGTGGCGCCATCTCGCTCGTCCGGGCTCGTTGTTCCGCGAATCGGCTCGAGGATCTTCCCAAGGAATGCCTTCCTGCTCGCACCGAGTAACACCGGATAGCCCGAATCGGCGAACACATCGAGGTGGGCCATGAGTTCGATACTGTGTTCAATCGCCTTGCCGAATCCGATTCCCGGATCGATCACGATCGAATCACGGGAGATTCCTGCCTGTACTGCAACTGCGGCACGTTCGGCGAGGTAGGCCGATACCTCAGCCACCACGTCGTCATAGCGGGGATGTTGCTGCATCGTTCTCGGAGTGCCGGCCATGTGCATGATCACCACTCCAACCCCGGCCTCAGCGCATACGGAACGCATCCTGGCGTTCGTGAGGCCCGTCACGTCGTTGATGACCACGGCTCCACTGTTGATCGCTGCATCCGCCACATCTGGCTTGGATGTGTCGACCGAAACGAGGATTCCGTCACCAACCAGCCGCTCGACAACGGGTACAACTCGCTCGATCTCCGTTCCAACGGAGACAGGGGAAGCGCCGGGTCGAGTCGACTCGCCGCCCACATCGATGATCGCGGCTCCGTCCACCACCATCTGACGTCCGGCTTCAACGGCAGAATCCGCTGTTGAGTGTCTCCCGCCGTCTGAGAACGAGTCGGGTGTTACGTTGAGAATGCCCATCACCACAGGATGAGCGAGTGAGATCTCGGACTCTCGGAGCCTCCAGGTTCCCGAACCCGGCACTGGTGCCCTAGCCGCTGTCGCTGCGGGCGGCAACCCCGCCCTGGACCGAACGGAGACCTTCGGGAGCTTTGAGTCTGATGCTCCCATTCGATGTGTGCTCCCACTTCGGTACGTCACTCAACACCTCTTTGACCTCGTCTGCGTCGAGTGACTCCCTCTCACAAAGCGCCTCGGCAATACGATGCAGCGCATCCTCGTGGGTGGACAAGATCATTCGCGCCTCTTCGTGGGCCTGGGTGATGAGGAATCGGATCTCGTCGTCGACGGCTGCGGCCACCTCGTTGGAGAGGTCCTGGCGGCTCGAGTAGTCACGACCCAGGAACACCTCGCCTTCGGGCTTGCCGTACTGGAGCGGACCGAGCTTGTCGCTCATGCCGTACTCCATCACCATCTTGCGGGCGATACCCGTCGCCTTCTCGATGTCGTTCGCCGCTCCCGTCGTTGGATCGATGAAGATGAGTTCCTCGGCTGTGCGACCACCGAGCAGCATCGCGAGCTGATCGATCATCTCGGACCGGCGCACGTAGAACTTGTCTTCAAGAGGAAGTGAAAGTGTGTAGCCGCCTGCGCGACCGCGGGGAATGATCGAGACCTTGTGAATCGGATCAGCGTTCGGGAGCGCGTAGCCGACGAGAGCATGGCCACCCTCGTGGTATGCAGTGATCTTCTTCTCGCTATCGGACATGACACGGCTCTTGCGTTCAGGCCCGGCGATGACCCGTTCGATCGCCTCCTCGAGGGACGCCATTGCGATCTCGTCCTCACTGTTCCTGGCGGACAGCAACGCGGCTTCATTGATGAGGTTCGCCAGGTCGGCCCCCGTGAATCCGGGGGTCTGGCGAGCGAGCGTCCCCAAGTTGATGCCGTCAGCGAGCGGCTTCCCTTTCGCGTGAACCTCGAGGATCTTCTCTCTGCCCTTGAGATCGGGACGGTCGACAACAACCTGCCTGTCGAAACGACCGGGGCGGAGAAGTGCAGGGTCGAGGATGTCCGGGCGGTTGGTCGAAGCTATGACGATGACACCGGTGTTCGGATCGAACCCGTCGAGTTCAACAAGGAGCTGGTTGAGGGTCTGCTCACGCTCGTCGTGGCCGCCGCCGAGCCCTGCGCCTCTGTGTCGGCCGACGGCATCGATCTCGTCGATGAACACGATGGCAGGAGCATTCTGCTTCGCCTGGTCGAACAGGTCTCTGACACGGGATGCGCCGACACCGACGAACATCTCGACGAAGTCGGATCCAGAGATCGAGTAGAACGGCACGTCTGCCTCACCGGCGACTGCTCGAGCGAGCAACGTCTTGCCTGTTCCCGGAGGACCGTACAGCAAAACACCCCTCGGGATCTTTGCTCCCATTGCTCGGAACTTCTGGGGATGTGCCAGGAACTCCTTGATCTCTTCGAGCTCTTCCACAGCTTCCTCGACGCCGGCAACGTCGTCGAACATCACCGTTGGTGTGTCCTTGGTCACCTGTTTGGCTTTCGACTTGCCGAATTGCATGACGCGATTCCCACCGCCCTGCATCTGCATGATGACGAAGAAGAAGAGGCCGAAGATCAACAGGTATGGGATGAACGTGAGGAGATAGTCGAAGATCGTCGGGTTCTCGGCATCCACACGGAAGTCGACCCCAGCTTCTTGGAGCTGCAACGTGAGCGTTTCTGCATAGTCGGCCGGGTAGTTGACGACGAAGGTGGTTGTCTCACCGCCGGGCTCGAACGTACCACTCAGCTCGTTGGACTTGTCCTTCATCACAACTTCGCCGGTGACGTTGCCGGCCTCGAGTTGCGTGGTGAACTCAGGGAGCGTCAACTCCTCGGGCTGGGTCGCCTGGCTGAACACCATCTGGAACGCCATCACCACGAGGAAGATGACAGCGAGGTACACGAGAATGGTTCTCGCGGTGCGGTTCACGGTGCTCCTGTTCGTTTTCTTTGATGGACCCGGTCAAGAATGGTGTGGAGTCCTTCGTCACATGGTACGCCGAACCTCCGTCAAAGTTATCGGCGTCTGACGGTCAGACTGAATCCTCAACGACAGCAACGTAAGGGAGGTTCCGATATTTCCCCTCAAAGTCGAGGCCGTAACCGACCACGAACACCGGCGGGATGTGGAAACCTTCGTATTTCACATCGAGAGGAGGCCGGTCGATGCCGTCCTTTATCAACAATGCCGCAAGGCCGAGGCTCGCAGGTTGTCTCACTTCGAGATTCTTGAGCAGATAGTGGAGCGTGAGTCCTGTGTCGACGATGTCCTCGACGATGAGAACGTGACGACCGGCGATCTCCTGGTCGAGGTCCTTGAGGATCCGAACAACCCCTGAGCTCTTGGTCGCCGATCCGTATGACGAGATAGCCATGAAGTCGAACTCCACGGGGAGGTCGATGTGACGGGCAAGGTCGGCCATTACGACGAACGCACCCTTCAGGATCCCAATGAGGAGCAGGTCCTTACCGTGGTAGTCCCTCGTGATGGCCGCACCCATCTCTGCAAGCTTTGCGTCGATCTCATCCGCTGAGATCAGCACTTCCCCGATGTTCACGTGCCCACTTCCCGTTCGATGATCACTGCGGCTCTGTCGCGCCCCGGTTTCGCCCACGACGCAACTCGTACTCCCGCAAGAGCCGCAATCCTGGCATCAACCGTAACGACGAGCGAATTCGGACGCACTCTCGGCGGAACGCCTGCTGCGCGAAGCAGTTCCTTGGCAGGTGTCGAACCCACCTCGATATCGACACGGTCACCCGCTTGGAGCCCGCGAACGAACATGCGCCCCATCACCGCATCTGCGTTGAGGACCGTGAATCTACCTCCCGCGATCACAGGCGGGGGCACGTCTGCCCTCGATACCGAGTATTGGGATCCCGACCAGGCGAAGGTATCCCCGATCGTGACCGCGAATCCGTCCGACGGTTCGAGGTTGGCTGGTGCGTGCAGCGTCACGAATGGTGGCTCACGGGTCACCTGCAGCGCTCCTGAAATCGATACCGATCCACCTCCGCGAGCCACGGACGCCACCGCGTCGACATCGGACATCGTGCCGGGAGAGCCGTCACGTAGGCCACGGATTGCTCGCCTGATGGCGCGTGAAGCGACCGGATCCGGCGCGGCGATCAATGCGCCGATTGGGATCGCCACTCCGCCCGTCGTCGGCGCGACGGGGATTCTGTCGGCCTCGGCATCGAGCAAAGCATCGTCCTGTGCGAGAAGGGCAGCAGATCGGCGAAGGGCCGATTTGACATCGGGACCGAGATGCGTCTCGATGACCGGCATGACACCGTGCCTGATTCTCGACCGCAGGAACCGCTGATCCTCGTTCGCGGGATCGTCGGCGAATGGCAATCCCAGGTCCGACGCCCTCGAGCGAAGCTCCGCTCGGGAGAACTCGAGCAGGGGTCTCCGCCAAACACCCCGACGGTACGGAATACCCGCAATAGCCCCTGCACCGGAACCTCGAAGCAGTCGCATGAGGACCGTCTCGGCCTGATCATCAGCAGTGTGCCCGGTGAGGGCAATCACACCACCGACCATGACACCTTCGATGGCCCCATACCGTGCCGTCCGCGCCCGCGCCTCGAGATTGCCACCCTCAGCGACGATCCGTTCAACGATCTCACATGTGACACCGACCTTGTCGGCAACAGCGATTGCAGCATCCTGCAGCATCATGGAGCCTTCGAGACCGTGAAAGACGAAGACACCCTGTACACGATCAGCGCCGACGGCCTCGGTGGCCGCCCACAGCAGCACGGCAGAATCTGCACCACCGCCAAGTGCAACAAGGCAGTTCCCGTCACCCACCGCAGAGGCAACAGCCTCGACGACGTGATCGATCACCCTGCCATCCGGTCGAGCCAGAGCGACGCGTCATCGATCTCCGCGAGAGTCGGCAGTGCCTCAGGCGATTCCCACGCCATCGACAATGCATCCCATGATGCGTCCCGCTCGACCTGCTTGATGAACGCGGCACCGTTGTCGTACTGCTTCAGCTTCATCTCGATACCGATGAGTTTCATGAACGCAGCGGACTTCGGATCCTTCCGCCTCGCCTTGAGCACGCTCGACATACGCTTGACGTCTGTTACCTCGCGTTCCCCGATGCGGTCCATGACAACGTGGCCATGGCCCTCGAGAAGCGACATGAGAGCTTGGACCTGGTCGAGCACATCTCGCTGCTCAGGAGAAGCAAGTAGACCGACGAGACCCGCATCACCAAGAGGATCCGTGCCCGTTTCCACTGCAGTGCGGAGCTCTGAGGCAACTCGGAGCAGCCTTCCCTTCTCCGGTTTGGATGAGTCGAGGAGTTGCTCCACGAGCGACAGGAAGTACTCACGCATCCATGGGACGCCCGTGAACTGTGCTCGGTGAGCACACTCGTGGAGGGCGACCCAGAACCGGAACGAGGAGGGCCGGAACTCGAACTGTCGCTCCATCGACATGATGTTCGCTCCCACGAACAGCACCGTATCTCCTTTGCCGTCGTCGCCGGTGGGAAGAACGAGCTCGTACTGACCGAGCACCTTCTTGGACATGAACCCGAGAACGGCACCGAGCTCTGCGCCCATCATTTTCGCCGCGAGGAACGATCCGAACCCTTCGCTCTCCCCGAGCTTCTTCTCGAGGGGCTGGAGCAGGGCGCCGAATGACCGGACGTTTGTGTCGATCCAGTCATTCCGTGAGATGACACCGACGACCGGGGCGCCGCTGAGCTCGAGATTCGTCTCGGCGGACACCAATTCTGATGCTCGTGCGACGAGATCCGGCGCCTGGAGCTGGAACTTCCGCTCGTGATATGTCCCCGCCAGCGGATACTCCCCCGAGAACCGCCGCGCCACCTGGGAAGCCATCTCCCAGTCGACCTTGCTCGTTCCGCTCGTTCCGCTCATGCCCCCAGCCTAAGCCTTCCCCGCATTCCCGCGAACCCAGGGTTCTAGACCGGAGTGAGTCCGGT
>CAZWMX010000037.1:0-17493 GCA_964635205.1 uncultured Acidimicrobiaceae bacterium | reverse complement strand
TACAAGGCCGCAGAAGGGCTCTATCGGCGAACAAGGGAGCCGGCGGAGCGGCTCGAAGCGCTCAGGGAGATGCTGAAGGCCATACCGAAGCACAAGGGAACCGAGCACCTCCAGTCCGATATCAAGGCCAAGATCAAGGAACTCACCGAGGAGCTCGCCGGTCCAACCAGGGGCGGAGCCAAGACGGGCCCGGCGACCGTCGTCAAACCGGATGGCGCAGGTCAGATCGCCCTGCTCGGCCCACCCAATACGGGCAAGTCAACGCTCCATGTCAAGGCAACCGGCTCACACACCCAGATCGGGCAGTACCCGTTCACAACGCTGTACCCGGTGCCGGGGATGATGCCGGTACACGACATCACGATTCAGCTCGTAGATCTGCCGCCCATCGCCGTCGAGCATCCCATTCCATGGATCAGCAACGCGCTTCAGCCGTCGGACGGTTGCCTTCTTGTGGTTGACCTCTCCAAGGCGGGTTGTGTCGAACGGGTCGTCGAGCTTCATGAGGTGCTTCACGAACGCCGCATCGAGCTCTCGGCACACTGGCCCGGCCACGGCGACGGTGATGCCGACGAGGAGAACGACCTCTTCACGAAGATCCTGCCGACGCTGTTGGTGGCAAACAAGTCAGACCGCGGGTCAGACCCGAGCGAAGAGCTGGCGATCCTCGAGGAACTCGCCGAAGTGGACTACCCGTGCCTCGCCGTGTCGGCAGCGACGGGAGAAGGCCTGGACAAGCTCGGCGAATGGCTCTTCGAGCACCTCGGGGTCGTTCGTGTGTACACGAAGATCCCCGGCAGGGACGCCGACACGGCACGTCCCTACACCGTTCGCCACGGAGCCACGGTGTTCGAGGTTGCGACGCTGGTTCACAGGGAGATCGCGGCCGACTTCAAGTTCGCACGCCTTTGGGGAGCCGCCAACTTCGACGCCCAACAAGTTGGTCGCGACCACGTCGTCGAAGACGGCGACATTCTCGAACTCCACGCATGACTTGATACCCCCTGGGGGTATAGTCGCGTCATGGACCTCCAGCATGAAGACCGCGACGACATCATCAATCGGCTCAAGCGCGTCGAGGGCCAGATCCGGGGGCTCCAAGCCATGATCGACGATGGCCGCGACTGCAACGATGTGCTCACTCAGTTTGCCGCCGCCAACCGTGCGCTGAGCAGAGCAGGTTTCCGATTCTTCTCCGCCACGATGGAGGAATGCCGCCTCAACCCCGAACTCGCCGACGAGCAAGGTTACTCACCCGAAGCCCTCGAGAAGATGTTCCTCCGCCTCGGATAGTTCGATCCGCACGTCCGGCGGGCCGCAAGTTCCCCCTGAGTCTTCACATCTTTCTACCCGTCGGAACTTCAGAAACGCGACGCTACGCGCTACGGTGTATATCAAGCGCACAGGGAGAAGCGATGACGAACTACCTGCCAGAAGATCTTCCGAGCGAACCATCCGAGCCGGAGCCCACCGACCCCAAGGACGTGGCATCAGACTCGAGAGGATGGGCGGTCGCTGCACACCTACTGCCCTTGGTGAGCATCTACATCATCGGTGCGCTCGTCATCTGGCTCATCAAACGCGATGAGGACGAGTTTGTCGAAGAACACGCACGGGAAGCACTCAATTTCCAGCTCTCGGTGCTCATCTACGGCCTCGTCTCATTGCTACTGATCGTCATTCTGATCGGGTTCTTCCTGCTGCTCGCAGTGGGCATCTTCGCCTTGGTGATGTCGATCATTGCGGCCGTGAAGGCAGCAAAGGGCGAGCCGTATCGCTACCCGCTCACGATTCGGATGGTCAAAGGCCGCTAGACCGCAGGTGCCACCAGCAGTCCGTTGTAGTTGGGGAGACGGTCGCGGACCACCACCGCTGTACCACCCGCAGCTTCGATGAAACTTGCAGCGATGCCAGACCGGTAGCCACTTGCGCAATAGATGGTGACACTTCCGCCATTCGTGAATCGATCCGGGTCGGCAGCCACATCTGCAAGATGCGCAAGATCGGCGCCGGGAATGACACCGGCGAGCTGCTCAACCGGGTCCCGCACATCGAGGATTGCACCAGACAACGGCTCCCCAAGCTCACTGAAGGTCGCTATCTCTGTGGTCGCGAGACCGTCGCCCGCGATTTCGTTGAGGCTCGATGGATCGATGCGTCCGACGACATCATCCCAGCCGATCCGCTGGAGATGCACTCGCACCTCTTGCGTGTCTTCGACCGATCCGATGAGAGCTACAGGCGAACCCCATTCCATCGTCCAACCCATGTAGACCGCATCGTCATTCGACATCTGGAATGACAACGACCCGGGGACATGCCCTGCAGCGAACTCGGGGAACGGACGCACATCGATGAGTGACACATCCGAGACCTCGTCCGCTGAGGTGAATACACGAAGAGGCTCGACCGGGGGTGCACCCATTGGTTCCAGATTGGATGGCGCCATGTGGCGGTAGTACACGGGGAACTGCTTGTAGCCCATCACCTGGCTCATCGCGAAGGCTTCTGCCGAAGGTGCAATGAGCGCCGGATTCTGCAGCTTCTCCTGCCCGACGGTGCTCGTTGAAGCCGACACGTCACCTGCGGCACAGAAGGATCCTGTGCCGTGCGTTGGCGCAACGAGTGAAGGATCCGGAAGTTCATCAGCAATGCGGTGCATCGAGTCGAACTGGTCGTTCAGCAACTGTTCCGTGTGATCCGGGCCAAGCAGGTCGGATCTGCCGACCGCACCGACGAGCATCGATCCACCCGAGAGGATCGCAACAGGACCGTCCGGGGACTCGAGCACGTAGGAGGTGTGATTGTGCGTGTGACCGGGTGTGTGCATTGCACGCATCACCCAACCACCAACGGCGATCGTCTCACCGTCCGAGAGTGCAGTGTGCTCGTATGGCGCACCGGTGTTGGCCGGCAGCACATAGGTGGCCCCATGCAGGTCGGCAAGGCGCTTCCCTCCACTCACATAGTCGTTGTGGATGTGAGTCTCGAACACAGCGACCAGGGAGGCCTCGATCCCCGACAGAACGTCCTCGAACCTGTTGAGGTCGCGCTGTATGTCAACCGCTACCGCCTGATCGCCAACAACAACTATGTACGAGTGGTCGCCGAGACTTGCCGTGGAAACTTGCTTCGCATAGGCCTCGGTGCCTGCTGCTGAAAGGTCGAGGTTCATGTTGGAGAACCCTTTCGTTTGATCTGACTTCAGGGTACTATACCCCCCTGGGTACCCACCCGGGTAGAAATCACTCCAGAAGGAAACCACCAATGTTCGGGCGTACAAAGACGACGGTCAACGTCAAGAAGGCACACCAGATGGTCGCGGACGATGGGTACGTGATCATCGACGTCCGTACAGCCAAGGAACGACGTCAAGGCCACCCTCCGGGCTCGATCCACATGGTCCTCGAATCCATCCCCCAGCGAATCCAGGAGCTCGAGGGTAAGAAGGTCCTGGCCCTCTGCCAGAGCGGCAATCGCTCCAACGCAGCCACTCGATTCCTTCTGCAGAACGACATCGAAGCCCTCAACGTGAGCGGCGGCATGCTCGCATGGTCACGCGCCGGGTTACCTCTCAAGAAGGGCTCGTAGCGCCTCTGGCGTCTGGCGTAGACCAAGGCCATATACGGCGTTGATCTACGCCAGACGCCTCAAAGGGTGGGCTAGCATCGGTTGCCGATGATCTTCTCAGACCGAACCATCAAAGAAGCGATCGAGACCGGTCGAATCTCCATCGATCCGTATGACGAATCGATGGTCCAGCCTTCGAGCATCGATCTGCGATGTGACCCGAACTTCAGGGTGTTCGAGAACCATCGCTACGCAGTCATCGACCCGAAGGCACCCCAAGGGGATCTGACGGTCGGCGTCGAGGCGAGTGAGGACGAACCATTCATCCTCCACCCCGGCGAGTTTGTACTCGGCTCCACTCTCGAATTCATCGGCCTCACCGACGACGTCGTGGCACGTCTCGAAGGTAAGTCAAGCCTCGGGAGACTTGGCCTGCTCATCCATTCAACCGCAGGCTTCATCGATCCCGGCTTCACGGGTCAGGTGACCCTTGAGCTGTCCAATGTTGCGAATCTGCCGATCGCCATCTACCCGGGTATGAAGATCGGACAGATCAGCTTCTATCAGATGACCACACCAGCCGAGTTCCCCTACGGCTCACCTGAACTCGGCTCGAAATATCAAGGGCAGAGCGGACCTACCCCGTCCCAGATGCACCAGGACTTTGGAGGTTCACCATGACAGATGTCCACGCCCGCGTCGGAGCAGTCATGATCGACTGCCACGATCCCGATGCCCTGATGGCGTTCTGGTCCGAGATCGTCGGCATCGAGACCGCCCAAACATGGCCCGGCTACCTCTTCGGAACGAAGCTACCCGGTAACCACATCCGTCTCGCGTTCCAACAGGTTCCCGAGGACAAGACGGTCAAGAACCGCCTCCACCTCGACCTCAGCCACGAGGATCCCGAGGCGTTGATCGCCAAGGTCGAACAGCTTGGTGGTTCGAGAATCGCTGATCACGATGCGGGTGGCTTCCGTTGGACGGTGCTTGGGGACCCCGAGGGCAACGAGTTCTGCGTCACGAAGGCTGGGTAGGCAGCAGCTCGACCTCGAAGTCACCGACCGTCGCCCGCGATGGTGTCTCGACTCCACGCTTCACGTACCCGAGGGCGACACCCGTATCAGCCGATGTCACAGCTCCGATCTCGCCACCGGCGACAACGATCGAGTCTCCCTCGGACACCGTCGAGTCGTCGTCAAAGGTGATCCGGACGAGCCGTTTCGGAGGCTCTGCTCCGCGGTAGTGGACGCGCGCCACGAACTCCTGGCCCGTGTAACACCCCTTGTCGAAGGCGATCGTCTCGGCAACGATTCCCGTCATGACCGGCGTGACCGTGCCGTCGATCTCCTTCCCCATACGAGGCCATCCGGCCACGATCCGAGTCCGTTCATCCTCCTCGGTGACTTCAAGGGTCGTCTGGTCGAATGAGACATCCATCCGGCCGAGGAACTCGTCGATCGTCTGGCGCGCTGTGTCGCCCCAACCTGCCTCGACCTCGATCGTGTACTCGTTCGCCTCTGATCTCGTGACGCGCATCAATACGATGATCTCGCTCTTTGGCTTGAGAAGAAACGACCAGGCCGACGCACCGACGTCGAGTGCAAGCACATCTTGGGTGAGCTGGGTCTGGAGATACTCGCCCGCATCGGCCCCGGACACGATCACAAGATCATGCTCAATCGAAGTGACAGTGCCGGAATCCATGAGTGGATGGTACGACGAGCGGTGCCGATGCCGGACGCCTGACGCCTGATGCCTGATGCCTGCTAAAACTCCCTGCCCTCTGTGAGCCATAGGGCAAGTTCGTCGCGGTCGGGCAGATGCAACGTTCCCGACTCCACGAAGTAGGCAGTGTCGACGTAGTCGATTGCGGCGGGATCGTGGGTCGCTATCACAACGGTGGTCCCGGCGTCGGCGATCTCCCTGAGCATGGCGAGGATGCCGGCGCCTGTCGTCGTATCAAGCTCACCCGTCGGCTCGTCCGCAAGAAGATAGTCAGGTTCGTGTACGAGAGCTCTCGCGATCGCCACACGCTGCTGCTCACCACCCGACATCTCATCGGGACGATGGTCCATTCTTTCCGACATGCCAACACGGTCGAGCGCCTCTTCAACCCTCTTCCTGGCAGAGCCACCTCGCTCGCCGGTCAGTCTCAGGGAAACATCCACGTTCTCCCTGGCCGACAACAGCCCGAGCAGCATTGCCGATTGGAACACGAACCCGATCTTGGACCGCCGTAGCTTCGCCGCTGCGGTTTCGGACAGCCCTTCAACCTGATCGCCATCGATCCATACCTCGCCATCGTCGGGTCGCTGCAGCAGACCAAGCATGTGTAGCTGGCTCGTCTTCCCCGACCCGGAGGGCCCGAACAAAGCCACGAATTGACCGTTCGGAACCCGAAGGTCAACATCGACGGCACCGAGCGCCCCATTCGGATAGCGCCTTGTCGCGCCTCTCAACTCAAGACTCATCGTCCATGTCCTCCCTCTCGAGTAGGAGGCCCTCGGGAACGACCTTGACCCGAACATGATCTGTGATGCCCGACTCGATGAGCATGTCACGAGGCAACTGCACCATGCCCCTCTGGTCGATCGACACGAGCTCGGTGGCTCCTCTACGTGTCTGGGTAGCGATCCGCCCATCGGCGATTCGTATGACCCTGTCGCTTCGCTGGGCGATCGCAACGTCGTGGGTCACCACGAGGATCGAGAGACCACCTTCGTGGGTCAACCGGCGCAACAATTCGAAGATCTCGATGGATGTCTCCGTGTCCAGTTCTCCTGTGAGCTCGTCGGCCAGAAGCAGCTTCGGGCCCGGCGCGAGGGCAACGCACAATGCAAGGCGCTGTTGCTCTCCGCCGGACAACGTGTGCACAGGAGCGTGAGCCTTACCTCGCAACCCAACGGCCTCGAGGAGCGCCATGGCTCGCATCTTGCGCTTCCGGCGCCCGATTCCACCGAGCAACAGGGGGAGCTCGACGTTCTGGAGCGTCTTGAGATAGGGCAACAGGTTCCGTGTGAAATCCTGCCAAACGAACCCGACGTCCCTGCGGTAGTACGTTGTCAGATTCCGGGGAGAGATGTCGGAGAGATCCCGATCGACAACGATCACCTTGCCTGCCGATGGTCGCTCGAAGCCGGCAAGGATCGTGAGCAGGGTCGACTTACCCGCACCGGACGCACCAACGATCGAGATGAACTCACCCTGCTCCATCGTGAAGTCGAGACCTTGGAGCGCGACAACCTCCAGGTTGCCCTGCTTGTGGATCTTGATCACATTGCTGCATTGCACGACCGCTGGCATCAGCGCTCCACCTCCCGCAAAACCTCACTCATCCTGCGAGTAGATACACGTCTCGTTGCCCACAGCACGGAGACGATCAAGAGGACACCTACAACCGCGATGTATCCCAACAACTGGGCACTTGGAATGTTGAGCAGAATCGAAGGGTCGACGATCTCGTCCGTTTCGCCGAGCTGGAGGAATGGCAGCATCACCACGACGAGACCGACACCCCCGAGCACACCGATCGCTGCTCCGAGACCGATAACAACGAGTTGCTCGAGAGCAAATGTGAATCCGACGCTCGTACGTTTGAATCCGAGCGCACGCAGCACACCCATCTCCCTGGCCCGCCTGCTCACCGCAAGCAGGACATAGCCGGTCACCCCGGCAAGAGCGAGAACGACGCCGGTGGCAGCGCCAACGAAGAGAATCGCCACGAGGCCGACCTGAACGGGCCGCGAAGCGAACGCTGCCTCGACAAGACCGATCGTCCAGACGTTGTCCGGGAGGAATGTCATCTGGGACGAAACGACGCGCACGGTTGCGTCTGGATGATCGGTTGATACCCATAGTTCGTCCGGGCTCTCCACGGAGGCGGGTCCCCCAACGAGCGACCAGTTGGCAGTGCCGTTGGCCCACACGTTGTACGCGGCCAGGTCAATGACCATGACTCCCTGACGCCTCGAGTCGGTCGCCGTAGGCACCTTGTTCACGAAACCTGCAACCTCACCGCTCACGGCCTGGGATCCAATGTTGTAGCTGGAGACATCGCCAACGTTCAGACCTGCGATTGCCGCAGCCTCATGGTCCAGCAACACCTTGATGTCAGGTGGATCCCGTCGCGCCTGGGGGACCTTCGTGGTCGACCGCGTGCGATTCCCCGGCAGAGACCACTGCTCGGCAGTACCCGCCCTCCAAAGGCTCGACGCCTCGATCTCGCTCTGCGTCGGTCTTTCGACATCGGGTGGCAACGACGAATACCGTTCCTCTGCCGCACTCGACGCCGGCACGCCGCGCAGAATCTCGAGACCATCGGTTCCGTTCAACTCCTCCGTGCTCAAGGGAACATCACCGTCCGGCGTCACAGCGTTCAGCGAGGTGAACAGAAGCACCGCTCCATCCACAATGGAGCCGCTTGTCTGATCAGATCGCTCGACCCACATCGAGACGATCGTGAAAGGAGGCTCAGGCGGACTTGTGTAGTTCTTCGAGATTCCTGTGCTCAGGTCGACGGTGACCGTGCGCCATCCCGAATCGATGAAGTCGTCGTCTGCCACCATCGTCCACATGCGATATCGACCGTCGACAACTCGCATCAACAACCGATGGTTTCGATCAGGGATCGACTGGGCCTCGGCCTCCGCGAGGAGACTCAATGGAACGACGATTCCCTCCACTCGCAAAGCCGACGCGCTCTGGGGGATCTCTATGCCGACGTCCGGCGCAACACCGTCGGGGCGGAGTTGCATGAAGACTTCCTGAGGCGTCTCTGCACCGTAGTCCGGGCGCCATGTCACGACCTCTGAGAAACCCTCGGGAATCACCGCGAGCACTTCGGCGCTTCTCCCGCTCCGCCTAGGAGCGCCCAGAGTCCGCAGCACTGGAGTTCCGAACGACCCTTCAGGCGCAACGGCGTATCCCGCGCCGCCACCAACAACACGCACGTCCGCTCCGGCTGCGAACTCCGCCCTATCGGTATACGAAGCCTCGAGCGTTGCGGCATAGGTGAGAGCGAAGGCGCCAAGACCCGTCGTCACCCACACGAGCAGGGCAAGCCTGCCGTATGGCACGGGGTTGCGACCGAGATGCCAGCCGGTGAGTGCCGTCGAAAGATTCCTCGGCTTCGTCAGCACCCATCCGACGAGCCTCAAGATGTAGGGGAACACACGCAGAAGCACGAGCGCACCCGCGAACAGCAAAAGAGCAGGGAAGATGATCGCAAGCGGATCGAGCCTCGCTTCCCCCGTCGACCGATCGATGAACCCCCGAAGCCTCAGCTGGGCCAGAAGGACAAGCGAGAGCGCAATGGCGAACAGGTCGATGTTGTACTTCTGCCACACCGATCGGGTACCCGGCCGTGTCGCCAGGGCACGCAGCGCCAGTATTCCGCGTCTGGCATAGGGGAACACAGCCACACCCATCGCGATGAACGCGATCAACCCTCCAGCCAACACGAATGGAACCACTGATCGCACCTGAGCGACCTCGAGAGGATCACCTCCGGTGAGCATCGAGAGAGGCGGAACACGACCCGTCACGCCAACCAGGAAACGGGCAACAAACGGGGCAAGGGAGGCCGCGATAACCGCAACAACGACGGACTGGCCAAGGTGGATACCGACGGTCTGCCAAGTGGACGCGCCGCGCGACTTGAGCAACGCGAACTCGGCACCCTCGCGCTCGACCGTCATCGCCGACGTGTACACCAGGAAGTAAATCGCACCACCGACGACGAGCGCAAGCATCGCGAGAATCGGGCCGCCGACAACGACGGATCGGGTCACGAATGCATCCAGTAGCACCGTTATGACCGAAGCGGTCGCTATCTCCCCACCACTCTCTCTCGCAACCTCCGCTCTGAACTGAGCCAGCCGACTCTGGAACTCCTCCAGGTCCTCCAGTTGGACGGTGCTCCTGTCGAGGGGCATGTTCCAGCGCTGGGTAACGGTGAGGTCGGGGAGACCCCGAGCGTCCCTGTCCCAAGGATCGATCTCGGGTGTTGTGCTGGTGGTCTTGAGCCAACGATCGAAGGAGAGCGGATCGAGATAGACCATCTTCAACGGGTTGTCGATGCCCCAGATGCTGTCGTTCGAATCGACGGGCTCGACGATGGCCGCCACCTCGACGTACTCAAACGTCGAGGGAAGCCCTGAGAACGGCTTGATGAAGAACCGGTCTCCCACCTCGGACCTGGTCAACCGGGCAACATCGCGACCGATCATCAGGGGGAAGGGCTCGTATGTGTTGAGGGGGATGGTCGTGGACGCGTCGTACACACCGTCGACGATGGTGAGCTTCGACTCGAGATCGGGCGAGGTGAATATCCGTACTTGCGTGGCTTCCTGGGACGGTCGTGGATATGGAGGCGACGGTACCTCAGCGGGGTCGCCACCCTCTTCGAGGAAGAGCACAGTGTCTTCCTTCCACTGTTCGCCGAGTTCGATGAAGTCGTTGGGAGCGTCACCATCGGAGGGGATGACCAGGAACTCACGCGTCTGGCTTCGTTCGACGTTTGTCGGGTACCACGGTTGAAGCCATGTCTGCCTCGCGTCATCAACGACCACCCGGTTCACTTCTCCTGCGCCGGGTGTGTAGTCGTTGTGGATCGAGAACGCGGTAACACTCGTCTCGTTCTCCAGCGCGTTGTCGATGGAGAACTTCAGGTCGACGGCCTGGACCGAGGCCTCGTACAAGGGCACGACTACGAGTAGAGCGATCACCAATGTCGCACCGAGGAGCGACCCGAAGAGAATCCCCTTCTTGGCCCACACGCGTCGAACGACAAGCCCGATGTACGTAACGAATCTCATCGATTCAGTCCCATTGCCTCCGGAACATGCACACCGTAGACAGTAGACGGCACACAGCAGCAGGTTGTGGGTCGCGCGAGATAGGCGAGCCACCACAAGGATGCGCTGTTATGACATCGATCGGCGCCGGATGGCGCAACCACAACTGATCTCAGCCCCTGACACCCGGCAGGTCGAGTTCTGCTGCGTGGTGACACCGAACCTCCGTCGTTCCGACGATCGAAGCTATGGGAACGATTGACCGGCACACGTCGGTTGCGTACCCGCATCGGGGGGCGAATGAG
This sequence comes from uncultured Acidimicrobiaceae bacterium, assembly GCA_964635205.1. Lineage (GTDB taxonomy): Bacteria > Actinomycetota > Acidimicrobiia > Spongiisociales > UBA5794 > B3-G11. The sequence goes on along the minus strand of CAZWMX010000037.1, from coordinate 6,821 downwards.
CAGCTCTCCCGATCGATGTCAACCAGAAGCGGAGCTTCACCCTCGATGTGGCGAAGCCGGCCTCCCGTCAGACCGGGAATCGAGCCGACCAGCCCCGACGTATACGGGTGCTTCGGCTGGTGGTAGACGTCGGCAACGGGTGCCTGCTCCACGATCTGGCCGCCGTATACCACGGCAACTCGGTTCGCGATGCGAGCAACCGATGCAAGGTCATGGGTGATGAAGACCATCGCCATGTTCCGCTTCTCGCGCATGTCGTGTATCAGCGCCATGATCCCTGCGGCCACCGGCGCGTCCAATCCGTTGAGCGGCTCGTCGGCAATCAGAAGATTCGGGGCCTTCGTGATGGCTGCTGCGAGCATCGCTCGTTGAGCCATCCCTCTCGATAGCTCATGGCGGAATGCCCCGAATATCCGGCTCGACGCCGGAAGGCTGACCTCGCCGAGCGCGTTGTAGACACGTTGCTCTATTTCTTCAGCTGACAGATCCGTGTGCTCACCGAGCGCTTCACCGGATTGCTCGCCGATCACCACGTCGGGAGTCCACGCGCCTATGGGATTCTGGAACATGAAGCCGACTTCGGTACCCATCAGGCGGGCAAACTCGTCGTCGGTATGTGCAGCGACCGCGGTACCCGCAATTCTGCGTTGCTTGCGCTCCTTGCGCGACCGTTCGTCGTCCCGGCCTTGCCACGGATGAAACGGCTGGTACACATGATCCCGGTATCTGGTGGTGCCTCCGATGACCCTTGCGCCTGAAGAGAGGAGACCGAATGCACCCATCAACATGAGCGACTTACCCGATGCCGACTCCCCGACCAGCCCGAGTACTTCCCCCTCGTCCACCGAGTAGGAGACACCGGTGAGTAGTTCTACCCATCCGGATTCGAGCTGCTCACCATCGTCGGTCACCGGTCCGGTCGTGCCCTGCATTCGGTGACGATCATCGGCAACAGCCACACGAAGATCTGTGACTTCAAAGAGCGGCCGGGGCACTGAGGGCCTCCTGATCCTCACCGCGAGCCGTGGCAGCAACCACCCCACCCGCGACTACGAGGAGAACCCCAGCCCAAGCCAGGAGATTGGGCGATTCACCGAGGAAGATGGCGGCCCAGACCACTGCGCTCGCCGGCTCGATGTACATCACAACACTCGTCATGGCGACGGGGAGGTGCCGCATCGTCTCCCAATAGGCGAACCCGGCGAATCCGGTGAACACCGCGCCGAGAATCAGGAAGTTGACGATCTGATCGCCATGCTCGGTGAGGGCGTTGAAGGTCGCCGGTGCAAGGAGAATGGTTGCGATGATGAGTTCCCCTATCGCCATGGTCAGGCCGCCAAGATCCTGGGCAACGGGTTTTCCTACGATCATCAGGGCGGTGAGGAACCCAGCCGATAGACCGGCCATGACAAGTCCCCTGCCGGTTGCACCGTCTCCTGCCCACGGCTGGACAACGAGAAGAGTGCCGGCCGCGGCAACACCGAGCGCCCACCAGAGACGCCGATCCACGCGCTCCCCGAGGATTGGACCTGACAGGATCGCAGCGCCGATCGGACCGAGATAGAGAACAGCAAGCGCAACCGCGACCGTGGTCAGCTTGATCGACTCGAAGAAGGTGATCCAGTGGAGTGTCAGGAGGACACCCGAGAGAACAAGTCTGCCTCTTCGTATCTTCGGAACCTCGAATCTGCGCAGGGCAACTGCAACACCGATGAGTGCGAGCGCACCGAATGTGACACGGGCGCCGACAAGCTGGATCGAAGGCACATCGTTGCGAACGAACAGCGGGATGGCACCCCATGCCATAGCGAGCACCGCAAGGGCTGCAACGGCGACAACCTTCTGACGGGACGAGGAGACCATCCCACCATGGTACGCCGGACGTCTCGCGACCAGACCGTGCCGACCGATGCCGGAGCAGCATCCGGGCCTCTCATCACCCTCTCATCGACACCTGTTCAACTACGTATATGATTCCGACCCATCTCTCGCAACGGCGAGGTATACGCCTCGCTTCAATCGCCGCCTTCGTCTACCTCACCTCGGTGATTTCAGTCATGGCCTCTGAGCGCGTGTACTGGTACTGGGCGGGTCTCAACGTCGACTCCGTCTTCGTGATGAGCGCCTTCTACGTCGTACCGACGGCCTCTGCGCTCTGGGCACTTGCCCACATCCGTGCGCGGCAGATCCACCAAGTGATACTGGGCGGCGCCATCTTCGCCTTCATCACGGAAGGCATACTCACACCGGTCATCTACGCCGACGGACCGCTCCCGTTCCTTGCCTCCCTCTTCGTCGGATGGCACGGGATGCTCGCCTTCGTAGGGTTCTGGTATCTGACCCACCTATGGCTGGTTGCTCGGCGTACACGCCTGCTCGCCGTGGCGAGCGCGCTCTTCGGATCGCTGTGGGGTGTATGGGCTTTCGTCGCTTCCTTCACCGATCCACCCGATCTCACGGAGGGAGTAGGCAGGATCCTGGCCCCGGACGAGTTTGCGCTCTATGTCATCGGCGTGGGCGCGGTTCTCGCAGCATCTCACTGGCTCATCAGTTTCGTATGGCCAAAAGGATGGAAGCCCACGAGGGCTTCCACATGGTCGGTGGCGTTCGTCGCCATCGTGTACTTCGCCGTTGGCGTCGTGCCGGCAGTTCCATGGGCGCCCATCAAGCTCTCTCTGCTCATCGGAGGCACCCTTTGGCTCCTCCGCCGAACCGCAGAGAACGAACAGGACGGCCAACCTACGATCTTCGATCGGTTGGCGGGGAGCGTTCGTCTCCGCGATGTCGTCGCGATTCTGCCGATGCCCCTGGCTGCCGCAGCCATCTATGGGACCATCTGGGCGATCGATCCCGGTGAGAGTGCCAGCGTGATCGTGTACTGGGTGTTCGTCGCGGGACAGGTCCTCGGTGGCGCCATTGCCTATGTGTGGTCCGCACGAAGGGCACTCGAACGGAGCCGTTCGGGGACGTCGAAGGCTGCCCTCGCTCTCAGCCGGGAATGATCGTGTCGAGGACACGCGCCCAGCTGTACTCGATCGCTGCGTCGACCGTGTTGCCATGGTCGAAGGACCACATCGACCACTCCGCACACCGTGCAATTGCCCACAAGCCGATGCGTTCCGCGTCGAGACCGAGACGATCGGCGAGTGAGGCCATTCGTCCGACGATGACATCAGCCTCTGGAGGTTCGGGCGTATGTCCCGACGCTTGAACCAACAGCTGGACGGGATCGAACGCGGGGTCACCGACGACTGGCTTCGGATCGATGACGAGCCAGGGCTCACGCTCCGCGGCCAGGATGTTGCCGGGGTGCAGGTCCTGATGTAAGAGAACACTTCTGTCGTCCGCAAAGGGCAGCGTTCGGAGAAGGTCGATGCCACGCTCGATGGGCTCCGAGACCCACGGGAGTTCCATGGTGATGAGCCGTCGCTCCGTGATGTCTGCCCAACTCGATGCCATGGTGTCAAGGGTGATGAACTCGCTGTCGTCGACCTCCCGCCACAGGCGCCGCATCAGTGATGTGGCGATACCGACACGCTGAGCCTCATCAGCAATGTCCCAGAGCGGGCGACCCGGTGTGCAGGGCTCGAGGAGGAGTTCGTACGTTGCCGGTTCGGACTCCAGCAACCGGACGGCGCCGTCACCGTCATAGATCCGCAACGCCTCTGCCTCACCCACGGCCTCGTCGTGCGGGATCGTGCACTTGTACACGACCTCGACACCGCTCGCTGCCATGGCCGGCGCTACATACGATGTGTACCCACCCGGCTCGTAGGGGCGTTCGATCGTGATGCCCCAGCGACGTTCCGCTGTCGCGATCGTGTCTGGAAGAGCCTCAACCCAGAGCCTTGCGACGTCACCTTTCCAATCAGCAACAGCACGAGCCAACTCAGACGGGATTCTCACAGACCAAAGCTACTCACGCCCCGGCCTGGAACCTGGAACCTGGCGCCTGATACCTGTCTCAAATCGGCGGATCGGCACGCCCCATGTCGGCAAAGAGCGTGAACTCGGCGAGGAACGTCATGTCGACCCTGCCGACAGAGCCCTGGCGGTGCTTGGCGATGACGACCTCTGCAACACCCTTGGATTCGACCTTCTCCGGGTAGTAGTACTCGTCGCGATAGATGAACATCACGACGTCGGCGTCCTGCTCGACGGCCCCAGACTCGCGTAGGTCACCGAGCCGTGGACGTTTGTCCTCTCGGGATTCGACGCCTCGGTTCAGCTGGCTGAGCGCGATGATCGGCACGTTGAGTTCACGGGCAAGGCCTTTGAGGGACCGCGAGATCATCGCGATCTCCTGTTGGCGGTTCTCCTGCCCTGAGCCGTTCATCAGCTGGATGTAGTCAACGACGATGAGGTCGAGACCCGGTCGTCTGCGCAGGCGACGGCTCTTGGCTCGGATCTCAGTGACCGTGAGCCCGGGAGAGTCGTCGACGAAGATGTTCTGCTTGTACAACGCACCGGCGGCGTTCGAGAGCTTGGTGAAGTCGGATTCGGTGAGTCGGCCCGTCCTGAGTTTCTGAGAATCGATACGACCGTTGGCACAGAGCATCCTGGTCACGATCTCCTCGCGGCTCATCTCGAGACTGAAGATCGCAACCGTGTTGCCTGCGAGGGCGACGTTCTGGGCGATGTTGAGCATGAGCGAGGTCTTGCCCATTCCGGGGCGGGCCGCGAGGATCAGGAGGTTCGTTGGGTGCAGGCCTGCGAGTTTCCGGTCCAGGTCGCGGTAGCCGGTGGAGATCCCCGTGACCTCTGCCCCATTTCGATGGAGCTCCTCTGCCTTCTCGATCGCGGGGCCGAGGAGATCGTCGATGTTCTGCAAACCGTCTCCGACCCGGCGTTCGGCCACAGCGAACACCGCCTGTTCTGCCTGGTCAACAACGTCAGCGATCGGATCCAGTGTGTTGACGGCGATGAGGCCTATGTCACCGCCGACCTTCATGAGCCGACGCCTGAGTGAGTGTTCCTCGACGATGCCGGCGTAGTACGCGACGTTCGACGTCGAAGGGACCGAATCGATCAGCCGAGTAAGGGACTCGATGCCACCCATGCGATCAAGCGAACCATCACGCCGGAGACCCTCAGAGACGGTGACTGCGTCGATCGGTTCGTTGGAGTCGAAAAGCTGGCGGATGACCTCGAAGATCCGCTGATGTGACGGCTTGTAGAAGTCCTCTACATGGAGCTTCTCGAGTGCCACGTTGGCGGCGTCGCTCGACAGGAGCACGGCACCGAGTACAGATTCCTCCGCATCGATGCTGTGGGGCGGCACCCGTGGTGATCGGGCGGTCTGTTGTTCGATGACCGCTGTCACCTGTCCTCCTCGCAATCGCTATTAACGCGTGTCGTCAACGCGGCACTCTCCATCAAACACGCCGGGTGTGACATTTTCTGATGGCCTGGCGCCAGCATGGCGAGCATAAAGGAACCAACGACGGGGACAGACCCTCAGAGCCTCCCGAGTTTTCGCGGTCAATCCCGTTAATCGCGAGAACAGACTCCAGACACCAGATTCCAGAACGTTCGCTTCGCTCACTCCCAGATGCGAGAGTCTCGTATCTGGCTTCTGGCTTCTGATCTACGCCGGTATCACGTCCAGTGTTACCGCGACCTCGATGTCGCTGTGCGGCTTGAGAACAATCTCGTGGAGCCCGATGTCCTTGATCGGCTCTTCGATCTGAATGATCTTCTTGTCGATGTCAACACCGGTGAACTTGACGATCGCCTCAGCGATATCTGTTGCACCGATCGACCCGAACAGCTTCCCCTCGTCTCCGGCCCTGGCTGCAACAACAACCCGCGTACCAGCGAGCGAGTCGGCAAGTATCTGTGCTTCCTCGAGAGACCTACGGATCGCCTCTTCACGAGCGACACGCATTGACTCCGCCTGCTTGAGAGCACCAGCTGACGCCTTCACAGCGAACTTCTTGGGGACAAGGTAGTTGCGTGCGTAACCGTCGGCCACATCGACAACATCTCCCTTGTCACCGAGGTCCTCGACCGGCTTGGTAAGGATGACCTTCATCTGCTGGACCTCTGGGAGCGACCCGGCTTGTCGGAGCTTCCGGATCTGTGTGATGTGTACGGGAGCAGCGCCATTTCTCGGGCGTTCTTGATCGCCTGGGCGACCTCACGCTGGCGCTTCGGCGTCAATCCCGTCACGCGACGTGAACGAATCTTGCCGCGATCAGACATGAACTTGCGCAGCAGAGCAATGTCCTTGTAGTCGACGATATCTCCCTCAGCGAACTTGTAGACAGCACGCTTCTTCTTTGCGGTTACCTCGGGACGACGACGTCTCCTCGGTTTTGTTGGACCAGCCATGTATGTACTCCTCGAGTTCTCTAGAACGGTGCCTCATCGGGACCGAACTCTGTGCGGGCCACCGGTGCGGCAGGCGTGGTATTGCCACCGCCGTAGTTGCCTCCACCTTCTGACTTAGGCGTCTTGGTAACAGCTGCTGTGGCCCAGCGAAGCGAGGGGCCGATCTCCTGAATGTCGAGTTCGACAACGTTTCGCTTCTCGCCCTCATTGGTCTCCCACGTACGCTGCTTGAGGCGGCCCGAGATGATGACTCTGGCACCCTTGGTGAGGGATTCCGCTACGTTCTCCGCGAGATCTCGCCAGCAAGTGCCGCGGAAGAAGCTCGTCTCTTCCTGCCATTCGCCGTTGCGATTCTGATATCTACGGCTGTCAGCGACACTGAGGTTCACCATGGCGACGCCGCTTGCGGTGAAGCGAAGCTCGGGGTCTGCGGTGAGGTTTCCTACGACGGTCACGTTGTTGCTCATAACTTCTCTCTTCTCTCGACC
>CAZWMX010000036.1:11553-17793 GCA_964635205.1 uncultured Acidimicrobiaceae bacterium | reverse complement strand
TCGCTCCAGTAGCCGCGCTGGAACCAGAACCATCCGAGGGCGGCGACGAGACGGAGCGCACACGAAGGATCGGCTGCGCCAAGCGACCAGGCGATCGCACCGCGGAGGTTGTCGTGCTCGCGCTCCAGCCGTTGCCACCATTCGATCTGGTCGCTTCCCTTCAGCTCGGGAGCGGCCCGCTCCGCCAGCCCGACGTACCAGTCGCAGTGCCTCCCCGAGACGGTCGGGGCTTCACCGGTTGCGACCAGGGCGTCGAAGGCGTATTGCCGGATCGTCTCCAGAAGTCGGTAGCGCGACTCACCGGCCACGGCGGATCGCTCCACCAGATTGCGATCCACCAACCGGGAAAGCAGTCCTGCGACCTCAGACCGCTCGATGGCCCCGTCCGAGACCACCGTTTCGGCGGCATCGAGCGACCAGCCCCCGGAGAACACCGACAGCCGGCGCAGGGTGGTCTGGGACGCCTCGGAGCACAGGTCGTACGACCAGTCGATCGTTGCCTTGAGGGTTTGCTGGCGGGCAGGCGCAGTTCGCAACCCGTCCGTGAGGATCGCGAAGCGGTCTTCCATCCGGGCGGCGATCTCGGAGGGCGCCATCGCCCGGGTCCGCGCGGCGGCCAGCTCCAGCGCCAGCGGAATCCCGTCCAGGGTGCGGCAGATCGACACCACAGCCTCGCGGTTGCCGTCGTCGACGCAGAACCCCCGTTCGAAGGCCCGAACCCGGTCGACGAAGAGCCGCACTGCCTCGGCGGAATCCTGCTCGGCAGCCGGCACATCCGGATCGGGGAGTTCCAGCGGAGGGGTGTGAAACATGACCTCGTCGGCCGTGCCGAGCGGCTCTCGGCTCGTGGCAAGGATGGAGAGGCGGGGGCAGCCGGCGAGGAGAGCGTCGACCAGCCGTGCGACCGCTTGGGCCAGGTGCTCGCAGTTGTCGACGACCAGCAGCATGTTCTTGGATGCCAAGAACTCGGTCAGTGCGGCGGTGACGTCCTCGGCGTGGCTTCCGACATCACCAAGTGCGGTAGCCAAATGTTCCGGGACGAGGTCGGGGTCCGACAGCGCGGCCAGCTCGACGAACAGGACCCCGTCCTCGTAGTCGTCCAACACCTCGTGATCCGCCTCAAGGGTCAACCGGGTCTTGCCGGACCCCCCGGTCCCGGTGACTGTGACGCAGCGATGGTTTTCGAGCAGCGAGAGCAAATCGGCCATCTCGTCCTCGCGGCCGATGAAGCTGGTCCGAACCTCGGGAACAAAGCCGAGCCGCACACCAGTCGTTGGAGCCGCCACGGTATCGCTTTGCAGCAGGATGGCCTCCTCCAGCTCCGTCAACTCCGGCGACGGTTCAATCCCCAGTTCCTCCCCGAGCAAGGTGCGGGCCCGTTGGAAGGCGCGCAGCGCCTCGGCCTGGCGGCCAGATCGGTACAGCGCGATCATCAAGAGGCGCCACAACCCTTCGCGCAACGGGTGCTCCTCCACCAACCGCTCCACCTCGGCAACGAGGCGATCGTGGCGTCCCATCTCCAGCTCGGAGTCGATGCGGGACTCCAGCGCCTCCAGCCTGAGTTCCTCGAGCCGGATTGCCTCGACCCTGGCGAACTCATGGTCCTCCAGCCCGTGAAGCGCCCGCCCCCGCCACAGCCCGAGCGCCTCTCCGAGGAGATTGACTGTCACGGGATGGTTGGAGCGATCGCGGTGCGCTCTCGCCTCCACCAGCAGGGACTCGAATCGATGGGCATCGATCTCTTCGGTATCTGCCCTCAGGACATACCCATCAGCGACCGTCTCGATCGGCTGTCCCCACGGTTTCAATCGACTGCGAATCCGAGAGAGATGAGACCGCAGGGTCTTCAGACCTGTGTTGGGGACCTCTTCGCCCCACAGAATGTCGAGAAGACGGTCGGCAGAGACCACACGGTCGGCGTCGACGATCAGGGCAGCAAGAACGACCTGTTCGGAGCGGCCGCCTAGTCGTACCGGCTCAGAATCTGCCACGACTTCGAGCGGACCGAGAATCCTGAACTCCATGTCTGAAGGCTACAGAACGGTCCGGGGACATGTGGTGGATCGGACTGCAACCTTTCTGCAACCGTCGTGTGAGACAAAGGCATCGACACCAGAAAGGAGCAACAATGCATGCGGTGTTGGTCACATTCCGTTCGACCGTCTCGACTGATGAGCTCGCGGATCCGTTTCGCGAGTATGCAGAAGCCCTTCGCTCGATCCCCGGGCTGATCTCCAAGACGTGGATCAAGGACGACGACACGCTCGGTGGATTCCACGTGTTCGAGTCACGGGCCGAGGCCGAGACCTATCTGGGAGGTGAGATGGTCGCAGGGCTCACGTCGAACCCGGCATTCACGAACTTCTCCATCGACCATTTCAGCGTTCTCGACGAACTCAGCCGAATCACCGGGACGCCGCAACAGGCTCTCACAGTTTGAGAGATGGTGCATTCGAGACGGCGGCTGTGCCGCCGTCTCGACGCGTGCCGCCCACGGATCGCTCGCTGCGCTCGCTCACGATGTACCACTTTTTGTCGTCTGTCGTCTGTCGTCTGTCGTCTGTCGTCCGCTTCACTAAGGTCATCCCATGAGCTTTCCCACTTCGGTTGACGGACTCGAGGCCGCGCTCGTTGAAAACAACTACATACCCGAGAGGTCGTTGACGATTGCGATTCATCTCGCAGTCCAGATGGGTCGCCCTCTCTTCGTCGAAGGTGAACCCGGTGTGGGGAAGACCGAGATCGCAAAGGTGCTCGCCGCCATGAGCGGCGGAGACCTGATCAGGCTCCAGTGCTACGAGGGTCTCGACGCATCCCACGCGCTGTACGAATGGGACTATGCGCGCCAGATGCTTGCGATTCGCCTGCTCGAGGCGCGAGGTGATGAGGTTGACGTCCAGGACATCATGAGCGAGGAGTATCTCGTTGCTCGACCTCTGCTCCAGGCTATCCGACGGTCCTCCGAGGGTCTGCCGACGGTCCTCCTCATCGATGAACTTGACAGGGCAGACGAGGAGTTCGAGGCGTATCTGCTCGAGCTCCTGTCAGACTTCCAGATCACGATCCCCGAGATCGGTACCGTCAAGGCCACGACACCGCCCGTCGTGGTCATCACATCGAACAGAACACGAGAGATCCACGACGCGGTCAAACGGAGATGCATCTACCACTGGATCGACTACCCAACCGTTGAACGAGAGATCGAGATTCTGCACAAGAAGGCTCCCGAGACCTCTCAAGCACTCTCGAAGGAACTTGCGACTGCGATGAGCAGGCTCCGCGACTTCGAACTGTTCAAGCCACCGGGCGTGGCCGAGACGATCGATTGGGCGAAAGCCCTCCAGGTGCTCGGTGAGGTGCAGCTGTCCCCAGATGTCGTCGACGCAACCCTTGGAGTCATCGTCAAGTACGAAGAAGACATCCAATCGATCCGTTCGAGCGGCACAAACGCCTTGTTATGACGTCAACCGGTGATGTCGCGTCGGCGAATCTCGTGATGTTCGTGCGCTCGCTCAGGATGAGTGGTTTCTCGGTTACGACCACGACGACGCAACATCTCGTCGAGGCTGCGGAACTTGTCGGTATGCACCGCGGCCGGGACGTCAGGGAAGCGTTCAGAGCCGTCGTTGTCACGCGACGCAGCCAGGACGAGCGTTTCGACGAGATCTTCGATCAGTTCTTCACAGGGGACCTTGTGATGACTCTCGATGATGTCGTGGAACGGCTGGCTGAGCGCAAGCCTGCGCGTCGCGCCCCGAGAATCGGAGTGACGGGGAGCGGCCAGGAAGGAGATGGGGAAGACACCGATGACGTCGTCGATGTCGTCGGAAGATCGCCGACCGAGAGGCTCATGGAGGTCGACTTCGCCGACCTCAGTGATGAGGAGGCCGCCTCCGTCGCCACCCTTCTCGCGACCATGACCTGGAGCCCGTCTTCATTCTCGTCCCGGCGCTGGAGACCAGCCTCCGAAGGGCAGGTGCCGGATCTGCGGAGGACGTTGCGGATGCTCACCGGGCCTCACGGTGATCTCATGCCGCTCGCTTTCTCGCAACGGAGACCGAGACAGCGCCCGCTCATCGTGATTGCAGACGTCTCTGGATCGATGGAACGTTACTCGGAGATGTTGCTCCATTTCATACACGGCGCCCAGTACAAGTTCGACAGAGTCGAAGCGTTCGTCTTTGCCACAGGTCTCACACGGATCACGCGACAGCTCCGCAGGAGGAATCCGAGCGACGCACTCAAACAAGTGGCGAGAAAGGTACCGGATTGGTCCGGCGGCACGCGCATCGGTGAGGCGATCGGTAGCTTCAATCGGAACTGGTCGCGCCGTGTTGGTGCCGGGGGACCGATTGCCCTGATTGTCTCTGACGGATGGGACACAGGTGATCCCAGTCATCTGGCCCTCGAGATGCGTCGCCTCGGTCGTTCCGTGCACAGAGTCATCTGGCTGAATCCGCTGGCTGGTCACGCGGAGTTCTCGCCCGAGGCGCGGGGAATGGCTGCAGCACTGCCGTACGTTGACGACTTGTTGGCTGGAGGGACCGCCCGTAATCTGGTAGACCTCATCGACCTATTGCAGACGTCCCAGGCCAGAAGAAGGAGCATTGCCGCACAATGAGAGATGTACTCGAGATCCACGATCGGTGGACAAGACAGGGCAAGCGTGTTGCCGTGGCCACCGTCGTTGGAGTGAAGGGGTCAGCGCCCCGCGGGGTGGGAGCCAAGATGGTGATCTCGTCTGATGGGGAGATGGAGGGAAGTGTCAGCGGTGGGTGCGTCGAGAACGATGTGCGTGAACATGCAGCCGCCGTACTCGCCTCCGGAACACCCAGAGTTGTCACGTACGGTATTGCAGATGACGACGCCTTTGAAGTCGGACTGACCTGCGGTGGCACGATCGAGGTGTACATCGCACCATGGTGAAGGAGATCATTGATGCGATAGCCGGCCTCAAGGACGATGAGCGACTCGGCGCCATGATCACCGTCATCGACGGACCGGACATCGGATCGGTAGTGGTCGTCGATCGGTCGGATGGTCTACTCGCCGGCGACGAGGCACCCTGGTTCGATGATGACGTTGCTGCCGATGCTCGTGGCCTCATGGACCGCGAAGAGAGCAGGTCGCTGATCTACGGCGACCGCAGAATCTTCATAGATACGATCGCACCTTCTCCGATCGTGTTGATCTTCGGCGCCGGCCACATCGCGCAGCCGCTCTCGCTCTTCGCCCGCGAACTCGGATTCCGGGTCGTTGTTGCCGACGCTCGTGCTACGTGGGCAACACCGGAGCGATTCCCCAACGTCGACGAGTTGATCGTTGCGTGGCCGGACGCTGTCTTCGATCACGTCATCCCGGACCGAAGGACGTACGTGGTCCTGTTGAGCCACGACAGCCGCTTCGAGATACCGGTGTTCAAGGCCGTGCATGGGAAACCGATCAGGTATCTGGGCGCAATGGGCTCTCGACGAACCCACGGCATGCGGGTTGACCGTCTCAAGGACGAGGGCTGGACGGCCGAGGAGATCGACGCGATCCACGGGCCGATCGGCCTCGATCTGAAAGCGAAGGCGCCCGCTGAGACCGCCATCGCGATTCTCGCCGAGATCGTGCAGGTTCGATACGGTGTAGGTTCCGCTGTATCGCTGCGTGGCACCGATGCTGCCATTCACACTTCGTAGGAGACACCATGGACATCACAGATCAGTTCAGTGTCACTCGACCGGTTGAATCGGTGTGGGCGCTGTTCCAGAACGTGCCCGAGCTCGCCCGATGCCTGCCGGGTGCAGTACTCACCAGCGACAATGGTGATGGAACCTACGACGGGCGTGTGTCGGTGAAGCTCGGTCCGATCTCGGCCTCGTTCGATGGCACCGCCACGGTTGAGTTCGACCACGAATCATTCACGTCGAACATCAAAGGACGTGGCGTCGATCGGTCCGGCGGGAGCCAGGGCAGCGTGAATGTGGATGTGCGTCTGGTTGAGATCGAAGGCGGGAACACAGACGTGACCATCGATGCGAGCGTCACGCTGGCAGGACCCATCGCACAGTTCGGGAGAACCGGCCTCGTCAACGAAGTGTCGAGGCGACTCATCGGCGATTTCTCGGAGTGCATCCAGGCAAAGCTCGATGCACAGAGCGAGGAGGCGGCGGCGGCGATCACTGCATCAGAAGTGCGGGGCTTCTCTCTGTTTCTCGCCAGCACATGGGGAGCGTTCGTCGGCTGGTGGAGACG
>CAZWMX010000036.1:2289-11453 GCA_964635205.1 uncultured Acidimicrobiaceae bacterium | reverse complement strand
GCGCTCGCCCGCGAACTCAGCCGACGGGAGGGCCGTGCCTTGGAAGTCAGTATCTCTGTCAACGGAACAGATCACCGCAGCGACGTTGAACCCCGCACGCTACTTGTTCACTACCTTCGCGAAGAGCTCAATCTCACCGGCACGCATGTCGGCTGTGATACCGGCTACTGCGGCGCTTGCACGGTTGTCGTTGACGGTCGAACCGTCAAATCATGCACCATGCTTGCGGTTCAAGCAGATGGTCGATCAGTGCAGACGATCGAGGGTGTAGCCGATGGAGACGAGCTTCACCCGGTTCAGGAAGGGTTCTGGGAATGCCACGGACTCCAGTGTGGATTCTGCACACCCGGCATGATCATGAGTTCGATCGCACTCCTCGAGGACAATGACGATCCGAGTGAGGAAGAGATTCGCCACGGTATCGAAGGCAATCTCTGTCGTTGTACGGGTTATCACAACATCGTTCGTTCAGTCCAGTACGCCGGCGCCAAGATGCGCGGCGAAGAGCCCCAAGGGGCATCACAGGAGGTGACGTCATGAGCACGACAAGTGTGATGGGCGGCATCGTCAGGCGTAAGGAAGATCCCTCCCTCATCCAGGGCAAGGGCACCTACGTTGACGACATCAAGCGTCATGGTGAGCTTGCGGCTGCCTTCGTTCGGAGTCCGTTCGCAGCGGCGACGATCAACAGCATCGACGCATCCGCAGCACTCGAGCTTGACGGAGTTCACGCTGTGTATACGGCCGACGACGTACGTGATCTCGGGCTGAACCCCGCTCAGGTGGCGGTTGGCACCCTGCGTCCGCTCCTCGCAGACGGTGTTGTTCACCACGTCGGTGAAGCCGTTGCGATGGTTGTTGCCGACAATCGGTACATAGCCCAAGACGCTGCGGAGCTTGTGTACGTCGACTACGACCCGGGTGAAGCGGTCGTAGATCTCAAGGACGCATTCGCCGACACCGTTCAAGTGCACGATGGCGTGTCCAACACGCTGCTGACCTGGAACGGGCATGCCTGGTGGGAAGGGGTCATTGACTTCCCCGATCCGTCACCGGGCATCCAGGAAGCCAAGGAACGCGACGACACCGTCGTGGTCAGCCTCGAGATGGTGAACCAGCGGCTCATCCCGACAGCGATCGAACCCAGGGCTGTACTCGCCGACTGGAATGGTGGCTACGGCTCGGTCGAGCTGTGGTCATCCAGCCAGATGCCCCATGCCGTCGCCGGTGCGATCGGCGTGACGTTCGGTGTTCCATCGAACAAGGTGAGAGTTGTGGCCCCCGAGGTCGGCGGTGGCTTCGGTTTGAAGCTCAACGTGTACCCGGACGAGATTCTCGTGTGCTTCGCATCGAGGGAACTCGAACGGCCTGTGCGATGGACGGAGACGCGGCGCGAGGCAGCATTCTCCTCGACCCAGGGGAGAGGGTGGATCGGGACGGCCACCATCACCGGGACGAAGGAAGGCAAGATCCTCGGCTACGAGCTCGAGGCCATCTGTGACATGGGCGCCTACTCCCAGAACTTCACAGTCGCGGTCCCGTTGCTCGGACTGTTCGTGGCATCGGGCCAGTACGACATCCCGACGTCCTATGCGCTGCATTGTGTCGTCACCAATACGCCGACGACAGATGCGTACCGAGGCGCTGGGAGGCCTGAGGCCGCCTATTACCTCGAACGCATCATCGATACGTATGCCAGAGAGATTGGGATGGATCCCGCCGATGTTCGGAGGGCCAACTTCTGGCAACCGGACGCGTTCCCCGTGACCACTGCCATCGGCCTGACGATGGATTCCGGGGACTACGAGAAGAACCTCGATGCGTTGCTCGACCGCGTCGGATACGAGGAACTGAAGGCGAAACGTGATGCCGCACGAGCCGAAGGAAGGCTGCTCGGTCTCGGGCTCAGCACCTATGTCGAGGTGTGCGGGTTCGGACCCTCCGCTCTCGCCGGCCTGGGATTCTCGTGGGCCGGCTATGGCCTGCCGGCAGCCTTCAACGGCTCCGGTGTTGTTCGCGTTCAGCCGGACGGAACGTGCACAGTGACGATCGGCACTGGACCGAGCGGTCAGGGTCACGAGACGACCTGGGCACAGATCGTCTCGGACGGCCTTGGCATCCCCATGGAGAGCATTGAGGTACAGCACGGCGACTCGCTCGATTCGCCCATGGGCATCGGCACGTTCGGTTCGCGATCCATCGCCGTCGACGGGTCGGCGACCTACGAGGCGACGAACCGCGTGAAGGAGAAGGCGGCAACGATCGCCGGTCATCTTCTGGAGGCCGCCCCTGAAGACATCCAGTTCGCCGACGGCGGCGCCCACGTCGCAGGCTCTCCGGATCGAACTGTTTCGTGGGCCCAGATCGCCGAATCGGCGTATCAGCCTCACACATTGCCCGAAGGCATGGAAGGCGGTCTCGAGTCATCTGCGGTGTTCTCGCCGCCGAACGCAACATGGCCGTTCGGGTCGCATATGGCACTCGTCGAGGTCGACCCCGATACCGGTGACGTCGATCTGCTCGAGTACTGGGCGACGGATGATTGCGGGAACGTGATCAACCCGATGATCGTCGATGGGCAGCTTCACGGTGGCATCGCGCAGGGTATTGCACAGGCGTTGTTCGAAGAGGCGATCTACGACGACATGGGCAACCTGTTGACCGGTTCGTTGATCGACTATCCGCTCCCTGCCGCAGGGAATCTCCCGATGTTCTCGCTTGATCGCACGGTGACACCGACGGATGTCAATCCACTCGGTGTCAAAGGCATCGGTGAAGCCGGAACGATCGGATCCGCCCAAACCATTGTCAACGCTGTGGTTGATGCGGTGAGTCATCTCGGCGTCAAACACATCGACATGCCCCTACGGCCGAAACGTGTGTGGCAAGCGATCGAGGATGCGAGGAACTAGCGATGTACCCACCGAACTTTGAATACGTTGCCCCGTCGTCACTCGATGAAGCACTCACAGCGTTATCGCAGAGCGAGAACGCAAAGGTGCTGAGCGGGGGGATGAGCCTCATCCCCCTCATGAAGATGCGACTTGTACGGCCGACGACGGTGGTCGATATCTCACGGATTCCCGGGTTGGACGCCATCACGGATGAGGGCGATCACATCGCAATCGGAGCCTTGGTCAAGCACGCAGAGACAGCTTCGAGCGAGCTGGTCGGCGAGCACGCCGCTGCGCTCGCCCAGGCAGCGAGCGCCACAGCCGACGCCCAGGTCAGGAACCAGGGGACGACATGTGGTTCTATTGCGCACGCCGACATTGCCGCAGACCAGACGGCCGCTGTGCTGGCTCTTGGTGCCACGATCGTGGCTGCGTCGGTCCGGGGTGAGAGGGAGATAGCAGCAGCGGATTTCTTCGTTGACACGCTGACGTCTGCACTCGAAGCCGACGAGATCCTTGTCAGGCTCGAGGTTCCCAAAGGTGGCAGATCAGCCTACGCAAAGCTTGGGAGGCGGGGAGGTAGTTCGGACTATCCGATCGCAGCCGCAGCCGTGTGGGTTGATGCTTCCAACGGCACTGTTGCTGATGCTCGCATCGCGGTGACGGGCGTGAGCTCCAAGCCGTATCTTGCCGCAGCATCCGCTCAGGCCGTTGTCGGCACGGATGGTTCGGGCGATGCGATCGCGTCGGCCGCTGCGCACGCGACAGATGATGTCGTGGTACTCGATGATCTGTACGGCTCGGTCGAGTACCGTACCCACCTCGCGAGTGTGTATGTGAGGCGAGCACTGGAGGACGTGCTCCAATAGCAGACGATTCGCCCACCGGAAGGCCGCGACCGCGAGTGGCTGCGGTGATACTGGCCGCGGGTGAGTCGACCCGCATGGGGTCGCCAAAGCCGACGCTGGCCTACGGGCGTACCACGATGGTCGGTGCAGCGGTGAGCGCTGCCAATACCGCCGAACTCGCGCCGGTCATCGTCGTGACCGGCTTTCATGGAGATGTGGTGTCCAAGGCGGTCGGAGGGTCTGCTCAGGTCGTACACAACCCACACCCTGAGTCTGGGAACCTCTCATCCCTTCTCGTGGGCCTCGATGCTGCTGGCGATGTTGACGGCGCGATCGTGTTGTTGGCCGACATGCCCGAAGTGCGGAGCGAGGTGATCGCCGACCTCGCTGTTGGTCTCATTGCTTCCGGTGGTCGAAGTGGCTGGGTCGAGTACGCCGATGGACGAGGACATCCGATAGCGCTCGCGAGGCGGACGTTCGAAGACGTACGAACACTCACCGGCCCACGACCGCTCTGGCCGTACCTCGCATCTCTGTCCGAAGGCGACCGCTTCGTCTTGCAGATCGATACCCCGCAGCCGATCAACGTGAACACACCTGAGGACTACGAGCGTGTCACCCGATCGTCCGACGCAACGTGAGCTCGTCGCACCACTAGCCCGAACTTCTGTCGGGACTCTTGAGGATCTCTCTGATCGTCGACAGTGCGTCGCTCGGGTCGACAAGCCGAACAGGCGGTGGAGCGTCGACGAAGAGTGCCCTTGCTTTGTCATGAAGGTCGCCGCTGACCTCGAGGATGAGGGGAATGTTGAAGGTGCGGCACACGTGAAAGACGTCCTGGTATGTGACAGCACCCGCAGGGGTGCTTCCCTCGGGCGAGTAGATCTTGTGGAGATAGCCGATGAGCAGATCGATGCGATTCTCGTTGTTGATGATGCGGACGTGCATGCCGTGGTTGTCGAACCCATTCGAGACCGGCAGTGTGTCGTAGCCTTCACATACGAGATCTGTCAGCAGGGCCGAGTCCGTTCCGTCGAAGTAGCCAATGACTTTCCGCATTATCGAATCTCCTTACACAACGCCTTGGTCCATCATCGCCTCTGCAACCTTGCGGAAGCCAGCGATGTTTGCCCCGACGACATAGTTGTTCGGAGCGCCGAATTCTTCAGCCGTTTCGCGGCACGCCCTGTGGATCTTGGTCATGATCCCGAGAAGTTTGGCGTCGACTTCCTCTCGGCTCCATGATGTGAAAACTGCATTCTGAGCCATCTCGAGGCCACTGACCGCGACACCGCCCGCGTTCGCAGCCTTACCCGGAGCGAACAGCACACCGTTGTCGGTGAGCAGCTTCACGGCATCCGCCTCGGTCGGCATGTTTGCGCCCTCAGCGACGACCCGGACGCGGTTGGCGACCAGCTGCTTCGCGTTGTCGACGTTGATCTCGTTCTGGGTCGCGCACGGAAGGGCGACGTGTGCGCCTTCGACGCCCCAGGGCTTCTGACCGGCGTAGTACTCGACACCGAAGTGTTCGGCGTATTCGCTGATACGTCCGCGACGCTTGTTCTTCAGATCCATTGTCCAGGCGAGCTTCTCCGCGTCGATGCCGTCTGGATCATGGATGAAGCCATCTGAATCCGACAGTGTCACAGCTATCCCACCAAGGCGGTTCACGTTCTCCACCGCGAACTGTGCGACGTTCCCTGATCCTGAAACGAGCACCGTCTTGTTGTAAATGGTGTCGCCCTGCGCTCTGAACATCTCTTCTGTGAAGTACACGGCCCCGTAGCCGGTGGCTTCCGGACGGATGAGGCTGCCTCCCCAGGTTGCGCCTTTCCCCGTGAGGATGCCGTCGAATCGGTTGACGAGTTTCTTGTACTGACCGAACATGTATCCGATCTCGCGTGCACCAACGCCTATGTCTCCAGCCGGTACGTCGGTATGCGGTCCAATGTGGCGGAACAGCTCACTCATGAACGCCTGGCAGAACCGCATCACCTCGTGATCGCTCTTGCCCTTGGGATCGAAGTCAGATCCTCCCTTGCCTCCGCCCATGGGCAGTGTCGTGAGTGCGTTCTTGAACACCTGCTCGAAGGCGAGGAACTTGAGGATGCCGAGGTCCACGGAAGGGTGAAACCGGAGGCCGCCCTTGTACGGGCCAATGGCGCTGTTCATCTCGACCCGGTATCCACGGTTCACCTGCACCGTTCCCGTGTCGTCGACCCAGGGGACGCGGAAGATGATGATCCGCTCTGCGTGCACCATGCGGTGCGGAATCTTCTCTTCGAGATACTCTGGATGGCGGTCGAAGAGCGGCCATACCGACTCGATCACTTCTCGGACTGCCTGGTGGAATTCGTACTGTGCGGCAGACTTCGCGACCACGTAGTCCATGAATTCCGAGACGGCAAGCTGGCTCACTTCGCACATCCTTTTGCCATGCGTTCGACAGGCTCAGGATAGTGCACTTCAGACAAATTCCTGAGTCGTGTGCTGCGCGAATCCCGTGTCCATCGGAAGATCACCCCTGTGTGTCGGGGGACGGGCGCTACCCGGCCAGATGTTCCCTGATGCCGTCGATAGCGGCATTCATGAGTTCCCGAGATTGGAGTCGGTATATGTCGCTCGTCCAGATCTCCTCGCCGGTCGGCAGCAGAACCTTGCTCCGTGGCCCCTTGATCGGATGATCCACGAGGGGGCTACGCGATCCCGTGTGCGGAGCGAGATGCACGTGAAAATGGTCGAGTCCAGCTCCGAATACGTATGTGTAGACAAGGTCTGCTCCGGTCGACTCCTTGATGGCCGATGCTGACCGAGCCACAACATGCCCGAACGACGAAGCCTCGGGCCCGTCGAGGTCGGTGATGTGCGGGATGTGTCTGCGGGGACTCAGATACGAATAGCCGGCGACCTCGCCAACACGCACGGTCGTGAGGCGCCAGAGATCGTCACTCCAAACTTCGGTAACGAGGAGGGCCTCATCCATGTCCTTGCCTGCACACAGCACGCAATCGGAGTCGGTCATGTCGTGAATCTACACTTCTGCCGATGCGGTTACGAATTGCCGAGCACATACGGACGCATGGGCCGATGCCCTTCGACGAGTACATGGAGTGGTGTCTCTACGACCCGGACGACGGCTTCTTCTCCGCGGGACCGGTGCGTTCGAGCAAGAAGGGTGATTTCGTCACGAGCCCGGAGATCTCGTGGGCCTTCGGGTTGTGCGTTGGTGAATGGGTCGATGACAACGTACCGACGAGCCACGCAGCTCTCGTCGAGGTCGGATCCGGCTCTGGGATGCTGCTGCGAGAGATCATTGCTCCTTGGTCCGACGCGAACGACCCCGTCTTCGCCGTCGAGCGATCCGTGGAATCACGAGCGTTTCTCAGTGGCCGGTTCCCCAATGCAACGGTTGTCGAAACGTTCGATGAAGTTCCCGCGGGGATCGATGCTGTCATCGTCGCCAACGAGGTCCTCGACAACATGCCAGCAGCCCTCGCGAAGCGAACCGGGGACGGCTGGGCTGAGATTGCTGTTGGACTCGATGGCGAGGGTCTGGTGCTTGTGGAGTTACCGGCTCGGGATGATGTGAACGAGTGGTGTGATGGCATGTTCCCTGTCGCCGAACCGGGAACCACCGTGTCCGCTCAGGTCGGTATTGCCCGGTGGATCGATGGCGTCTTCGACCACTTCGGCAGGGTGTCGATGTGCCTCATCGATTACGGAGGCAAGTCAGACGAACTGATTACTCGGAACCCGGCTTCAATTGTCAGAACCTACCGCAGGCACCAGAGTGGGATTGACTGGTTGCAGCATCCAGGAGAGACCGACATCACCGTGGATGTCAACATCGATGGTGTCCTGGCTGCGATCGCTCGAGCGGGACACAGAGCACGACTCATGAGCCAGCGCGACTTCTGCCTCGAGTACGGACTCGACGAGCTCATCGCCGACGCGGCGGATCTCGAGCATGTGGCTGCCAGAGCCGGCGACATAATGTCCCAACTCCAGAACCGTTCCGAGCGCCTGGACTTCGAAGCCCTCATCGACCCGAACGGCCTTGGCGCCTTCCAGGTGATCCTCGTCGAACCGGGAAGCTGACGACACGCCACAAACGTCGATTCGTCACATCGGAGAATCTCGATTCGAACGACCGCCGCACCGTCACTGCAGCACGTGTCAGGAGTTTGTTTCTCGCGATACGCTCAGTTCGTGAACAACGTCAAGACTGCCGCGCTGCTTGGGTTCCTTGGCGCCTTCTTCGTCGGCGTCGGGTACGTCCTCGGTGACGTGCCGGGAGGCCTGTTCGCTCTCGGGTTTGCTGCTGTGTTCAACATCGGGATCTACTTCTTCTCGGACCGCATCGCTCTCGCCTCTGCGAAGGCAAGACCGGTCGAACCGGGTGAGCTCCCGAACGTGCAGTCGATCGTGTCGTCACTTGCCCAAAGAGAGCGGATGCCGATGCCTGCCCTCTACGTCATCGATGCACCTCAACCCAACGCCTTCGCAACGGGGCGGAGCCCGAAGAAGGCTGCCGTCGCTGTGACGACGGGAATCCTCGACCTCCTCGACTACCGCGAGTTGGAGGGTGTTCTCGCGCACGAGCTCGCCCATGTGAAGAACCGCGACATTCTGATCGCGACAATCGCAGCGACGATCGCGGCCGCGTTGTCCTTTCTCGCCCGGATGGCGTTCTGGACGGGTCTCGGAGGCAGGCGACGCGGTGGCAACGCCCTGACGGCGATCGTCGGCATCGTCGCCATGATCCTTGCGCCGATCGCTGCGGCGCTGATCCAGATGGCCATCAGCCGCAGCCGGGAGTTCGAGGCCGACAACGACGGTGCCGAAGCGACCGGGTCACCCCTGGCCCTTGCAAGCGCTCTCCGGAAGATATCGGATGGAGTGTCCCGCGTGCCGATGGACGTGAACCCGGCCATCTCCCAGCTCTTCATCGCAGACCCGCTGAAGTCATTCGGGTCGAGGGGGCAGCGCGGCCGGATGGGCAAGCTGTTCTCAACACATCCGCCGGTGGAAGATCGCATCGAACGTCTCGAGAAGATGGCCTACGGGATCTCATAGCCACATCACACGAGCCGATCCGATGGCTGAACGCTGTGGCTCCGACACCGCTATCCTCGCCATCGCTTCCACGATGCTGGAGGTGACCCCAGCCGGGATGCCCGAGCGGCCAAAGGGAGCAGACTGTAAATCTGCCGGCAATGCCTTCGGAGGTTCAAATCCTTCTCCCGGCACGAAGCGAGATCCGCATACCCAGGGTTCCAGTTCATCGTTTCCGGTAGCTGGGGCCCACAGAATGCGAGATCCGTGGAGACAACTGAATACGCGCCTCCTTAGCTCAGTGGCAGAGCACCTCCATGGTAAGGAGGGGGTCCCGAGTTCGAATCTCGGAGGAGGCTCTCGACAG
>CAZWMX010000036.1:0-2189 GCA_964635205.1 uncultured Acidimicrobiaceae bacterium | reverse complement strand
CCTCCATGGTAAGGAGGGGGTCCCGAGTTCGAATCTCGGAGGAGGCTCTCGACAGGTATCAGGTTTCAGGTATCAGGTTTCAGGCGTCAGGGAAGAAGGCGGAACCGGCGACAGGTCGGTCGCTGCGCTTGCTGACGATGAACGACTTCTTGTCGTGAGTCGTGAGTCGTGAGTCGTACATCGTCAGTTGTCGAGTGATGTAGGTGTCCAGACCAATGTGTCGGGGTTGAACTGCGCCCATGCGAACCAGAACGACTGGTGTGCAGCGAGGCGGGTTCCATCTGTGAGCGTCGCAACGAATCCGCCACCGTCGGCCGATATCGTGACTCCCTCCATCATGATGGAGTCTTCCTCGTCCAACACGATGCGAAGCTGATCCACGGGGAACGCGATCGGTGTTCCGCCCGGTGTGACGACTCCGACCACCTGTGCTTGAACGGGTAGGCGGGAATCCACGTCACCGACTGGGAAGATCGGACCGTCGTCGTCCCTGCCCCCGAGGGGATTCAGCGAGTAGGTTCTCCCGAGTCCTCCGTCCTCGGCGAGGATCGTCGTGTCGGGATATGCTTTCTTCCAGTCGCCCCATGTGCTCGTGATCACCGTAGTTTGCTCGAGAACGATTCCCCTCTCGCGCAGCGGTCCGGAGATCGCTTCTCCGGTGAACGTGTTGAAGATGCTGAAGGTGTTTATGTCGAACATCACCTTGTTGGACCGGGTGAGGAGCCCGGAGGTTCTCAGAACCGGAGTGTCGATATCGGACGGTACTGAGTCAGTGAAGTACGCCTGGGCTGATCCGCAGAGTGTGCAGTACGGGATGCCGACGCGTCGGCCACCGATCGTGTCGTTGACCATCTCGTGTACCTCCATCTGGTGCTTGGGATAGGCACGCGCTTCGCCATTCACGACGACACCAAAGACGACTCGGTCGTCGGGATACCACGATCCGTCTGCTGCCGATGTCACCTCGGGGTCATCGAGGGCCGGGATGCAACCCCTCGTGCAAGGTTGCCTATCGCCGAGTTGCCGATCGTCGATCAGCACACCGCCCCACGACGTCAGCCTCCAATCGATAGTGGACCCAGCGTCGTCGAAGAAGGGCTGCCACGCCGGTTCGATGATGGTGAACAGTCGGCCCTTGTACTGGCGATACCCGGGGTGAGCAGGAGTGTCCCAAGCAATGAGATGATCTGTCATCGACTGCCATTCGCTTCGACCAGAGACGGGGTCTGGCGTGAGGTCAACGCCCGTCAACGTTGACCAAGCTGTAACAATGGCCTGTCTTGTGGTCGCCGACCGCACGAATCGCAGCAGGTCGGACAGGAGCCATGCCAGCCTGACGTCGCCACTGTTGCCCACAGCAAGGATGGCTCGATCGTCGACGGAGCTCGTGAGGCTCCCCCAAAGGTCGTCCAGCGCCATCTGGGCTTGTGGCTCCAACTCGCGGGTGTTGGTGACATCCGGCGCCTCAGGGAAGACGTATCCGAGCTGGTTGCGCAGGAGGCCATCACTCGGCGGCAGCGGGACCGTTGCTGTGCTTGCCTGCGTCGAGGTCGTAGTCGCTTCCTCGGTGCTTGTTCCGGCGCAGGCAGAAGCCACAAGACCAAGCACCAGGGCCGGTGTCAGCAGTATCGCCTTCCGCATTCATGCAGCCTACGTCAGATCCCGAGAAACACGTGTGGTGGGTAGCTGCCGCCCCGAGCTCACATCAGACACCGGGCATCTGGTTCTGGTTTCTGGCCTCTGGATTCTGGTATCTGATCCCGATTGTGGTACTGAATCCCCCCAGATATAATTCCCGCCAGTTCCCATCCCCTTGATTCGGCGGAATCGCTGCAGACAGAGGCGGGTTCTGGGTCGGACGCACGTCTGGCATCGTGTCGCGTGAGCGGCACCGGTATACGGCGGCGTAGCTCAGTCGGTAAGAGCGCTCGACTCATAATCGAGAGGTCGGCAGTTCAAGTCTGCCCGCCGCTACGCATACGTTGGAAAGTCTCAATATCGGTTCGGGAGGACCTCACATGGCGAAAGAGAAGTTTGAGCGGTCGAAGCCGCATATGAATATTGGGACGATGGGTCATATTGATCATGGGAAGACGACGTTGACTGCTGCTATTACGAAGGTTTTGGCTGAGCAGAACGAGTCTGAGTACACGCCGTTTGAGGATATTGATAAGGCTCCTGAGGAGCGT
>CAZWMX010000035.1:9293-17831 GCA_964635205.1 uncultured Acidimicrobiaceae bacterium | reverse complement strand
ATGTCGATCACCCGATCGACTCTGTCTGCGTCGAGCGACTGGCCTTCCTGGACCAGAACAAGCAGCTCGTCTATCACCGTGTGTGCGAGTGCGATTTCGCGTTCGTCACCCGTGATATCGATCTCGTTGCCGCGAGCCACCAGCCGAGCATTGGGAAAGGCCTTTTCGACGCGTCGAAGATGCACGTCCCTGGTGCCCAACAGTTCAACCATGAGATGGTTCGAGGGGACGCGCACTCTTGCTTCCGTATCGGGGGGATAGGTCAACGCCTAGCTCCTCGCAGTTCCTGGCGACTCTGGCTTCTGGATTGCGCAATTGGAATGATGCGAGTATATCGCTGAACCCCTTGTAGCAAGGGGGATCGTTGACGGGTTGCGGGTCGGGACTACGTCCGCTCCCGCTCGAGCTTTCCGACGAGATCGGCATCGGCGATATCGAGCATCACTGCAAGCATCGCGACGTCTGATGCGCGGATCGTCAGGACCTTCCCATTGAAGTCCTGTCTCTGCACCTGGATACGTTGCAGGAAACGCTCGACAACGAGGGCGGTCTCGTCATCAAGGGTCTCGACACGCCGGAGATCGATCGTAACGCCACCCTCTGAGATCGACACCAGCTCGTAGGTGTCCTCCTCCGGGAGCAGTTGGCTGACGGGTACTTCGTAGTAGCCGGCGAGGCGTTTCAGTCTGGGGAGAGAGATGCTGCGCTCCCCACGTTCGTACGCCCCGAGAACCGCTGCCTTGAACTCGCCGTCTGTTGAACGATGCACATCCTGGAGTGACATGCTTCGCTGCAGCCTGATCGCTCTGAGCCGCTCCCCGACCTTAACGCTGTAATCCATGCCTTCTCCTCAACCCACTGCGCCCAATCACTCCATGATACTGCGCCGCTACCCGCCGCGGCAAGGTTTAAAGCAGGTTTCAGGTTCTAAGCGTCAGGCGTCAGGGAAGAAGAGACAACAGACGACCGACAACCGACGACCGATTCTCCTCTTTCGGCTTACGGTTTACGGTTTACGGTTTACGGTCAGCGAGGCACCGACTGAGCGAACTGTTGTCGCTTCAGCGCCGGAAGAGGCCACGCTTCTTCTCCGCCGGCCGTTCGCCCTGGATGTCGGCATACGACCGTAAGGCATCCTCGGCGCCTTCCCCGAGATCGGTCGGTACCTTCACCTCTATGTGCACCAGGAGGTCACCTCGTCCGCGGCGCTGCAACCTCGGGACTCCCCTCTTGCCGATGCGGTACACGGTCTCGGGTTGGGTACCTGCGGGCACCTCCAAGTACTCGGTATCACCTTCGAGCAGAGGGACTTCGATACCGGTGCCGAACGTTGCCTCGGTAAACCCGATGACGACCCTGTGGTGTAGATCGTCGCCGACACGTTGGAATCGGTCGTCCGGTTTCACCCGGATCTCGACGTAGACATCCCCGGCCGGCGCACCACGCTGACCGGCTCCACCCTTCTGGTTGAGGCGCAGCCGCGTACCCGTGTCGACACCCTCGGGAACCTCGACGGTGAGCTCACGCTCGCCGCGTATCCGGCCTTCTCCGTGACATTCGGCGCAGGGATGGTCGATCATCTGACCTGTCCCTGAGCAGTCTGGACATTCCGCGACAGTCATCATCGTCCCAAGGAGTGTCTGCCGTGCTGCCTGCACCCTCCCGTGACCGTCACATTTCGAACATGTGATCGGGCTGTGACCCGGTTCAGAGCCGGATCCGTCACAGGTAGGGCATTCGATTCGGCTCACAAAGGTGACGTCTTGTTCGGTGCCGAACGCAGCCTGTGCCAGATCGAGGTCGAGGCGCACCGCCACGTCCCTCCCGCGTTCAGGACCACGACCCGTGGCGCCGAACCCGCCGAACCCTCCACCGAACCCTCCACCGAAGAACTGCTGCAGAATGTCTTCGAGACCACCGAATTGACTGAAGAGGTCCTGGCCACCGAACGTCTCTCCCCGATCGAATCGGACCTTCTTCTGGGGGTCCGACAGAACTTCGTACGCCTCGGCGACCTGCCTGAACCGTTCCTCCGCCTCGGCATCTCCCGGGTTTGCATCGGGGTGGGTCTCCCTTGCGAGCCTCCGGAACGCCTTCTTGATCTCATCAGCGCTCGCGTCTCGGTCGACACCGAGCATCCGGTAGTAGTCCTTCACTGATCGGCCTCGAAACTCTTCTCGAGTCCTTCAGAAACCCGTTCTACGACTCTGATCGTCCTGCGGTAATCCATTCGCATCGGGCCGATGACACCCATCCGGCCCCGGGACCCCGACGGTGTCGAATATGTGGTGGTGACAACAGCCAGGTCCGGCTCATCGCCGAACTCGGGACCGATGCGAACCTGCAACCCGTCCGTGTCGTCACTCATGAGGTCGATGAGTGTTGCCTCTTCGTCGAGCATCTCCAGAAGGTGTTGCACCATTGAAAGGTCGCTCCACAGCGAGGCCATCTGACTCGAGCCACCGACGTACACCTCTCCGGCCGCTGGAGCACTCCCGGCAAGCTGCTCGCTCACAGGTGTGATGATCCGCTTGACCATCGCAGGCAGATCGGAAGCAGCAAGCCTCTCCGATTCGGGATCGTCGAGAGACTTACCCTGAAACGCGGCGGCGATGAGGCGTTCAGCGGCTTCGAGCGTGTTGTCATCAGCTGCAACACCCGTGTCAACGAACTCTTGATACACCCGTCCAGATTCGGTGATGGCTACTGCAAGAACGATGGTTCCACCCAGAGGAACAAGCCTGATGTCCTTGATGACCTCCTCCATCGTTGTAGGACCAACGACAACAGAGGGGTAGGTCGTCAGCTCGCTCACGAGCGTGGAGGTCTCCCGAAGAACCTCTGAGATCTGACTGTGCACCTGCTGAAAGAATGTGTCGATCTGCTTCCGTGTCCCCAGTCGTAGTTTCGAGGGAGAGAGATGATCGACATAGAACCGGTACCCCTGATGCGTAGGAATTCGGCCGGACGAGGTGTGGGGCTGGACGGCGAAACCGTAGGACTCGAGCTGGGCAAGATCGCTCCTGATCGTCGCCGAGGACACGTCAAGAACGCTCAGGTCGAGGATCGACTGGGAGCTGACTGGCTCACCTGTTCGAATGTACTCCTCAACAAGAGCCTTGAGCACCTGGGATCTGCGGTCATCAAGCATGAGTGAAAGTTAGTGGTTGTCACAGGAGACCGACAACACTTCTCTGATCACGGCGTCCGTCATCATCGGGTCCGTGACACACAGGCGGCCAGACCGCACCTCGATGATGCCGGCGTCGATCAACCGTCTGCCTTCATCGGACCCAACGAATCGCTCAGCGACGGGTGTCATGGGTGTACCTGCTGCGAGCCTGAGGCCGACCATGAGTCGGTCGCGTGTTTGTTCACGAGGTGTGAGGTACTCGGTTCCGAGCCGCGGTCTCTCACCGGCAACGATGGCCTCCATGTACCGGTCGGCCCTCCGATGATTGCGAGATCGCTCACCCCAGCGGTGATCATGCGCACCGATGCCGAAGGCGACGTACTCGCCGTGAGCCCAGGTCGCGAGGTTGTATCTGCACGCGTGACCGGATTGTGCATGGTTCGATATCTCGTACCGCACGAAGCCATACTTGTGAGAGATGTCTTCGAAACGCTCGTACCGGTCCGCTTGGACATCATCATCGGGCGCCGCCGCACCTGCGGTGACTTCCCTGGATAGTTCCGTGCCTGGCTCAACGGTCAGGGAGTAGGTCGATATGTGATCAACACCGATCTCCATGGCTCGTTCGACCGTCCGGGACCACGACTCGTCCGTCTCACTCGGATGCCCGAAGATGAGATCGATTCCGACCGATCGGATCCCGCAAGCCCGCACACCCTCGACGGTTGTATCAATCATCTCAACGGTGTGCACCCGGCCGAGTGCATCGAGCACGACGGGGTCGAACGACTGTGCGCCGATCGAGACCCGGGTGAAGCCCACATCCGATAGGCCTCGTCCCAGCTCGTCAGTCCAATCCTCCGGATTCACCTCGATGCTGACCTCGGCACCGTCTGCAATCCCGAAACGATCGGCAAGAGCATCAACAACACGTCCCAGCTCGGTTGCCTCGACCCGCGACGGTGTGCCTCCCCCGAAGTTGACCGCGTCCAGCGGGCCGAAGGGGGACTCCATGGCGATCTCGGTGACGAGCGCGTCGACATACGCCTGATGATCGAGAGAGCGGTCGATGGACTCATCGACGATCGCGAAATCACAGTACGGGCAACGCCGGCGGCAGAACGGAACGTGAACGTATGCGCATTTCCAGCCGGCGGCAAGGTCTGCGAGCGCCGTGCTGTCCGGCCGGTGCCCGGTCACGGATCAGTCCTCCGCGATCTTCAGTGCTGCGACGAACGCCTCCTGGGGCACTTCAACACTACCGACCATCTTCATCCGCTTCTTGCCCTCTTTCTGACGTTCGAGGAGCTTTCGCTTGCGGGTGATGTCACCGCCGTAGCACTTGGCGGTCACGTCCTTTCGTTTGGCCTTGACCGTCTCCCTCGCGATGATGCGCGACCCGACTGCAGCTTGGATCGGAACATCGAACAGCTGGCGCGGGATCAACTCGCGTAGCTTGTGCACCATGGCACGCCCGTATGCGTATGCCCTGTCCTTGTGGACGATCGTTGAGAACGCGTCGACCGACTGGGCATTGAGCAGGATGTCGACCTTCACGAGATCCGACGGTCGGTACTCGTCTGGTTCATAGTCGAGAGACGCGTAGCCGCGGGTGCGCGACTTCAACAGGTCGAAGAAGTCGAAGACGATCTCAGCGAGTGGCATGAGGTAGTGCAGCTCGACCCGTTCGGTGCTGAGGTAGTTCATCTCCCCCATCTCGCCGCGCTTGGATTGGACGAGTTCCATGACCGTTCCGATGTACTGCGATGGGGTGATGATCATCACCTTCACGTACGGCTCTTCGATCGAAGCGAGAGCACCAGAATCGGGAAGATCCTGCGGACTCTGGACGATCTGCTGTGTGCCTTCGACAAGATTCGCTCTGTACTCGACTGATGGCGCCGTTGCCACGAGGTCGAGGTCATACTCGCGCTCGAGCCGCTCCCTGACGATCTCCATATGGAGGAGTCCCAGGAAACCCACCCGGAACCCGAAACCAAGTGCTCGGCTCGTCTCGGCTTGATAGAGCAGCGAAGAGTCGTTGAGCCTGAGCTTGTCGAGCGCTTCTCCGAGTCTCTCGAAGTCGTCACCGTCCGTCGGGAAGAGGCCTGAGAAGACCATCGGCTTCGGCTCCGCGTAGCCCTCGAGAGCCTGGACCGCGGGCTTGTCTGCGTGGGTGATCGTGTCGCCGACACGGATGAGGTCGATCGCCTTGACACCCGTGATGAGGTAGCCGACCTCGCCTGCGCCGAGGCGACCGGTCCGCTCGATCGTTGGCCTCCTCACACCGACCTCGTCTGCGTCGAGTTCCTGGCCGGGTGCCATGAGTCGGATCCGGTCACCCTCTCTGAGCGCACCGTCAACAACTCGAACGAGGGCCACAACGCCGCGATAGGTGTCGTAGTACGAATCGAACACGAGTGCACGAAGCGGCGCATCGGGAGCTCCCTCGGGCTCCGGGAGCCTCTCCACGATCGTCTCGAGAAGCTCATCGATACCCAAGCCGGATTTGGCTGAAATATGCACGACCTCGTCTTCGGTTCCTCCGAGGATGTTCACGAGCTCGCCGGCGACGCGGTCGGGGTCTGCAGCTTGGAGATCGATCTTGTTCACAACGGGAATGACCTCGAGCCCGCTCCCGATCGCAAGATGGGCGTTTGCGAGCGTCTGTGCCTCGACACCCTGGGAAGCATCCACCAGGAGGAGCGCCCCCTCACACGCCTCGAGAGACCTTGACACCTCGTAGGAGAAGTCGACGTGGCCCGGCGTATCGATGATGTTGAATTCGTACAGTGTGCCGTCGGCGGCGACGTGGTCGATACGAACCGCGTTCGCCTTGATCGTGATGCCGCGTTCTCGTTCGAGATCCATGTCATCGAGAAGCTGCTCGCGCATGTCCCGCGCAGAGATCGCCCCGGTTCGTTCCAGAAGGCGATCAGCCAACGTGGACTTGCCGTGGTCGATGTGAGCAATGATGCTGAAGTTGCGGATACGCGACTGATCCATGGGCATCTCCGGCGGGAAGAAAACTTGAGTGTACCGTTGCCCCGACTTGGTACTATCCTCTTGTCGATTCCCACCGCACCTCGTGAGGTTCTCTTCTTTATGGCCAACATCAAATCCAATATCAAGCGCAACCGACAGAATATTCGGCTCAATGAGCGAAACTCTGCAATCCGGTCTGAGCTCAAGACGCGTGCCAAGCAGGCCCTTGATGCAGCCGAAGCCGGTGATGCCGCCAAAGCCGAGGAGCTACTGCACCTCGCCCAGAAGCGGATCGACATGGCAGCCACCAAGGGTGTGCTTCACAGGAAGACCGCTTCACGGCGCAAGTCACGTCTCACGGCACAGGTACGAACGCTCCTGGCCTCCTGAGTCGCGCATCATGACCGAAGTCGAAGGCACCCTCCTCACACCTGCAGCTCTTGAGAAGCTGCAGAACGAACTCGACCATCTCACGACCACGGGTCGCGATGAGGTCGTGGCTCGTATCGCCGAGGCAAGGGACCACGGGGATCTCAAGGAGAACTCCGAGTACGACACTGCAAAGAACGATCAGGGTCTGATGGAGGCTCGCATCCGTCAGCTCAAGCACATCATCGACCATGCGCGGATTCTCGAAGTGGGCGACTCTGACGTCGTGACCGTTGGTTCGGTCGCAACGGTCATCGATGACGACGGCGACGAGATGGACTTCTTCATCGCAGCATCCGAGAACAAGGTCCCAGGGCTTCTTCTCGCTTCACCGGACAGTCCCCTCGGTGCGGCACTCCTCGGAGCGAAGCCGGGCGACGATGTCGACTACGAGGCCCCGGGTGGAACCTTCACGTACCATGTGAGAGCGATACGGCCGTTCGAAGGCTGACACCAGTCCACGGTTTACGGTCTTC
Source organism: uncultured Acidimicrobiaceae bacterium (assembly GCA_964635205.1). Classification (GTDB taxonomy): domain Bacteria; phylum Actinomycetota; class Acidimicrobiia; order Spongiisociales; family UBA5794; genus B3-G11. The sequence continues at coordinate 10,808 of CAZWMX010000035.1, read as the reverse complement.
AGTTCACGGTCAGCAGGTTCCGACACTGTGAACCGTGAACCGTTTTGCTACATTCGGCATCGTGAAGGTCCTCGTTACCGGTGCAACCGGCTATATCGGAGGTCGGCTCGTGCCTCGACTCCTCAATCAGGGCTTCGAGGTGCGATGTATGTCTCGCGATCCGACCCAGCTCTCGCTGGATCCATGGCGCGACGAAGTCGAGGTCGTTGCGGCGGATGCTCTCGATGCCGAGAGCCTCGGAAAAGCCCTCGAAGGGTGCGACGCTGCCTACTACATGATCCATGCCATGAAGGGGTCGCCGAACAGCTTCGCCGAGCAAGGTCGGCAAGCAGCGCGGAACTTCTCCACGGCCGCGGATCGAGCCCGTCTCAGGCGAATCATCTACCTCGGTGGTCTCGGCTCAGACGACGACGTACTGTCCGAGCATCTGGCCAGCCGACACGAGGTTGGGCAGATCCTCGCTGAGGGCACGACGCCGGTCGTGGAACTCCGCGCTGCGGTGATCATCGGGTCCGGCTCGATGTCATTCGAGATGATCCGGCACCTCACCGAGGTCCTTCCCATCATCATGACGCCAAGGTGGATGGGGACCCGATGTCAGCCGATCGCCGTGCGCAATGTGCTCGAGATCCTGATCGCTGTCCTCGATGATCCCAAACTGGCTTCCGGGGTCTACGATGTTGCCGGGCCGGACATCCTCACGTATGAAGAGATGATGCAGACATACGCTGAGGTCGCCGGCTTGAAAAAACGTATCGTTGTGCCACTGCCGATCTTCAGCTCCCGCCTGTCACCCCTCCTGGTCGGACTCGCCACTCCACTACCGGCCGGTGTCTCCCGACCGCTCATCGAGAGCCTGCACAACGATGTTGTTGTGACGAGAATCTCACCCCCGGGCTTCCGTCCGGCCGACATGATGCCCTACAGGGAAGCACTGGAGAGAGCGCTCGTTCGAATCTCCCATTTCGACGTCGAAACGCGATGGTCGGATGCCTTGACCGCCCCTGCGGCACCGCTACCGGGTGATCCGGTCTGGTCTGGTGCCAGGATGGAGGTCGACCGAAGAGTCGCCGTCTCCGAGGCCCCCGCCGACGATCTGTTCTGGGCGGTGACCCGCATCGGCGGAGACGTCGGCTACTACACGATGAACTGGGCGTGGATACTGCGCGGCTGGTTCGACCGACTCATCGGTGGAGCCGGGTTACGGCGAGGCAGACGACATCCCGAGGAGCTCCGACCCGGAGAGGCGCTCGATTTCTTTCGGGTAGCCGACATCGACCCGAAACGGCGGAGGCTGACGTTGCGAGCCGAGATGAAGGTGCCGGGAACGGCGTGGCTCGGGTGGTCGGTAGAGGCCTCCGGTGACGGTTCTCAGCTGGTTCAGGTCGCCCGGTTCATCCCGAAGGGTCTTCCTGGGAGACTCTACTGGTGGGCGCTGTTGCCGTTCCACGCCCCGATATTCAGAAGGATGGCGAACCGGATCGCCCGCGCCGCCGAGCAGAGGTTCACAGTTCA
>CAZWMX010000035.1:5357-9193 GCA_964635205.1 uncultured Acidimicrobiaceae bacterium | reverse complement strand
GTTCACAGCTTCGGAAACGTGCTGACTGTGAACTGAAAACTGAGAACTGTAGACGGCTCTTGTCCGCTTGCGGACAAGAGCCCTACGCCATCCATCGACACATCGCAACCGTCAGCCGCTCGAGTGTCACACGATGTGTTGCCTCTGGTTGGGTCTTCAGCGTGAGATCGGCCTTTGCGAGGGCTCGCACCGACTTCGCAAGACCTTGAGCCGGCGCGCGGTTCTTCGACTGCCAGACCTTCTTCGTTGCGTAAGAGTTCGGGTTGGCTCCTGCCCACTCGGCGAACGTCTCGTAGTCCGGCGCGATCGCGGCCAGTGAACGCTTCTTCACCTCCCCTTCGAGGTACGAGAGCAATACGAGAGGGTGCTGATGCTGGAGGAAGTCAGAGAGCCTGCGGAGTGCTTCACCCTGGTCTCCGGACATGATCGCATCGCCCAGAAACCACATCGGTTCGTCCGGCCGGGCCGTGAATCGGGACTTCACGTCCTCAGCGGAGATCGTCGTTCCGCTGATCGACAACTGATCAAGCGCCCTCGCCATTGCCGACGTGTTCGACCCGAAGTGGTTGAGCAGCTCGCCTCTGGCCGCTTGATCGACCCGAAGGCCTCGCCTCTTGGATTCGTCGGCAAGCCAGGAAGCAGCATCGCGTTCGTTGAACTGCTTGATCGTCTCAACACCGCCAGATGCCTTGACGGCAGTCCGAATGGCCGCTGGGAGCGCCCCCATTGACAGGAACACGGCCACGGCCTGCGTCTGGTCGGCGTTCGTAAGCAGCTCCGCGATCGTGTCGACTTCGGCTTTCAGAAGATGGTTCGCGTCGACGACCAGCACACCTGTTGTTCCCCCAAACAACGACCCGGACTGGAGAGCGGGTATGACGCCTTGGACGTCGTCACGCATCGTCGCGCCGTCGTCCGACGATCCGCTCCCCTTCTGGGGTACGTCGATCCGGGTTGGCGCGTCGACGCCGGCTTCGGCAAGCATCTCTGCTGCTCGTGCGAACATACGTTCACGTTCGGAGGGACCTGCGTTCTTCGGTCCTGTGACTGCGTACCAACCCATGGCACTCAAACATAGTCTGACGTAGGAGATGTCATGGCGTTGGCGCAAGACTGATGACAACGTCACCCTCGAGGTAGGTGTGTCGCACGTCGGTGTTGGCATCTTCGAGCACTGCCAACACTTCAGGGTGGGGATGTCCGTAACGGTTGTCGCCATAGGACAGAATCGCCATCTGCCCGACGGTCCGGGCAAGCCATCCCAAGTCGTTGGAGCGAGACCCGTGGTGTGGCACGACCATGACATCTGGTCTCAGCGGAGGAAGATCACGTTGAGCGACCTTCTCGACGTCACCACCAAGGAAGACACTTCGTCCCGAGGTGACCCACAAGACCACGGAGCCGTCGTTTTCTGCTGCATATCTGCGCCGGGGTCCCATGATCTCGATCTGCATCGTTGACAGAGAGAACCTCATCCCTCGATCAACCTCCAGAACATTGATGCCTGCACGGCGCGCCGTCGCGGTGGCTTCGACCAGGAGGGCGCCTTCAGGTGCGAAGGCGGGTATCCAGAGCTCGGACGCCCTGTTTGCTGCGAGCAGCTCGATCACTCCCCCGATGTGGTCCACATCACCGTGGGTGACGACGAGAAGCGTCAGCCGGCGGACTCCGTTCCGTCTCAGGGCACGATCGAGCACCCGAGGGTCGGAACCCCCATCAACGAGCACGGTGGCGCCGGAGGGATCCTGGAGCAGGATCGCGTCACCCTGGCCAACGTCGAGCACGACCATCGTCGGCTCGGTCGGCCAGACCGTTGGCGCCGCCATCCCCCACATGAGCGCCAGTGCCAGAAGCGCGATACCGAGCGGTCTCGTCTGGCGCCACGCCGCAGCCGCACCGGCCAACACGACACCGGTAGCTGCCGCGAGCCCCAGCTGGGGACCGGAGGCTGCCGCTCCGGCAACCGCGAGAATCCCGCCTGCTCCGATGTCGACGAGCGGCTTCACGGCGGGTACGGCCAGCGCCAGTGCTCCAACCGCGGTTGTGAGGGTGACCATCGGTCCTACGACCAGATTCGCCAGGGGTGCGACCAGAGGGATGGCGCCAAAAACTGCAAGGATGATCGGGGCAACAGCCATCTGAGCCCCCATGGTTACGAACAGCGGCACGTACAGCCAACGGGGCTTGCGACCAGATGCTGCCTGAACACCGACCAACACACCCACAGTCGCGGCGACGGATAGCTGAAACCCGACGGACAGACCGAGATGTCCCGACACGAGCAGCAGCAGTGTCACCGCTGTGCCGAGTGCCATCCATGGGTCAATTGGAATCCCCACGAGCCCTCCGATGAGGAGCGTCGCAGCCATCACCGACGCCCTGATCACAGAAGGTTCCCATCGAGTGACCACGGCGAAAACAGCCAGTCCGATGATTCCTCCGACAACCCGAAGCACGGGCCGCACGGCGATCGGGGCAGTGAGGAACCACCAGGCAACCAGGAACATCGCGACGTTGGAACCCGATACGGCGATGAAGTGGGCAAGGCCGGCCCGCCGAAGGTCCTCTTCATCGCTCGCAGAGAGCAGATCCGTGTCACCGATGAGAAGTCCTCGCACCAATCCATCCGTCGATGCCTCTCCGTTGTACAGGCCTGTGACGCGTCGCCTTGCTGCGTTCCCAATTCGAACGATCGGATTGACCGGCGGAATCATCGTGACCATCTCATCGAGCTCGATCACGCCGGCAACCACCTCATCACGCACCCTCAAGACGCGTGGCCTCAGGTCACCTTTCAGCGTCACCGTGGAACCAACGGGTACTGCAGGGTCGAGTCCGGACAGGGCCAATCGGGGACCGTTCCACGGGATTCCGTCGAGGGTCACCGGCACGATCACAGCCTTGCCGTAGGAGCGGACGGCGGACTCTTCCGCGACTCTTGCAGTGAGCGTTACACGCCCATCGGGGACCTCTGCCGCGGCAATGGCTTGACTGCGCATCCCGGCGAACATGCCGGAGAACGAACCTGCAATGAGGAATAGCGCCACCACGATGAAGAGGACCCGCTTGCTGAGGATCGCGATCGAAAGCCAAACGAGTGCCACCGCTGCACCCGCACGCGGCTCGGTGAGTGTCGCGACGACGCCTGCCCACGTCGAGGCCGCGGCGATCAGACACCATCGTCCGGGCGTTGATATGTCGAGTCTCACGGACGAGCGATGGCATCCCGCATCGAGGCAAGTTTCGACTCGCCGATTCCCGGTACGTCGAGTAGGTCCTCAACCGTGGCGAACGGTCCACGCTCCGTCCTGAACGCAACAATGCGTTCAGCGAGAACGGGCCCAACACCAGGGAGCGATTCGAGAGCTGATGCGCTTGCGGTGTTGAGATCGATCCCTGATTCAGCCGTCGCTCCCGACGGAGCTCCCGCAGGCTGGAACTCAGGCACAACGATCCTCTCTCCGGCACGCACACCGGCGGCGAGATTGATGGCGGTGAGATCGGCGGAACGCGTCGCACCGCCGGCCGCTCGCACCGCGTCGGCAACGATGGCATCAGACGCAAGCTCGACGACACCGGGGGCAGAGACCGCGCCGGACACGTGGACACGGACCAGCGTTCCGCTGGGTGTGGCTGTGACCGAATCCTCAGAGCGAGTCGGTGCCGATGGTGAGGCACCCAACCCGAACCAGATCGCTCCCGCGATCACAGACAGCGCTGCGACACCAGCCACCGTCACCGTCAGGTTCGTTGTGTTGGATGACACCGATCCCCCGCACACCACACCGCACCGCACCGTAGGTATATCACCCATGCGGCAGAGGAACAAGAGTTGT
>CAZWMX010000035.1:0-5257 GCA_964635205.1 uncultured Acidimicrobiaceae bacterium | reverse complement strand
CCCTGTCTACAGCATTCGGACCAACGCTGCGGTCTGCTCGAGCTGGTTCTCTGCCCACTTGAGGATCGAGTCCCCGTACAGGATCGTGATGGCGGCGAGCAGGTTGATACCCGAGTGCATCGTTATCGCCAGGGACAGGTCTCCTCGGCGGAGGGCGACCCACGCCAGCACGACGCCGAGCAGGAAGAGTCCGGGGATCACCGCTCTGGCGTTCGGATCAAGTAGGTGTATCGATGAGAAGATCGCTGCCGAGATGAGGATCGCCGGCCACTTGCTCAAGGACCTGCGCAGGACCGACAGGAGCATTCCCCGGAAGATGATCTCCTCGATGATCGGTGCACCGACAGCGACCGCTGCAAGCACGGCGAGCTGTTCGGGAAGCGCCTCTGAGGATCCGGCGATACTGGCGACACCTTGTGTGGGTGGGCCATCAGGCCAGAACCAGACGATGATCGGAGCCGTCAGGATGCCGATCGCGACCTGGAGTCCCATTCCCGCAAATACGGCCCACCAATCCGATGGTTTGACGATCAGCCCGACGTCTGCTGCCAGGGACCCTGAACCGCGGGATCTCGACAGGAACACCACCATGCCAAAGCTGAACACTGCCTGGGCACCGAAGATCAACGAGAACGGCAGGGGGTCAAGAGGATCTGCGCCCGCGGCGACAACTCCTGCCGCGACGAACACCGAACCGATCGCTCCCGTGAAGAAGGCGACGATGACGTCCCAGTATCGCCATTTCGCCACCGGCAGATAGCCGGCGGGGGGAGGCGGTGGAGTCACGCCACATCCCTGTACGTGCGCTCCGATACGTCGTACGCCGCAGCTTCGAAACCGATCGCCCGGTACGCGGTTCGATGGTCGAGGCCGATCATCCGGTTCCGGACGTATTCACCCGCGTAACGACTCAAGAACGCGACCTTGCCCTCCCTGCGCCACTGATCCACGTGGACCAACTCATGGACGAGAAGGCCCGGGCTCTTTCCACTGACGACCGAGTCGTACCTGTCTCCATCCACGAAGATGCTGTTTCCGATCGTGATCGCAGCGACCGAGGAACCGAGAGCGAATTGCATCCAATGAGGCATCATTCGGATGCTTATTTCGGAGAGGTCGAGGTTTCCCGTGTCAACACCGGAATTCCTCGTTGCGACGGCGACGGAGATACTCACACTACGAGACTTACTACGTTGGGGAGCCGAGCGACCACCTTACGAGGCGCAGCACCACCGGTGTGTGCCTGCACCCTCTCGGATGCGAGGGCAAGTGCCACGGCCTCGTCCTCGGTGATCCCAATGGGCACCTGTATACGGTCTCTGACCTTCCCGTTCACCTGGACAACCATCGTCGCGGTGTCCTCAGCGATCAGCGACTCGTCATACACAGGCCAGTCGGCGGTCACCACCGAACCGTCTCTCCCCATGCGATGCCACAACTCCTCACAGATGTGGGGCGCCAGAGGTGAGAGCAGCCGCGGAAGCACGTCCGCAACATCGGAAGGCACCCGGTCAAGCCCGACCAAGGCGTTGTTCATCTCGAAAAGCCGCGCAACCGCAGTATTGAAGTGGAGGCTCTCCATGTCCCTGCCAACGGCTTCGATCGTCCGGTGCAGAAGCACCTGAAGCTCCCCCTCAGAGGGCTCCGTTCCGACCATTGCTTCACCGGAGTCCTCATCGATGAAGTTCCGCCACAACCGCTGGAGAAAGCGATGCACACCAACGATGTCCTTGGTCGACCACGGGCGAGAGGTGTCGAGAGGACCCATGAACATCTCATAGAGTCGAAGCGTGTCAACACCGTACTCCTCGAAGATCTCGTCAGGACTCACGCCGTTCTTCAGCGACTTGCCCATCTTGCCGTACACCCGGGTGACTTCCTCACCCTCGTATGTGAAGGTTCCGTCGCTTTCGGTCACCTCGTCGGCAGGGACGTACATCCCTCTGGCATCCTGGAACGCATCAGCAAGGATGTAACCCTGGTTGAAGAGTTTGCCGAACGGCTCTTTCGTCCCGACATGCCCGAGATCGTTGAGGACCTTGTGCCAGAAACGGGCATACAGCAGGTGGAGCACAGCATGTTCGACTCCCCCCACGTAGAGATCGACACCTGAGTCGCCCATCCAGTACCGCTCAGCCTCAGGCGAGACGAGAACGTCGGTGTTCCCCGGGTCGAGATAGCGCAGGTAGTACCAGCATGAACCGGCCCACTGGGGCATCGTGTTGAGCTCCCTCGTATAGGTGACGCCGTCGATCTCGACGTGTTTCCAATCGTCATCCGCCCTCGCCAACAACGGCGTCGGTTCAGCGTTCTCATCATCAGACGAATATGGCCGGTAGTCGTCGACCTCCGGTAGACGCAGCGGCAGCTCATCGTCGGGAACAGGGATGAGATCACCTTCAGGACCGTGGAGGATCGGGATCGGCTCTCCCCAATACCTCTGTCGTGAGAAGAGCCAGTCGCGCAGCTTGTACGTGACCGTGCCCTCGCCTGCGCCGTTCGCTTCGAGCCACTGAATGATCCGCTTCTTTGCGGATTCGATCTCGAGCCCGTCGAGAAAGCCAGAGTTGATCGCGGGCCCGTTACCCAGGAAGGCGTCGCCATCGAAATCCGGCGGCGGTTGAACCGTCCGGATGATCGGGAGATCGTAGGTTTCGGCGAACTCCCAGTCACGTTCGTCCTGGCCGGGAACGGCCATGATGGCCCCGGTGCCGTATCCCATGAGAACGTAGTCGGCGACGAAGATCGGGATCCTCTCTCCGTTGAGCGGATTGAGTGCGAACGCACCCGTGAAGACACCGGTCTTCTCACGATCAGCGACCTGGCGTTCGAGATCTGACTTACGTGAGGCGGCGAGCCGATATGCCATGACGGCATCGCGGGGAGTGTCTATGCCGAGGGTCCATGATGGGATGGTCCCGTCGGGCCAGATCTCGGGCGTGATCTCCTCAACCATCGGATGCTCGGGTGCCATCACCATGTACGTTGCACCAAATACAGTGTCGGGGCGAGTGGTGAACACACGCATCTGGGAGTGACCTTCGATGTCGAAGACGATCGTTGCCCCATCGGAGCGGCCGATCCAGTTGCGTTGCATCGTCTTGACCGACTCCGGCCAGTCGACCAGGTCGAGCTCATCAATGAGTCTGTCTGCGTATGCGGTGATACGGAGCATCCACTGGCGGAGCGGTCTGCGGTACACAGGGTGATTCCCGCGATCCGAGCGACCGTCGACCGTGACCTCTTCGTTGGCAAGCACGGTCCCGAGCGCAGGACACCAGTTGACCGGAACCTCGTCTATGTAGGCGAGTCGCTGGCTGTCGAGGTACTCACGCCGATCGGTCTCCGGAAGGTTCTGCCACATGACACCATCGGCCGCTCGAAGCCCTGACTCGAGCTCCTCGACGAGTTCCGCGATAGGCCTGGCCTTGTTCTGGTCATCATCGAACCACGAATCGAAAAGACGCAAGAAGATCCACTGCGTCCAGCGATAATACTCGGGATCCGTCGTCGCGATCTGGCGGTCCCAGTCGTAGGAGAACCCGAAAGCCTTGAGCTGTCGGGTGTAGTTGGCAATGTTGTTCTCGGTTGTGATCCGCGGATGGATGCCGGTTTCTACTGCGTACTGCTCGGCAGGCAGACCGAAGGAGTCGAGTCCCATCGGGTGGAGCACGTTTGCGCCGCACATTCGGTGGAAACGAGCGAAGATGTCCGTGCCGATGTACCCGAGCGGGTGCCCCACGTGCAACCCGGCGCCGGAGGGATAGGGGAACATGTCGAGGAAGTACTTCTTCGGCTTCGACTCATCGAACCCCGGGTCACCCGGGTTCGGGACGCGGTACATGCCCTGGTCAGCCCATTCCTGCTGCCAGCGATTCTCGATCTCTCGAAAGTCGTACGACGCCATCGAACTCCTCGTGAACCCGCAAGGGTAGTGGAGTAGCGCAAGCCTCCGGCTTGCGGTTCGCAGTTCGCAGTTCACAGTTCAGAATTCGGAGTTCACAGTTCACAGTCAGCGGGCGAGGTCGGGGTTGTCCTGGATCGCTCTCGTGCGGATCGTGTGCGCCGAGTCGCCCGACAGGATGCCGCCGCGACCGAACAGCCTGCCGGACTGCCAGTTGGACAGGCCGAGCTCTGGCTTGTCCAGTGCGTACTGGCCATCGACCCACCGGGTGAAACCATTCCCCACGAAGGGCGCATCGACTCTTGCAAAGAACTCAGCGTGAACGTCCCTGTCGGTCGAAATGAGCGAAACGGCGAATCTGGGGCTGTAGCGGTTGAACCAATCGATGGCCTGGTCCACTGAGTCGGCGACGGCAAGAGTGATCTCGGGGCTGTCCTCCCACTCCCATTCCTCGCCGAGGCCGTCTTCGCTGATCACTTCAGCCTGTGGCTCGACCACGTCGCCCTCGGCTCTGGCGATCGCGACGGAACGCTCGAACCACTCCTGTGGCACATCGCCCACCGAAGACTCGAGCACGTGGAGCTTCGCATTCGTGCCCAGGCGCTCCCCTGCGCGTTCGAGGGCGCCGAGGACGGCCGGAATGAGGTCAGCGGTCCGAGCCTTCGGGATGCACAGCGTGTTCAGCGTGTTGCAGACCTTCCGGTCGAGCGAGTGGTACACCGCCGCGGCGAGATGCTGTGCGTCGGCGTCATCACCTGCAACGATCCACGCTCCTCCGGTGCCGTGCAGGCTCACAGCGTTCCCTGCCTGACGGGCAACCGCTCCGAGCTGGGTGGTTGCGCGACCTGATCCCCGTGCCACGGCGAGTGCAAGACGCGGATCTGACATCATCGCCAGCCCTGCTGCACGTGAAGGACTTGCCACGAGTGAGGCTGCACCAACAGGAAGACCGGCAGCTTCGAGCGCTGGGTTCAACGCATGCTCGACGATCGCCTCAGCCGTGCCGAGTGCATCGGAGCCGATACGGAACACAACCGTGTTGCCTCCCCGGAGCACGCCGGTTGCATCTGCGAAGACGTTCGGGCGACCCTCGAACACGAATCCGATGACCCCGAGCCCATCAGCGACAAGCTCGATCTGCCAGCCCTCATGGGGAACCCTGTCGACGACACGACCCCGGCCGGATGGTGCATCGGCCCAGCCGCGGAGACCTTCGATCATGCCGTTGCGCATCGTCTCATCGAGGATCAAGCGCGTGGCGCTCCGTCCACGCTCTCGTGCGGAGGCCACGTCTCTCTTGTTGGCTTCTGCGATCGGAGCGAACCTCGTGTCGTCGGCAAGAGCATCGGCGAA
>CAZWMX010000034.1:5525-18090 GCA_964635205.1 uncultured Acidimicrobiaceae bacterium | reverse complement strand
GACGACGATGACGACTGAGACGACCGGACTCAGACCAATCAGTCCCCGCTGAACCAGGACCGGTCCACACAACGGATCCTTAGTCGCGCCTCTCCTTGATGCGGGTCGCCTTGCCGACACGCTCACGGAGGTAATACAGCTTGGCACGACGAACGTCACCCCTACGAATGACCTCGATGTCCTGGATGATCGGTGAGTGGAGCGGGAAGATGCGCTCGACGCCGACGCCGAAACTGATCTTCCTGACGTTGAAGGTCGCACGAGATCCGCTCCCACCCTTGCGGGCGATTACGACACCTTCGTAGATCTGGACGCGTTCACGGCCACCCTCGATGACGCGGACATGCACGCGCACGGTGTCACCCGGGGAAAACTCCGGGAGGTCGTCGCGCAGCTGCGCCGCTTCGATCTGCTCGATCGTGTTCACAGGATCCTCCGAACAAAGAACGGTGAGGTGATTGAGACACCGATTCTATAGGTGCCGTGGACCTACCGGCCTCTCATCGATCGTCAAGAAGGTCGGGTCTGCGGTTCGCGGTGCGCTGTCTCCGTTGCCGCTCACGCCATGCCTCGATCTTGCCATGGTCGCCCGAAAGCAGGACCTCAGGCACGGTCCACCCGCGGAAGTCTGCCGGCCGCGTGTAGACAGGCTCTTCGAGGAGGGCTCCGCGAAAACTCTCCGACTCGGTCGATGCCGGGTTCCCGATCACACCGGGGAGAAGACGAGCAACACCTTCGATCACCGCCGCTGCCGCAACCTCGCCTCCAAGGAGTACGAAATCTCCCAGTGAGACCTCCTCGTCGATGAAGTGATCTGCAATCCGTTGGTCGACACCCTCATAGCGACCACACACGAGCGTGAGATGGTCGATGGTCGCAAAACGGTCGAGCGTGCTCTGGGTAAGCGGTGCACCCGCGGGTGTGAACAGCACCCGATGGGAACCATCGAGTGTCTCGAGGGCCCTGGCAAGGGGCTCAGGCATCATCACCATCCCCGCTCCCCCACCGAACGGAGCATCGTCGACCTGCCTGTGGACTCCCTCTGCGTGGTCACGAGGATCGTGGAAGTCAACCTCCATGTGGCCGTCGGCGATCGCCCTGCCAACGAGAGAGATCTCGAGGGGCGTCTCGAAGTACTCCTTGAACAGAGTGACGACACTGATCTTCACAACGACCTACTCATCCATTTACCCGGAGGGCTGCCACAACCATGTCCGCTGTGTGCCTGGCAATGTCCTCGACCTCGGCGACAGGATCAGCGGAGTCCATCACGGCCTGGCCACCCATCATGATCATCTGTTCCATCATCCGCCCCACAAGTCGAGGTGGTACGGCACGGAACACTCCAGCTTCGAGTCCTTCCCGATAGGTCGATGCGAACGCAATTGCAAAGCCGGTGTGAGCTTCGGAGATCTTCTCCTGTGCCTCAGGCGAGAGGTGAGGTACCTCGGTATGGAGGATGAGCCCGAGGTGGTCGGTCCCGACGAACTCAACCATGGTTCTGGCGAGTTCGGCCAGGCGTCGATCAGGGGGCAGGGACGGATCTACAGATTCGACTGTCTCCGTCACAAGCGGCGGGAGATCTCTCCGAACCATCTGCACCAGCAGATCTTCTTTCGATGAGAAGTGCTCATAGAAGGTGGTTCGCCCGATGCCGACGATGGCCGTGAGGTCGGCGTGGGACATCTCGACATAACCGATCTTCCCAATGAGATCGCGTGCGGCTTCGAAGAGCGCGTCACGCACGTTGTCGTTGTCCGGTTTGGTATCCATGACGGATAAGGGTACAACGGACGACAGCCGACAGACGACGGACGACGGACGACAATGAGTCGTTCATCGTTGGCAAGCGCAGCGAGCGCCGCCTAAGTGATCGTCAACCCCGTCTCGATCGGTTCGTACGTCGTGCTCCGCCTCACGGGATTCCGGTCGAGGTCAGAGATGAGGTTGCGGAAGTCGGCTGCCGTGACTTCCGTGCCGTGGCTGGCACCGGCTGCTCGGGAGATCGACTCATCCATCAGTGTGCCTCCGACATCGTTGCACCCGGACTTCAGCAGCACCTCTGCACCTTCGAGCCCGAGTTTCACCCACGATGCCTGGATGTTGTCGATCAGACCGAGAAACGCGATTCGTGCGACAGCATGCATCAGGATGACTTCATCCCACGTCGGCCCGGGTCTCGATTCACCTCGTAGCCATATGGGTGAGCCCATGTGCACGAATGGCAGCGGAACGAACTCGGTGAATCCCCCGGTTCGTTGCTGGATCTGACGGAGCACCTCGATGTGATTGGCCCACGACCGAGGACCGTCGACGTGGCCGAACATGATCGTCGATGTTGTCCTGAGGCCGATGTCGTGTGCGGTCAGCATCACCTCGGCCCACTGGCTTGTTCGGATCTTGTCGGGGCAGAGTGTGAGGCGTACGTCGTCATCGAGAATCTCGGCGGCGGTTCCCGGCAGCGTCCCGAGTCCTGCCTCCTTGAGGTCGATGAGGAGCCGACGGACGGATGTGTCGGCTGTCTCGGCGCCCTGCCATATCTCCAGTGGGGTGTAGCCGTGGATGTGCATACCGGGAACTTGCGCCTTGATGGCCTCGACCACATCGACGTAGAACCTGCCCGTGAACTCGGGGTGAATCCCTCCCTGAAGACACACCTCGGTCGCTCCCCTCTCCCACGCCTCCTCCGTGCGTTCAACGATCTCGTCGATCGACATCAGGTAGGGCTCTCCGCGTAGATCAAGGGACCGCGGTCCCTTGGAGAACGCACAGAACCCGCACTTGAAATAGCACTGGTTCGTGTAGTTGATGTTGCGGTTCACGACGAAGGTCACGTCGTCACCGACGGTTCTCTTTCGCAGCACGTCCGCGACGTCTGCGATCGCTTCGACATCGCCACCATGAGCGCCGAAAAGAGTTTCGACCTCATCGCGCGAAGGCGCCTGATCGTCGAGCGCCGAGGCGAGGATCCGAGCGATCCGCGGAGTCGCATCCTCGAATGTGGCTCGCTCCCCTTCTCTCCATGCTTCATCCGGCCACGCTGCCGAGACACGTGTCCCCGATTCGGGGGTAGCGATGTCTCGGCCTGGTGCCCACTGGCCCCGCGGCCGAGCCCGGCCGCGGCCGTCGATTTGGTTCAGGTACGCAGAGAACGCACCCGCTTCGAGTGCCTCGGCGGCGACGTCGTAGTCGATGTCGATCGGGAACGCCGTGCGCTCGACGAGCTGCCCACGCCCCAGGGAATCACGCAGCTCACCGATCCGCTCCGTGTCCCAGTCTCGAAGGAGCAGATCGGTTGCGCCGTCGGACACAGCGAGGACGGCGTCTTCGACCGTGTCAACGAAGGTCGAAACGGAAGCTTCGGCTCCGGGCAAGCCGGCCAGAGCTGCGGCACCGCGAACCTTTGACCGTGGAGCTCTGAGGAACGCGGCTCTCGTGAATGCCAATGCGTCGAGCACATCACTCGGCGTACCTGCGTGCACCACGGTGATCCGCCACCCCGGCACGGTTCCTTTTCTGAGCAACTTGATGTCTGACGGCTCGAGCACGTACGCCGGCGCAGGCATGTCCTCATCGCCACTGACGAGAAGCAGCCCGCCCTTCTGTGCCTCGACGACGTCGGCGAGCCGTGGGCTGGGAACCTCGACCACAAGGGTTCCCTCACGACGGCGCGTCGAAGCCCAGATCTCGTTGACGGCTTCGGCCGGCCGGGTCTGAAGAAAGGTGATCGTCGTCATGGTGATCGGCTTGGTTGAGGGATGGCAGCGTACCCGTCTGCATCCGATCGATCGACGGCGTCGCGGAGCAGTCCGGGGTCTATCCACACGTCAGAGAGATACTCCGGATAGACGGGGAGACGGGGTCGCAATCCGAATCCGTGCGAAGCGGTGACCTGTTCCAATTCGTCGAGATGTGGCCATGGGGCCTCGGGATTCACCCAGTCGATCGTCAACGGGCTGACACCTCCCCAGTCGTTGATACCGGCATCGAGATACACGGAGAAGTCATCCGTGAGATTCGGTGGAACCTGCAGATTGGCTTCTGCACCGAGAATCCACCGTGCAAGTGCAACAACTCGGACGAAGTACGGGATCTCCGGCTCACGTGAGAATCGCATGCGCGTGTTCGCCTTTGCCCTGAAGTTCTGAACGATGAACTCCTGGATGTGACCGTACTCAGCCTGAAGATCTTTCAGGGCGAACAGGCTGTCAACGACCTCCTGGGATGTTTCACCGATGCCGACGAGGATCCCCGACGTGAACGGGACCTTCTGCCGACCGGCAGCCCTGATCGTGTCCACTCTCACCGCCGGAACCTTGTCCGGACAGTTGTGATGGGGCATGCCCGGCTCCGTGAGCCGGTCGGAGATGTTCTCGAGCATGAGACCCATCGACACGTTCGAGGGTCGGAGATCGATGATCGCGGCTTCGTCCATGATCCCGGGGTTGGCGTGGGGGAACAGCCTCGTCTCGGCCCGGATGAGCTCGGACATCTGCACCACGTAGTCGATCGTCGAGTCGGCCCCCTGGGTGTCCAGGAACTCCCTGGCTTGGGGCCACTTGTCCTCCGGGCGATCACCAAGAGTCAGCAGAGCTTCGGTGCAGTCGAGCTCATCACCTGCCCGTGCGATCGCGAGGACATCTTCAGGTGTCAGATACTCGCCACCTGCTCCGGGTGGCTTGACGAATGTGCAATACGTGCATGTGTCCCTGCAGAGCGTCGTGATCGGGACGAACACCTTGCGCGAATAGGTGATCGTGCGCCCATGGCCTTCATCTCGGAGCCTTCGCGCCTCCCCCATGAGACCTTCAGCGGGATGCCCCTGTGCGAGGACGCTGAGGGCGAGATCGGGATCCGGCGCTGGAAAGGGCATTGCGCAAAGCTATCACGCCGGTGCAACATCGGGAACGGTGTCGTCTTTCGTTGGTAACCCGGCCGCGTCCGGGATGTCACGCTCGACATGACGTATCGGCCCGATCAACCATGCAACACCCGACATGGCCACAACGGAGAGGCCGGCAAGAGCGAAGAAGAGGCCATACGCCGCGGTGTTGCCGCTTCCGAGAATCCCCTGGAGCCGTGTGCCCAGCAGAGAATCACCGCTCATCAGGGGAACGAACACACGGTCCGCAAGCGGACCGACCAGCAGGAGACTGATGGGTATTGCCGCCTGTGCAACCGCCGTTCGCACGGCGAATACTCGGCCCTGGACGTCCGGATCGACCTTGGCCATCCATATGGCTTGACTGAACGCTCCCCCGATCGGGAGGACGAACATCGCCAACCAGAATCCAAGGACGATGAAGGGAAGGCTCGGGACGGCCCCCACGAGGACCATCATCGACCCAAGGATCGCTCCCATGGCGACGATGCCGAGGATCTTGTTCTCGAGACCGCGCCAGGTCGACGCGACGATGGCACCGACGAGCATCCCTGTGCTGCCCAACGAGAACACCATGCCCATGGTCGCCTCATCTGTGATCGACAGGAGGTACGCGGTGACAAGAGGCATGATGCCGCCGAAAGCGAAGTTGATCGCGGTGAAGTACAGCAACAGCCCGAAAAGGCCCTTGCGATCGAAGATGTAGCTGAAGCCGTACTTCGTCTCGTACCAGACCGTGCCCTTCGATTCTGCGCCTGCCTCGCTGACGGGAGGCCTCGGGAAGCGGACCATCAGGAGTGTGCCGACAGCGAAGACGAAGGTTGTGACGTCGATCGCTATGAGCAGACCGAGGCCGCCAACTGCGACCATGATCCCTCCCAGAGCGGGCGCGACGAGATTGCCGATCGCCTCCGCCATCTGGACCATGCCCGACGCTCGCGAGTAACGCTCCTTCGGCACGAGCAGCGTTGTCGCGGCTTGGTACGCCGGAAACTGGAATGCCTGGAAAGCTCCCGAAATGGCGCCGATTGCGGCGAGGGCGGGGATCGTCAGGTTTCCGGTGACGTACAGGGCAACCATCGCGAGCGTGCCGAGGCCGGCGCCGGCGTCTGAGAGGATCATCGCCCACCGGCGATCCCATCGGTCGACGAATGTTCCGGCAATCGGCGACAGAACGATGCGCGGCAGTTGGCTGGCGAGGAGGATGATGGCGAGCTGGGTGACAGACCCCGACTCGAGGAAGACCCAGATGCTGATTCCGAACCATGTCAGGCCGCTGCCGACGAGCGAGATCACCTGGCCGAACCAGACGATCAGGAAGGTGCGGTATTCGTCGCGATCCGGTGATCGAACCGGCTGCGCGCTGGAATCTGGGTCGGACATCTGCGTATTGTCGGGTTTTCCCGACCATATGTCAAGTCGTTCGCAGAGTCGCTTCTGTGGGTAAGGTCGCGACATGCGTTGGTGGACCGTGATAGCGGTGATGGGTCTGATACTCGTGGCGTGCTCACCCGCGTCTCAGAGCCCTGCCACGACCACGACCGCGACTCCTGACACCACCACAACGCGAGCACCGAGCAACGAGATCTGCCTGTCGGGAGACCTGCCGTTCGGCGGAGATGGGCTCATTGCGGCTCTCGGCGCCGATGAGGGAGATGCAACTTCGATATCCCAGATTCGGTGGGATCCCTCCGCTTCGTGTGAACGCGTCACGGTGGTTTTCGGCACAGCATCGGGTGCTCCCGCCACCACGCTGGGTCCCAGCGCCGTCTCGGTCATCTCGTATGCCGGCATCGTTCGTGCTGCACTCCCTGTTGAGGTCGACGTATCCGCCATTGCCGACATTCTGCTCGAGGGCTCACTCGTCGACTCGGTGTTCGTTGTCCGAGATGAGGATGGATCGATCTTCGTCGACGTCCACGGCGCGGAGGAGATCCCGATCGAGGCGCGAGCGTTCACGACCACGTCACCGGCGACCCTTGTGATCGACATCACCAGAGCGGATACGACGGCGACTCCCGTCGGCGTGACCACAACCGACGATGTCGTCGTCATTTCTCCGACTCCCGGTCCCGCTCCTTACCCCATCGTCGTTGATGCTTACGTCGAGCCGGGACTTCTCGCTGTACACGTGCAATTGATCGCGTCGGACATCGTTGTCGTCAGCCGTTCTGTGTCGGTCGGCGGGTACGGAGACACCTGGCAGTCACTCTCATCGACGATTGAGGAGGGGCCATCGGGAACCACCGTTCTGTTTGTCGGTACGCTCGACAGCAACGAGAAGCCGGGCAGCGGTGCATTCGTGTCCGTAACCATGGAGTAGTAGTCAGGTATCAGGCGTCAGGTACCAGGAGTCGGGGAAGAGACGATGACAGGCGAAGTCACTTGGTTCAGGGTCGGAGACACCGACATGATCGATGTTGGAGACGTCACCGTTGTCCAGGCTGGTCACTACGCGGTCGCATTATCGCGGACCGAGGAGGCGTGGGGCGCCATTTCCAACCGATGTCCACACCAGGGAGGTCCGCTCGGAGAGGGCATCCTCGAGGACTGTTGGCTCATCTGTCCGTGGCATGGGTGGGAGTACGATCCCATCACCGGCGAGACCCCCGGACCGTTCGATGACAAGGTCGATTCCTACGAGGTCGAAGTGCGATCGGACGGCGTCTATGTCGCTGTTCGCGAACCAGAGGAACACGACGAGACCTTCATGACACAGCTGGTGGACCGTCTCGTCGAGGGCGGCGTCGACACGGTTTTCGGCATGGTCGGGCATTCGAACCTCGGGTTCGCTGAAGCGCTCCGGAGCGCCGAACTCGCAGGTCATATGCGATTCATCGGCATTCGACACGAAGGCGCCGCTTCGTTCGCTGCGTCGGCGTACGGAAAGCTCACTGGTCGACCCGCGGTGTGCTTCGCGATCGCTGGACCGGGCGCGACGAACCTCTACACGGGCATGTGGGATGCAAAGGTCTCCACGACTCCCCTGCTCGCGATCACCGGCCAGATACCGACTCCCAACCTTGGAACCCGCGCCTTTCAGGAAGTCCCACTCGAACAGGCGCTCGGTCCGGCTGCTGGATGGTCGAAACGGCTTTCAGCAAGTGATGGGCCCCAGGTCGCAACTGCGATGGTCAACTACGCCACGACGCAACATGACGTTGCCCACCTCGTCATCCCCGACGATGTCCAGACGCTCCCGGCGGGTGTGGACGTACCGCGTGGCCCATCCCCCCACCCCAATGTACTTTCGCTGACGCCGACCGATGCCCGAAGGATTGCCGATCTGCTCAACGATGCCGGGAACCCCCTGTTCGTCGTCGGTAGAGGCGCTGCACGATCATCGCACCAGATCCTTGCGCTCGCAGAGCACATCGACGCGGCGGTTGCAACAACATTTCCGGCAAAGGGCTGCATACCCGAAACACATCCGCTGGCGACGGGTGTGCTCGGACGGTCGGGCACACCGGTTTCGGCCGCAATGCAGACGCGGTCCGATCTCATCGTCGTGTTCGGCGGTGGCATGGCCCCGCACACCGGGATCACGGACAAACGAACCGTCATCCGCATCGACACGGACCCGTTGGCATCACGACGCAACACGCACAACGTGGAGGTATTCGCACTGGCCGATGCCGGGACCGCCGCTGTGGCGATCACAGAGTGCTGCAACGCGATCGACAGGCCTGAGCTGCGAGCGTGGCTCGCCGACCGTTGGGAGTGGTGGCGAACGAGGAAGCACTCACGCAGCGAAGTGGATGCAGACGGACGGTTGACCAGTGCTGCCATATTCCACGAGTTGGAGACGCGGATCCCTCACGACGCGATCGTTGCGCTCGACGTCGGGAACACGACCTACTCCTTCGGAAGGTATTTCGAGGCCGACGGGCAGAGGGTCGTGATGAGCGGATGGCTCGGATCGATCGGTTATGCGCTTCCGGCAGCCATCGGTGCGGCGGCAGCGTATCCGGAACTCACGATCGTGGCGATCGCAGGTGACGGCGGATTCGGGCAGTATGCCATGGAGTTGGCAACGGTCGCCAAGTACGGGCTCAACATCAAGGTCGTACTGCTCTCCAACGACGAACTCGGCAAGATCACGGCCGAGCAGCAGCTCGCCGGCACGCACGTTTGGGCGACGTCCCTCAAGAACCCCTCATGGGCAGGAATGGCCGACTCCCTCGACCTCTTCGGCAGACGCGTGACAACACCGGACGAACTGGCGACGGGCATGGCGGACCTGTTCGCACATGACGGACCGGGTTTGCTGGAGATCCGAAGCTCGAGGCTGCAGTACTGAAGGCGAGCTTCGCTCGCCTCACATGTTCCTTCTGTACCGGCCCCCGACCTGGTGCAACGCACCAGACATCTGGCCGAGTGAGCAGATCTTGGAGGCCTCGATCAGTGAGGCGAACACGTTCTCGCCTGCGAGGGCAACACGCTGGAGATCCTCGAGTGCGGCCGCTGCTTCCTTGCCGGAGCGCGCATGGAGCGATTCGAGATCGGCGATGAGCCTGGACTTGTCCTCGTCGGTGGAGCGGATCACCTCGGTTGGGCGCATGAAGGGTGATCCTTCAGCCGAAAGGAAGGTGTTCACACCAACGATCGGGAGTTCGCCCGAGTCCTTCATGTGCTCGTACTTGAGCGACTCCTCCTGGATCTTGGAGCGCTGGTACATGGTTTCCATTGCGCCGAGAACACCTCCTCGGTCCGTGAGGCGGTCGAATTCGGCGAGCACGGCCTCTTCAACGAGGTCGGTCAGTTCCTCGATGATGAAGGAACCCTGCAACGGGTTCTCGTTTCGGGCGAGCCCGAGTTCCTTGTTGATGATGAGCTGGATGGCGAGAGCCCGGCGGACGGAACCCTCGGTTGGCGTGGTGATCGCCTCGTCGAACGCGTTGGTGTGAAGAGAGTTGCAGTTGTCGTAGATGGCGTACAAGGCCTGGAGTGTCGTGCGGATGTCGTTGAACTCGATCTCCTGGGCGTGGAGGGATCGCCCGGAGGTCTGGATGTGGTACTTCAGCTTCTGTGACCGCTCGCTTGCGCCGTACAGCTCGCGCATCGCCTTCGCCCAGATGCGACGGGCAACTCGGCCGATGACGGCGTACTCGGGATCGACGCCGTTGGAGAAGAAGAAGCTGAGGGACGGTGCGAAGTCATCGATGTCCATGCCGCGTGAGCGGAAGTACTCGACGAATGTGAAGCCGTTCGCAAGCGTGAAGGCGAGCTGGCTGATCGGGTTCGCACCCGCTTCAGCCATGTGGTAACCCGAGACGGACACCGAGTAGAAGTTCCGGATGCCCTTGTCGATGAAGTACTGCTGCATGTCGCCCTGCATCGAGAGAGCGAACTCGGTTGAGAAGATGCAAGTGTTCTGTGCCTGGTCCTCCTTGAGGATGTCCGCCTGGATCGTGCCGCGAACGGTGGTGAGTGTGTCTGCCTTGATGCGGTCGTAGACATCGGGTGGAAGCACGTCCTGCCCGGTTGCGCCGAGGAGAAGCAGGCCGGAGCCATCGTGGCCGGGCGGCAGATCACCGTGATAGGAGGGTCGTTCGACGCCGGCATCGGCGAACGTGGCCTCGAGCTCGGAATCGACGGAGTCGAGGAGGTCGTTCTCACGGATGTACTTCTCACAGGCCTGGTCGATGGCAGTGTTGAAGAAGAAGGCCAACATCATCGGCGCAGGACCGTTGATCGTCAGCGACACCGATGTCGTTGGGTCGAGGAGGTCGAATCCCGAGTAGAGCTTCTTGGCATCATCGAGTGTTGCTATCGATACCCCCGAGTTGCCGACCTTGCCGTAGATGTCGGGACGGCGGTCCGGGTTCTGTCCGTACAGCGTCACCGAGTCGAAGGCCGTTGAGAGGCGTGCTGCCGGCATGCCTGAGGCGAGGAGGTGAAAGCGGTGGTTCGTCTGCTCCGGGCTTCCCTCCCCTGCGAACATGCGGGTCGGGTCCTCCTGCTCACGCTTGAAGGGGAACACGCCTGCCGTGTAGGGGAAGCGCCCAGGGAGATTCTCCTGGGAGAGCCAGCGGACACGGTCTGCCCATCCGTCGAACCGGGGATGGATGACCTTCGGGAAGGTGGTACCCGACATCGTCACGACCTCGTTGTCGACGGCGATCTCGGTGCCACGGACCTCGTACGTGAGCTCATCACCGGCGTGGGCATCGACCTCGGCATCCCATGAGTCCAGAGCAGCAAGGAGGCTCTCGGGAACGTCTGACCGTAGCTGCTCCCCAAGGTCGCTCAGCGGTGCATCGGGAGCGAGGGCGCCGGCACGGATGACGGCTTGAAGATCGCCTGCTGTGGCAGCGGCTCGTTCTGCCGTCTCGTCGTATGTGCGGATCGCGTCGGCGATCTCGGAGAGGTAACGGACGCGGCTTGCAGGGATGATCGGTTCGCCGGCGCTGCGTCCATCGCGGTGGCGGACGGCGCCGAAGGAATCAGGGAATCGGTCCTGGACGATACGCATGATCCACTCGTAGAGCTGCTGTGTGCCGT
The DNA here is from genome assembly GCA_964635205.1 of uncultured Acidimicrobiaceae bacterium. Lineage (GTDB taxonomy): Bacteria > Actinomycetota > Acidimicrobiia > Spongiisociales > UBA5794 > B3-G11. The sequence continues at coordinate 6,704 of CAZWMX010000034.1, read as the reverse complement.
CGTCGTTGAAACGCGACGCGATCGTGGCCACGACAGGGAGCTCGTCGTCTGCGATTTCGAAGGCTTCGCGGTTGCGGCGCACTTGCTTGCGAACATCTCGGAGTGCGTCGTCCGCGCCCCGACGGTCGGACTTGTTGACGACGATCACATCTGCGAAATCCAGCATGTCGATCTTCTCGAGCTGGGTCGCAGCCCCGTATTCGGGCGTCATCACATACACGGCAACGTCCGAGGCATCGACGATCTGCGTGTCTGACTGCCCGATGCCTGACGTCTCGAGGAGGACGAGGTCGAAGCCCGCGGCCTTGACGATCTCGACGGCGGAGGCGACGTGTGGGGACATCGACAGGTTCGCCTGGCGTGTCGCGAGGGACCGCATGTAGACATTGTCGCCTTCGACCGAGTTCATCCTGATGCGGTCGCCCAGGAGCGCGCCACCCGAGCGACGCTTGGTCGGGTCGACCGAGATGACGGCGATCTTGCGGTCGGGAAAATCCCTGCGGAAGCGAAGAACGAGCTCGTCGAGGATCGATGACTTGCCTGATCCGCCCGTGCCGGTGAAGCCGATGACGGGCACCTCGCCGTCCGTAGCCATCGCACTGATCGCTTCGAGCAACGCTGTGCGGTCCTCGCCGTCGTTCTCTGCGATCGTGATCGCTCTGGCGATCGCTCGGTTGTCCCCGGCGCTCACATGTTCGACCATCTCGTCAAGAGGTGGTTGTTCGTGGTAGGCCCCGGCCATCAGATCATCGATCATTCCCTGGAGGCCGAACTTGCGGCCGTCGTCGGGTGAGTAGATGCGTGCGACTCCATCCGAGTTGAGCTCGTCGCCTTCTTCGGGGAGGATCGTGCCTCCCCCACCCCCGAAGATGTGGATCTCCTGGCCCCCTGCATGGTCGAGGAGTTCGCGCAGGTAGCGGAAGAACTCCATGTGCCCGCCCTGGTAGGAGGTGATGGCAACGGCGTGGGCATCCTCCTCGATGGCAGCCTCGGCGATCTCGGCTGCACTGCGATCGTGCCCGAGGTGGATCACCTCGGCTCCGGAGGCCTGCATGATCCTTCGCATGATGTTGATGGCAGCGTCGTGCCCGTCGAAGAGTGACGTGGCCGTGACGATGCGGAGGCGCGGATCGGGGCTCATGCCCTCAGGATAGGGAGATAACTCTCACTCAACGAGCC
>CAZWMX010000034.1:0-5425 GCA_964635205.1 uncultured Acidimicrobiaceae bacterium | reverse complement strand
CACTCACGTATCAGCGGGCTCCCCCGTTCTCGTGTCGATCCTTGAGGTTCTCGAGTTCACGTTGCATCGATTCGAGACCCTCGCTCCACTGATCGTCCGTCTGGCCGGGAAAACGTGCCAGCGTGAACAACACATCCACGCCGTCGTTGTTCGGGACCACGCGGACGGGGAGCGGCGGCCCGAAGGGTTGGCCCTCGGGTGCGAGATACATGTCAATGACTCCGAGGGCCGGATCCCCGTCTATGCGAACGTGGACAGATCCGCCCATGCGCGGAACGGTCATCCGCCAGATCCCGTCCCCGAGATCCTCCGCTGCATCGGAGAAGAACTCGGTCGCCCAGACAGGATGCGACGCCGGGTCTGCAAGGTCGTTGCTTACCTGATCGTGGGGTGCGTCAATAGTGATGGTCACGGTCTCTGTGGCGAAAGTTGTCATCTTGCCTCCTCGGTTATTGTCAGTCTCTCTGACGTTCTAACGATAGTCAACTCGTCAGCTATACTGACAATTCCATGAATCTTCCACGACTGCTGCTCGAGCGATTCCGCTGGTTCGACGACTCTCTTCGCACAAGACTCGCCGATCGAGGACTCGCAGAACTCACGACAGCCGAATCGATGGTGTTCCCGTATCTCGATGAGGACGGGACCCGACCCTCGGAACTGGCCCGGCGTCTTGGCATCACGCGCCAGTCGGCACAGGCCCTCATCCGTGGACTCGAACGCAAGGGTCTCGTCGAACTCATCGACGACCCACAGGACGGTCGGTCCAAGACCGTCCTGCTCACCGAGGAAGGCGAGCGGACGGTGCCCGTGGCGCTCGACACATACGCACAACTCGAAGCAGAACTCGTCGGGCACATCGGGATTGCTTCGGTCACCCAACTGAGACAGATTCTTCAAATGGACTGGGACGGACCCCCGCAGGTTCCCACCGACCGCCCGAGCAGCGACGGGACGACCTGATCCGGCAATACTGGGATATGCCCTTCGGCACAATCCGTACATACCAGGCCGTGAACGGTGTGATTTCCCTTCCGATGAGTCGTTGCAGGAGAAGCACCAGACGGCTGGTGTGGGTCGTCGAGCACCGACCGGTTGGGTAGCATCGTGTGATGTCAAAGATCCAGGTCTGGCCCGACGAGGTCGAAGTGCCGTTCGACCCTGAGGCCAACCTCCTTACGACGTTGCTCGATGTGAGCATCCCCATTGACCATCTGTGCGGCGGCAGGGCCCGTTGCTCCACGTGCCGAGTATTCGTTGTTCAAGGTCTTTCGAATCTGGCCGAACGGACTGCGGAGGAGTTCGCGATGGCGACGAAACTCGACCTACCGGATGAGGTTCGCCTGGCCTGCCAGACAACGTTGACCGGCTCAGTGAGCGTGCGAAGACTCGTTCTGGACAAGACAGACGAAATGCTCGTTTCCCAGCTCGGAGAGGCCAAACTTGTGGGACCCGTCGGACGAGAAGCTCACGTAGCGGTCCTGTTCGCCGACGTTGTCGGCTATACCAAGATGTCTGAGGTGCTGCCTGCCTACGACATCGTGCATCTGCTCAACCGGTTCTTCAGTCGCACAAGTGACGTCATCGCGACGAACACGGGAGTGGTCGACAACTACATGGGTGATGCCGTTCTGGCGCTGTTCGGTCTCCATGGCGAACCTGAACCAGCGTTGTCTGCGGTTCGGTCCGGGCTTGGCGTCCTTGAAGTTTCCCGGGAACTCACACGCTACGTAGAGAGGACATACGGCATGAGCTTCGGCGTTCGGGTAGGGGTCGACTTCGGTGAAGTGGTGTTCGGGCTCATGGGCGCCGGTGCGTCTGCCCGAGAAACTGTGATCGGTGACGCGGTCAACGTAGCGAGCCGGCTCGAATCTGCCAACAAGACCACAGGAACGGACATGCTGGTCAGCGAAGCGGTGTACCAGTTGACACTGAGCGAGATCACGTACGGTCAGCGCCACGAACTGGAGCTTCCGGGCAAAGTCGAACGAGTCGTGGCCCATGAAGTTGTAGATCGGTGATCAGGTGGCAGCTGGACCGAGCTCGGTTCCCGGCTGCTTCGCGAGCGATTCGACAACCAGCTCTTGGAAATCCTCAATGTGCTCCTGAACTTCGGGTATTGGCACGTGCAGTCACAAGCCGAACCCGGCGAGAGGAAGCCATGTACTCAGGATAGGAAGGAAAGTCACGCTCAACGGAGTCCGGACCCCTGCATCCTCCAACCATGGGAATTACCAGTACTCATCGCAGCCGGGACACCAAATGCCTCTCGTGAGCACGACTGCAACCACGCCAGGTGTCAAGTCGTGTAGGCGATCACCATCAAGATGACGCCGGCCACGATCTGGAACCAGGACTGGTTGCGTATCTTGCCCCTGGTCTTGGGATGGTCGGACCAGCGGTTCCGGTCATTCTGCATCATCACAAGGACCGCGATACTCCAGACCGTCACGACCGCTCCAACGATGACGAGCCATGGGTCCAGAAAGCGGGGTGGCACAAGATCCTCCCACTCGAACTCCGGCATGCTGTTCAGGAACGGGACGAACTTCAGTATGAGCGCAAGACCGGCCGTCCAGAGCAGCACGAAGGGGAGTGCCAGAGGGCCGTAGGATTCGGTGTTGGTCAGGGTCAGTTCTCTCGCTCGCTCGCACGTGGGACAGGGTGAATCACTTGAATCCCTCTTCGATCCGCAGGTCTCGCAGCGAGTGTTGGTCGCTGCTTCCGATGCCGGACGCTGGGCTCGCAGCAATGTTGCTCCGGGTCGGTCTGCGATACCGCAGAACGGACATGTCAGGTCGGGCGTGTCCCGTGTTTCCGCACAGGTGCGACATGGAGTGTCGGGCATGGTGCCGATACTAGCGATAGATGCTGACGCCTCCGCTCAGCATCTGGTGCCGAAACGTCGGGTAGTGTGGAGCACAAGATGGGTGATGAAGCGACGAAGCAATCGTTGACAACAATGGGTACAACCATCGCGCGGTACCTACGGGACGTCGACCCTGTCGTCGATGTGATTGCACGGCACAACACAGCCTTCAGGCTCGAACTCGACTACACCTCCGCCATGCGCGACATCGGCTACTGGCTGGTGGCGAAGTGGTGCACCATGGCCGGACATCCCGAATGGTGCGACGAGCTCTTCGATGAAGATGACTGGCCGTTGTATGACGACACGACCGAGCCCCTCGCAGACTGGTTCGACACCAAACTCGAAGGCGCGACCTCGTCGACGGGGCTGTGAGCGATCCCTCCTCCGAAGCGGCGAACCCGTCGAACACCGGATGGTTGCGTAGGATCGTTTGATGCCAAATCCAGGTCTGGCCGGATGGGAGCGAAGCGATGTACCAGTTGACACTGAGCGAGTTCGGGTGGCAGCCGGACCGAGCTCGGTTCTCAGCTCCTTCGTTAGCGTTTCCACGACCAGCTTGTGGCAATCCTCGATGAGCTCGCGAACTTCGGGTATTGGTGTGTTCGGCCCAAGGTCGACCGTGTCCGGTGGTCCAACGTCCCACTTGACACCGAGGGTTCGTAACATACGGCACTGTTCACGCCCGCCGGGCTGTGTGGGTTTAACACCACGAACCGCTCCGCGCAAAGAACTCCGCCGCGCGTACATGGCGCCCCGCCATGCGTCGCCAGGGACGTTCAATCGGTCGGGTTCACGGAGAATGGAAACGAGGAACAATGCAACAGGAAAGAACACCTGAGGAGATCGCGGCGATCGCCGAAGAAGCCTACGTCTGGGCATTCCCGATGCTGATGGGGTATCGGTACGGGTACGCGACGTTTCTCCAGCCTGCATCGCCTGCCTATGCGGGCCCGGCGAATCAGGGCCCGTACGGTGAGGCGGCCACTCTTGACCACACCTTCAAGGAGGTCATCAGCCCCAACGCAGACACACCGTACTCATTCGCGTTGTTGGATCTGCGGGCTGGCCCTGTGGTGCTGACGGTCCCCGAGGTCACGGGCCGCTACTACGTGATGCAGTTCGAGGATCTGTTCGGATACAACGAACTGTTCATCGGGAGCAGGGCCACCGGCTCAGACGCCGGATCCTATCTCCTTGTTGGTCCGCGCTGGGATGGCGACATACCCGACGGTTTCACGTCTTCGTTCCGGTTCGAGACCGACCTCGTGTTCCTGATCGGGCGCAGCCAGTTGTTGGGCGCCGATGATCAGCCCGCACTCGCCGAAGTCATGGCGCAGTACAGACTGGAACCCCTCGAGGTGTATCAGGGAGGTGAAGCTCCTGTTCTGGAGCCTTTCGACTGGCCGGCCTGGGACGACAGCGCATCCAGGGACGAACGGTTCATCGAATATGTCAACAAGCTGCTGACTCTGGGCGAACCGCCACATCCCGACGAGATCGAGATGTTCGAACGCTTTGCGACCGTCGGCATCGGACACGGCCTCCCCTTCGATCCGGACGGGTTGAGCACGGAGACCCGAGAAGCGCTTGGGAACGGAGTCTCGGAGGCCAGAGCCAGGATGGCGGAAGCCTCAGAGTCGATGGGTGTGAACGTCAACGGCTGGATGACCATGGACCCCTTCGGTAATCGCGAGTTCTATGGCGACGACTACATGAAACGAGCCGCGGCTGCCATGATTGGGTGGGGAGGCAACGATCGCATCGAGGCCCACTATCCGATGGCGCGAGGCGATGTCGATGGCAATCCGTTCGACGGCAATGGCAAGTACCAGGTGACCTTCGAGACGAAGCCACCGGTGAACGCCTTCTGGTCGGTGACCATGTACGACACGTCGTACGACGGAACGGCCGGGTACCTCGTTGAGAACGCGATCGACCGGTATCTGATCAATGCTACGACCGAGGGACTCATCGAGGATGACGCAGGTCGGCTCACGATCACGATGCAACGGGACGAGCCGACCGACCCCACCGAACGCGCGAACTGGCTCCCGACACCCGACGGACGTTTCTATCTCGCCCTCAGGATGTACTGGCCCAAGCCGGCCGCTCTCGATGGGACGTGGAACGCGCCACCAGTCGTCCGAGTGGACTGAAGAAGACCCTCGACGAGATCGTCGCCCGCTACCGACGCTATTGACACCGGAATCAATGCTCTCTCGGGTTCCTCACGTGCTCACGGCAGGAGTATGTCTCCCAACTCGGGTGGATCAGTGCACGACGGACCGTCGTTGCCACTCAGTCTGGTCTGAAGGAACAGACCGGCCTTCTCCAAGCGTGACGGCTCCCATCGGGGAGGGCAGTACTGCGTCTTGCACTCGACCACCAGTACGAAGAACTCCTCACCGACAAGCTCCTGGCCGGCCGCATCTTCCCAACAGACGGCGAATGCTTCGTTGGTGCGATACGCCGACCCCGGAGGACCGATGACCAGGAGAAGCCCCAGAACGGCAGCTGCGAGCACAATGCCGACTACCCAGTCGACCCATCTCC
>CAZWMX010000033.1:16746-18281 GCA_964635205.1 uncultured Acidimicrobiaceae bacterium | reverse complement strand
GTCGCCGACCTCGAAGAGATCGATTACTGATCAGGTTTCAGGTTCCAGGGAAGAAGAAAGAGAGGGGGCCCGGTATCGCCGGGGCACTTCTCGTACTACGTAATACGTACTACGGCATACAGGAGCATCAGCTCGCTGATGCTCCCTCGTGTTCGCGGGCGTAGGCCTCAGCGGCGTCTGCGATCTCTTTCGCCGACGTCTCGGCCGCCGCTCGCTGCCTTTTCGCGCGGGCGATTGCCGCAACGATGTCTCTTCGTTTCGCCCACAGCCCAACGGCGCCAACGAACATGACGGTTGTTCCGAATCCGGCCAGCCACCATCCACCCGCCGCCTGGGTGTCCTTGTACTGAGCAGCGATACCGACGACACCGTTGCCCTGGTCGGTTGTCACCTGGATGTTGATCAGCGTCTGACGGATCGCACCAGCCGAGAGCAGTACGACGAACCCAGCAACAACGGAAGCGATGATCATCATGCGGTTGGCGCCCATGTCCATCGGCTTGATGGTGATCGAAAGAGCGCCGAGGGCGAGAAACACAAGGAAGACGAGCGCCCACGTCGGAAGCGAGACGGGGTTCCCAGCGATCGTCGCGCCGAACAGGAAGAAGAAGGCGAGGAACAACGGTATGAACGTGAGAAGCGCCCTCTTGAACCACTTGTTGGATCCACCGAGCAAGCTGCGAAGAGCGAGGGCGAGAGAGGCCGCAAGAAGGAGTGAAAGGATGACGTTCGTCACAGTGCTCAAGTTGATCGTCACCGTGTCCTTGGCGAAGTACGCGGCGAACCCGGTGGTGCCGATGACGATGTATCCAACGATGAGCGCCGAATACTTGGGCTGCATCGATCGCTCCATCGACGTGAACAACCCACCGATGAGTAACAAGACACCAGCGACGACGATGATCCAGCCGTGCACGGTGTCGTAGCCGCGGAGTGCCCAGGGCTGAACCAGGTAGTTGTAGTCCGAACTCGTCCTCGCGTATTCCCAGGCTACCGACGCGATCATGATCGCCGGACCGAGTGCGAGCGCGATCTTCGTCCAGTTCTTCTTCAAGTGGCTGCCTCCGGGTCCGGCAGGTACTTTACCCAATTCGCGTTCGTGCGGCAGTCGATAAACGCCTATTGTTGCCGAAGTAACGGGTACTGGGTAGAGTTACAACCGTGTTATTCGATCCACGAACGTCGTGGACAGAGGAGGTTTCCCAATGAACAAGGGCGAACTGATCGAGGCCGTGGCTCGCAACTCAGGCGAGTCGAAGGCTTTGGCTGACAAGATGGTCAACGAGACGCTCGACGTAATCGTCGGCGCAGTCGTTGCCACCGGCAAGGTCCAGATCACAGGCTTCGGTACGTTTGAGGCACGCAACCGCGCGGCTCGTACGGCTCGGAACCCGCAGACCGGCGAGCCGATCTACGTCGCAGCGACGAGGGTCCCGGCGTTCAAGGCTGGTAAGGGATTCAAGGATGCCGTGAAGCCAGGCTGAGCGAAGCAGAGCTTCGCGGTAGTACGTAGTACGTATCACGAAGTACGAACA
>CAZWMX010000033.1:9794-16646 GCA_964635205.1 uncultured Acidimicrobiaceae bacterium | reverse complement strand
CCTGACGCCTGATGCCTGGCTAATACTCGATGTCGAGACCGGATAGCACTCGTGCGTACTCGTTGAGAACACCCTGGTGCATCATGATCTTGGCCATGTTGCCCCCGACCTTGATCTTGCCTGTCATGAACGCCATCTGTACGTTGAGCTCACCCTTCGAGATCGCCTGGGAGGTCTCGTAGTCTGAGGACACGGTCACATCCGCACCATCGAGTGGTCCGAGCTGCGTGTCCACGGATCCGTCGGCAACCGCGAGATAGTAGGTCACATCGCCCTCTGGCGCGCCCGATACGTCGAACTGAACGGACAGGTCGACATTGGCGATCGCGTTCTGGAAACCTGGATCGGACTTGAGCCCTTCGCGAGCAGCGTTGAAGTGATCTTCGCTTAGAAACGTGGCCACGGATGGTCCTTTCGTTGGACTGCTATCGGCAGGCAGTGTACCTGAGACCGAACCCGTTCACGTCTGGCGCGAATCCCCGCCCTTTGGACTCTGGCGTAGATTCCGCACACGATCTCGTGCGGAATCTACGCCAGAGTCCTGTCAGTCGGTCCAGATGGTAGTGATGATGACTCGGACGGAGTCGGGGTCGTCGATGAGTTGGCGCCATGTGAAACGGTAGACCGTCCAACCGAGAGCGTGGGCTTCGTTCTGCTTCTCTCGATCCCGCTGGAATGACACTGGGTCCATGTGGTAAGCCTCGCTGTCGGTCTCGATGAGTGCCATTCGCGTTGCGTACGCAAAGTCGAACCTCCCAATGAATTCCCCGGATGGTTTGAACAGCTTGTACTGGGGATCCGGCATGGGGAACGGCAAGGAGCTGATGACCGATCGGAAGAGGTCCTCGAGGTCGCTTTCAGTGATGGTGTCCCACACGAGTCGTTCCTCGACGAGTGGCCTGATCGTGCCGACACCCGTTCGACCCGGTCGGGCAACTCGAGCGATGAAGCACCTGACCTGCCACGCTGTGAAGAGCTCCTTTCGCAGGCCCGTGTCGAGGCATCGTTCGACGAGCCACGGTGGCGCTGAAGCGCCAAGGTCCACCACCGTGCGGACTGCAGTTGTCACCGGTATGCCGTCCAGCTCGACGATATCCGATTCGAGGAGATCCTTCGATTCGTGCAAGGTGAACGGTTCCCGGTGGACGCGCTCATGTCGCCGGGCAACGATCTCGACGGCATCGGGTTGACGGGACACCATGCCCCACAGGTACGCAGCTGTCAGGTGAGACGCAGCAGCCGGTTCCGCGGCAGATAACACCGCAGCGATCGCCGACCGATGCCACGTCTCTTCGGAGCTCGGAAACCCATACACACCGGGATGAACACGTTCGAGCGTGCCGCGGCGAACCCTGTCACGAACTGCTCGGCTCGAGAACCCGATCGCTGCGGCCTGTTTCGTTGTGAACACGCCTCGCTGGTCCCGGGCGACAGCGGCGAGGAGTCGTTCTCGATCTTCCACTCAGCCACCGTGCCACACCCCGACCCCAGATTGAAGACCCTTGGACTCTTGCGTAGATTTCGCACGAGTTCGTGCCGCTTTCTACGCCAGAGTCCTGGGATCACGTGGTGACGCGGGTCGCACCGTTCGATTCGAGGAGCCTGGTGAGCTGGTCCTTCTGGACAAGGCCTGATGCGCGCCATCTCTGTGTGATAGGGCGCTGATTCGACAGCTTGCCGCCTTGTCGGTTCTTGCCCTTCTTCGCCTTCTTTGGAGGTGCCGTCCCGAGAAGGACCAAGGTCGGCGTCGAACGGATCTTGAACTGGTTCACGGCGTCTGGCATGTTCCCGATGTCGGCCTTGACGACGTGTGCCGATGTGCCGTACTCGCGGGCGAGCTCATTGAATATGCCGTCCATCACCTGGCAGGGTGCGCAGCCGACTTGGTAGAAGTCGATGAGCACCGGCTTACCGCTCTTGGTGAGTTCGTCGATCTCACCGAGGTGGGTGACCTTGCGTGCCTTTGGTTTCTTCTTGAACATTGAAATCCTATGTCGCGGTTCAGATATGCAACAAGGTGGGGACGACGATTATGCCGGGAACCGCGCCGACAACCGATAACCGATAACCGATAACCGATTGCCCGTTTTCACTCTTCACCGAAGTCGGTTTACGGTTTACGGTTTACGGTCTACGGTCTACGGTCTACGGTCTACGGTCTACGGTCTACCGTCTACGGAGAAGACATGGCACGCATTACTGGCGGTCGGGTGATCGCACGGGCGCTCAAGGCCCAGGGTGTGGACACCGTGTTCACACTCACCGGTGGCCACATCATGGCGATCATGGATGGCTGCGTCGCCGAGGGCATGAATGTCGTCGATGTTCGACACGAGCAGGCCGCCGCCCACGCTGCCGATGCATACGCTCGTCTCACGGGCAAACTCGGTGTTGCACTCGTGACCGCAGGTCCGGGAGTGACCGATGCCGTCACCGGAGTGGCGAACGCCTTCTTTGCGAACAGTCCGATGCTCCTCATCGGTGGTCGCCACCTCACGACAGAGGATCTCAAGGGTGGGCTTCAGGAGATGGACCACCCACAGATCTTCCATTCGATCACGCGCTGGTCCGACACAGCGTGGAACGCAGGCAGGTATCCCGAGTACATCGCCACCGCTGCACGACATGCCTTCACCAACCGCGGCGGTCCGGTGTTCCTCGACACTCCGTGGGACGTCTCGGGAGCACTGGTTGAAGAGGATGCGATCACGTGGCCGGAGGACTTCCGGGCGAACCGCCCCGCCGGTGTGGCTGAAGAGACCCTCGAAGAGATCGTAGACCTCCTCAGGAGTGCAACGAAGCCCGTTGTCTTTGGAGGAACGGGTCTTCGCTGGACCCAACAGCCCGGCTTCGTCGAGTCATTCGACGAGTTCGTGAGCGGCTACAAGGCACCGACCTATCTCAACAGCCTCGCCAGGGGTTCCCTGCCATTCGGCCACCCCTATCTCGGTAACCGAGCGAGGAGTGCTGCGTTGAGAGATGCTGACGTGATCCTGGCCCTTGGTGTCGATTGGGATTTTCGCACCGGCTTCGGCAAGAAGATCAACCCGGACGCGACGGTCATTCAGATCGACGCAGATCCATCGAAGATCGGTTGGAATCGCGATGCCAAGGTCGGTGTCGTTGCGGACCCCGGCACGGTCGTAGCCCAGCTCGCCGGGCGCCTCGGTGACCTTGGACGAACGGAGGACCCGGAGTGGACCGCCGAGATGAGAGCCGCGGAGAAGGCGAAGCAGGATGCCGCCTACGAACTGTCCCTCTCGGACGCCGATCCGATCCACCCTGAGCGTTTCGCCCGAGAGGTTGGCGACTTCTTCGGTGACGACGCGATCGTCGCTGCAGACGGCGGCGATATCGTCTCGACGACGGCAAAGTGGCTCCAGACGTCACGACCCGGAGGTCTCCTCGACCCCGGACCATTCGGTTGTCTCGGTGTCGGGGCACCTTTCGCTCTGGCCGCAAAGTCTGTGGAACCCGATACCCGCGTCGGCATCGTCTACGGCGATGGCTCGTTCGGCTTCAACGGTATGGAGTATGACACGCTCATCCGTCACAACCTCCCTGTGGTCGGAGTGATCGGCAATGACGGTGCCTGGAACAACATCAAGGCGATCCACCGCATGATGCACCCGGACAGCGTGTTCCTGTCCGAGATCGGATTCCGACCGTACGAGAAGATCGTCGAAGGACTCGGTGGCTACGGCGAGCTTGTTGAGAAACCATCGGAGATCCGACCCGCGCTCGAGCGCGCCCAGGAGTCGGGCGTTCCCGCGCTTGTGAACGTCAAGATCGCAGAACAGCTCAGGGTCTCCTCTGCGTACGGCCAATAGTGTCTGTGCTCCTGCAAGCGGCTGAGGTTGTCACCGAGACAACGGACTCCGTTGCATGGGGAACGTTGATCTTCGGATTGCTCGGCGGTCTTGCGCTCTTCCTCATCGGTATGGAGCGGATGACCGAAGCGCTTCGGCTGATCGTGGGCGATCGGGCCCGCCGCGTACTTGACCGGCTCACTTCGAACCGCTTTGTTGGTTTGTTCACCGGAGCGGGAATCACTGCGGTTGTGCAGTCCTCATCGGTGACCACCGTGCTGATTGTCGGGTTCATCTCCGCAGGTCTCATGACGTTCGTTCAGTCGATTCCTGTGATCATCGGTTCGAACATCGGTACGACCATCACCGCGCAGATCATTGCCTTCAACGTCACGACCTGGGCGCTGGGCTTCGTCGCGGCTGGGTTCGCCGTCTCATCTCTCGCTAAGCGCGAGAGTCGGCGCACTCAGGGAGTTGCCATCACGGGTCTTGGGCTCGTGTTCTTCGGGATGGTCGTGATGGGTGACGCGATGAGTCCGCTGAGGACGTATGAACCGTTCATCGACGCGATGAAGGCGCTCGACAATCCTTTCATCGCCATCCTCGTCGGGTTGGCGTTTACCGCGTTCGTGCAGTCTTCGTCCGCCACGACGGGTGTCGTCATCGTGCTCGCGGCCCAAGGGCTGATCTCTCTCGAGGCAGGTATCGGGTTGGTTCTCGGCGCCAATATCGGAACATCGGTGACGGCGCTACTCGCAGCCATCGGCAAACCCCGCGATGCCCAACGTGCCGCCGTTGCCCACCTCCTGTTCAACGTCATCGGTGTCATCATCTGGTTGCCGTTGGTAGGCGTCCTGGCATCGTGGGTGTCGTCTGTTGGAGGAGGCACGCCTCGAGAGATCGCTAACGCACATACGATCTTCAACGTAGTGAACGCGCTTGTCTTCTTGCCGTTCGTGAACCAGTTCGCCGCGTTTGTCACGCGGATCACGCCAGATAGGCCCCAGGTAGGTGCGATCGCACCCAAGTATGTCGATTTCGGATTGCTTCGGACGCCCGGTATTGCCCTCGCAAAGGCACGAATGGAGATGCTCCGGATGGCCTCACGGGTTCAAGGGATGCTCGTCGATGTACTTCCTGCAATCCTCGACGGTGACATCGACACGATGGCGGACGTGGAGGAGAGGGATGACGAGGTGGACTCTCTCCACGGCATTGTCCTGGAATACCTCGGACGGATTTCGCAACAACAACTGAGCGAGGAATCGAGCGCCGAACTCATGGATCTGCTCGAGGCAACGAACGCTCTCGAGGCGATCGGTGATCTTGTGGAACGGAATCTCGTCGCGCTCGGATATCAGAAGATCGAGGAGGCAATCGACGTGAGCCCTCGGACGCGTGGGCTGATCGAGGACTATCACAGGTCCGTTGTCGTGGCATTCGAGATGGCACTCATCGCGGTTACGCAGCAGAACCAGGGCGCAGCTCGAGCAGTGGCCGGCATGAAGGCAGAGATCCGCGACCTGGAACGAGACGTGACGAGCCATCAGGTGCAACGTCTTGTTGCCGACGAACCGAACCGGATAGCGACCTACCGATTCGAGACGGATGTGATCACCAATCTCAAGCGGGTGTACTACTTCTCGCGTCGGATCGCTCGAGCAGCCGTACCAGAACACGAACAAGCTGGGATGTGAGCCGGCCCTAAGCTCACCGGATGCTTGACGCGATCATCTGGGGCCTGATCCAAGGCCTGACCGAGTTCTTGCCCGTCTCATCGAGTGGGCATCTCGTGCTGATTCCGGCGCTGTTCGATCGTCCGGGACCCGATCTCGCAACCACCGCGATGCTCCATTTGGGCACGTTGGCCGCGGTGCTGGCTTACTACCGATCGGACATCGCTCGTATGGCCAGATTCGATCGGCCGGCTCGAAGGCTCATCACGTTGATCGTCATCGGAACGGTTCCCGCGGTGATACTCGGGCTCTTGTTCTCGGACAAGATCGAGGAGTTGATCTCGGAGCCGAAGAAGGTGGCATACATGTTGGTCGCCACCGGCGTCGTGCTGCTGGCGACCACGCAGCTGCGCCTTGGTGACAGGCGAACGGAGGACATCGGTCCGCTCGATGGCCTTCTGATCGGTTTGGCGCAAGCGCTTGCCCTCATCCCCGGAATCTCGCGTTCGGGAATGACGATTTCATCTGGTCTCGCTCGTGGCATGGAGCGAAGAGAGGCTGCACGATTCGCTTTCCTTCTTGGGATTCTTGCCATTGCCGGCGCCGGCTTGTTCGAGGTCGTCGATGTCCTGCAGGCGGGTGAGTCGATCCCTTCAACGGTGTGGGCCGGTGTCATCGTTGCCGGACTGTCTGGGTATGCGGCCATCGCGGTTCTGCTCAGGCTTCTCACGCGTGTTGGGCTTGCCCCATTCGGTCTCTATTGCGTCACGTTCGGCTCCATCGCGATCTACCTTCTCTGATCAGGGCTCGATGAGCACGATGAGATCGCCGTTGGCCGTTGCCAGAGCGACGGAGTTGGCTACGTCTCCCGAAACCGCCACGAGGCCTTCCGAGATCAGGCCCAGGGTGTCTTCGGTCGCCGGCTGAACGATGACTCCCGATATCGCAGATCCGTCCGCGAACACGAGGCGCACGGACATGCCGGGACCGGCTCCCAGAGGAAGGGGAACCGGGACAGCCCACGAATCCGAAGGTATCGGCGAGGTGGCAGATACGAGTGACGGCACGATGGGATCACCTGAGCGAATTGTCGTAACCGCCGAAGCTCCTGTGAGATTCGGCATCACCAGTGAGCCGGTAGGTACCGACCGCCACTCGATGTCCTCCGGAGAAAGGAACTGTCCCCGGGTCAGATCCACAGCCGCGAAAGGAAACGGCTCCGTGGCACGCTCTGAGATATCCCATAGGAAGGCAGCAACGACAAGAGACGTAGCGGCGATCCACCGCAGATAGGGAGGTCGACCAAACCAGAGCACACGAACAACGTATCGACTCTACGCACGCGATAGAACCCCCTTGCCCGTTCT
>CAZWMX010000033.1:0-9694 GCA_964635205.1 uncultured Acidimicrobiaceae bacterium | reverse complement strand
GGAAACCCTCCCCGTTGTATGTGCACCGCAAGGAGGGGAAAAGGTGGGGGTTCCCGCGCTGCTCACGAGGAGGGCTTCCTCCTGGAAGTCTTGCAGCCACACCCACAGGATGGAAGGGGCATCTCGAATTCTCCGACTTGTGCGGTTCCTACACTTGTCCCGTGTCGTCAGTCGTAACGATCCCGTTTGCCCTTCTCGCCTCGTACCTGCTCGGGAGCGTGAGTTTCGGCATCCTCGTCGCCACCGCGCGAGGCGTCGACATCCGGTCCCAGGGCTCAGGGAATCCCGGCGCCTCGAACGTCATGCGAGTGCTTGGAAAACAGGCGGCTGTTGTGGTCCTGGTTGGCGACGGACTCAAGGGTGCCGCGGCCGCAGGGATCGGTGTTGCCGTCGCCGGACCAGAAGTTGGTTATGTCACGCTACTCGCAGCCGTTGCAGGACACACCTTCCCGATCTGGCACAGCTTCAAGGGTGGCAAGAGTGTGGCCACGGCGCTCGGCGGGATCATCTACCTGGCCCCGGTGGCCGGTGTTGTACTTGGGCTCCTATGGATCGTGATGGTTGTTGTTTGGAGGACCGCATCGATTGCCTCGATCACCGTGATGGTCCTTCTCGTGCCGGCGCTGTGGCTTGCCGGTCGGTCGAACACGGAACTCCTATGGGC
The DNA here is from genome assembly GCA_964635205.1 of uncultured Acidimicrobiaceae bacterium. GTDB lineage: Bacteria > Actinomycetota > Acidimicrobiia > Spongiisociales > UBA5794 > B3-G11. Next base: position 9,030 of record CAZWMX010000033.1, on the reverse strand, counting down.
ATCGGTGATCGCACTGTTCGTGCTCGTACGACACGCAAGCAACATCAAACGATTGATCACATCAAGTGAACAGAAGGTGACCGGATGAAGCCACTCGATGAGGCCCGTGCCGATGTGTTATCGACCATGCCAAAGCTCGCTGCGGTGAGAGTTCCGATGACCGAGAGCCTTGGCAGAGTCACTGCCGAACCTGCAATCGCCCGCGAGGCGCTCCCGCCGTTCGACAACTCTGCAATGGATGGATACGCCGTCATCGCGGCAGATACCGAGGCAACGCCGGTCGCGCTGCTGGTAAACGAGGACGTTGCAGCGGGCTCGGTGCCGACGATGGGTGTTGGGTCGGGAACAGCTACGCGAATCATGACGGGTGCACCGATGCCCGAAGGTGCGGACGCCGTCGTCAGGGTCGAGGACACAGAGTCGAGCGGCCCGGAACGCGTGACGATCCGAACATCGGCCGATTCTGGAGAGAACGTGCGGTCCGCCGGTGGCGACATGGCCCGGGGGGACGTCATAGTCGACAAAGGGATCAGACTCACCTCCCGTCATGTTGCGAGTCTTGCGAGCGCCGGCGTCGATCCGATCGTGGCCGTGATGCCGAGGGTTGCGATCATGTCAACGGGCGACGAAATCGTTGACCCGTCCACAGAGACTCTCGCACCCGGCACGATCAGGGATTCGAACCGGGTGCTGCTGCGCTCCGTGCTCACCGACCTCGGTGTTCCGGTGGTCGACCTGGGCATCATCGGAGACGACCCCGAGGCGCTCAGGGCAGCCTACGAAGAGGCGGCGTCCAGAGCCGACGTTGTGATCTCCACCGGTGGTGTGTCGATGGGGGACTACGACTATGTCAAGCAGATCCTCGGGGAGCTCGGCAGTGTGGACTTCTGGAAGGTTGCGATGCAGCCCGGCAAGCCGTTCGCATTCGGAGCGATCAACGGTGTGCCGTTGTTCGGGCTACCCGGTAATCCCGTTTCGACGTTCGTCTCCTTTGAGCAGTTCGTGCGACCCGCACTGCTTCACATGATGGGTGCCTCGAACCTTCTTCGGACCCGGATCACCGGCACGATGGGCGAGGATGTCCACGCGAGTGAATCCAAAGCCGTGTTCCTACGGGTGCTTCTTGCTCACGATACGGACGGGTCGTTTGTCGCCGTGCGATCAGGGGGTCAGGAGTCGAACATGCACTCTTCCCTGGCGAACGCAGAGGCATTCGCGGTCATCCCTGTCGGAACCGGTTCGCTGTCTGCGGGCGACGCTGTCACACTTGAGATGTTCCGATGGCCGGAAGGGCGCAGTATCGATGAGTGAGTTCAACCATCTTGATGACCGCGGCAATGTGCACATGGTTGATGTTGGGGGGAAACCCGTGACGGTGCGCGTGGCTGTTGCTGAGGCCTTCGTCTCGATGGCAGCAGAGACATCACGGAAGCTGTTCGCTGATGAGCTCGAGAAGGGAGACGCTCTTGCGACCATCCGTATCGCCGCGATCCAGGCCACAAAACGAACTCCGGACCTCATTCCGCTCTGTCACCCACTCGCCATCGACCGGGTGACGGTTGGGATAGAACCTGTTGAATCTGGTGCCCGGATCGAGGTACTCGTTGGGGTCGAGGCCAGAACGGGTGTCGAGATGGAGGCGATGACCGGGGCCGCCGTTGGTGCGCTTGCGTTGTATGACATGGTCAAGGGGATCGACCGTTCTACATCGGTGGAAGCGGTTCGTCTCGTGTCGAAGTCCGGTGGAAAGTCTGGAGACTGGCGCCGTGGCTGACAGGAGGGCAGCAGTCGTCACGGTATCGGACTCCGTCGAAGCAGGAACTGCGACAGATACTTCCGGTGCGATCGCAGTCGCTGCCCTCGAAGGCCTCGGCTTCACCGTTGCCGAGTCGGTGGTCATCGCCGATGGCATCGATACGGTCGCCCGCGCTCTTACGCGGCTCGCCGACCAGGTGTCGCTCATCGTCACCACCGGTGGCACGGGGCTCAGCCCTCGCGACCTGACACCCGAAGGCACCCGGTCGGTGATCGACAGAGAAGTCCAGGGGATCTCTGAAGCGATGCGAGCGGACACGTTCGGGAAGGTACCGTTCGGCATGCTCTCTCGAGGAGTGAGCGGGCTCAGGGGCAGTTGCCTCATCGTCAACATGCCTGGATCACCCAAGGCGGTAGCAGAGGGATTCGACGTGGTCGGGCCCGTCTTGGTTCACGCCGTCGACCTTGCAAGTGGAAACTTCGGTCGTCACGACTGAGATCTGCCTATCCTCTGTCGCGTCATGGGAGTTTGTACGGGCAACAAACAAGACCAGAATGTGCGATCAGCTCTGAATCGCCTGCCAAATCCCCCTGAAGAACGTCGGTCGTGTATACGATCGAGTCGCTGGCGGAGTAAGAGAGAACGCAACAGATGTTCTATGTCGTAGCCATCCTCATCGCAGGACTGTGGGCTGCATTCCTCCTGCCGTCGTTCTTCGACCATCGCAGCCGCGCCCCGAAGACAACGACGCGGGACTTTGCGCGCACGAAGAAGCTCCTGCAGCAGGTTGCATCCGCGCAGCCGGATGGAGAGGCTTACGTTCGGCGACACGCTCAGCTGAAGCGACAGCGCGTCCTCATCGGACTTGCGGCGACAGCGTTCCTGACGCTGGTCGTGGCAACGTGGACCGGTTCGATCGCCTGGCTCTGGCTCACCGTCGCCGTTGATGTCGCGTTCGCCGGATACGTCACACTTCTGCTCCATACGAAGCAGCAGAAATTCGTGCCCAGGGCCACGGTTGTGCCGATCGAATCCGCCCAGCCGGTGGTTGCTCCTGTCGTTCTCACTGCCGTTCCGGAGCACGAAGAGACTTTGACGGTCCGCGTCATCGCCGGATAGGTGATGGCTGCTCCCCTCGACCTCTCCTCCATCGAATCCGGGGTTCGCGCCGAGCTCGACACGAAGTATGCGGCGAGGGAACTGTCACTCAAGAACAGCCGTCCGATCATCCGGAACTCGGCGAACGCGATTCGCGCTCTTCACCGAGGTGAGCCGGTTCTGGCGCGAGAGCTCATGGATGAGGTCAAGGGACTGATCGCTGAGGCCGAGGCCGGTCTCGAGGGTCATTGGGACATCTATCACGCCGGTTTCTTCTACGACGCGGTCAAGGAGTACGCAGAGGCGGAACTCACGGCAGCTCTTCTCGCCCACGAGCCGCTGCCATCTCCGACGGCTCTCGGCATTCATGCTGTTCCGTACCTCAAGGGTCTCGGGGAGGCGGTGGGGGAGCAACGCCGGAGGTTGCTCGATCAGCTCCGCAAGGGTGACCTCGAAGGCGCCGAAGCCACGTTCGAGGACATGGAGGCCGTGCACGATCTGCTCACATCCCTTGACTATCCCGATGGGATGACATCTGGTCTCAGACGAACAACGGACGTCGCTCGGTCGCTCATCGAACGCTCCCGAGCCGACCTGACCTCCACGATCGTCCAGGAACGGCTCCGGAGACAGCTCGAAGGGGAGGAGCAGTAATGGACGTAACCGCATGCCCAGCGTGTGGAACCCGTGACATACGGCTCCAGACCACAGCCACCGAATCCCACAAGGTCGTGAGCTGGCGTTCGGGTGAAGAACGTCCGGTGTTCGTTGCAGAGCAGGAGATCCTTGAATCGAATACGATGGAGCGAATCGTTTGTACGAACGGTCATGCCCACCCGAACAGGGTCGGATTCGACCTTGAATGGGCCGATTCCGGCTGAGAGCCCATGACAACTGTTGCTCCGTTCGGATCGTGGGCTTCGTCGATCAAGGCATCGATGCTCACGGAGTCGGTGGTTGGTCTTCGCGACATCGAGCGACCTCTCGAAGCAGAGCTCTACTTCTACTCACGCGTGTTCGGGTTCGACCCCGCCGACGATCTGACACCGATCCCGATCGCTCACGAGGAAGCCCTGTAGGGCGGATTCTCAGTCCCTGGTTCTGTCGTTGGCTGTCCGAGATCCGGCATCCGATATCCGAGATACGCAGCTGTTGACACACACACCGGCCAGGAGGTAAGATGAAACCGACCGGTCAGTCGGTCGGTGAATGCGAATGACACAGAACACCACACAGATACTCACCAGATCAGAGGCAACATCGGCAAGGATCATCGCCGCGGCCAGGACTTTGTTCGTCGCCAAGAACTATGCGGATGTCACCACAGACATGATCGCAGGCGCCGCAGGGGTGACCAAGGGTGGTCTCTACCACCACTTCCCGAGCAAAGAGAATCTCTACGCGTCGATGATGCTGGACGACCTCGAACGCAAACGCAGACTCTTCGAACAGGCGGTAGCTTCGTCCGGCACGTGCCGCGAGCGCCTCGCTCGGCTGACCAGAGACTTCCTCGGGTTGCCCGACGAAGAGCGTCAACTCACCCGCCTCGTCCGGCGCGACATCAACACGTTCACAGGTGATGATCGCGACCGTCTCGTTCGGGCCTATCAACTTGCCCTGCCGGAACAGATCGAAGCGATCATCAGAGATGGGATCAACGATGGCGAGCTGGCCGAGGGAGACCCGCGGATCCTCTCGTGGTCGTTCGTGGCGTTGGTGGAGGTTGTCGTCAGCCAGTACGCCTACGACGTACTCGGGAACACGTCTTCGCGACTCGATCACGTACTCGATCTGTTCTTCGATGGAGCAGTTGCCAAACCGACTGGAGGGACACAATGACGCTCACGGCCACAAGGGTCTTCACCGAATGGCGCGACAAATCGCTCGATGATGCACTTGGTGAGTGCAGAGACATGGTCGAATCTCCTGATTTCGAGACCGTGCAGCGTTGGCGTGACGAAGGCGGAAAGGTGGCTGGTCACTTCCAGGTCTATTTCCCCGAGGAGATCATCCACGCAGCAGGCATGCTGCCGTTCAAGGTGCGTGGTGCGCCGATGGAGCCGAACCTGGCAGACTCCCATTTTGGCTCGTACCTCTGCTCGATCCTCAAGACGTCGCTCGAGATGGCTTTGAGCGACCAGATTCCGATGGAGATGTTCGTGTCCCACCCGATCTGTGATGCGGCCAGGAACCTCGCCGCAATCTGGGGCCGCAACACGGACTATCCGTGCCAGATTCTTTATCTCCCCCAGAATCCGAACTCCTCAGGCAGCGCCGACTATCTCGAACATGAGTACGACAGGATCAGAAGGGTCACACAGGACGTTGCAGGCGTCGAGATCACCGAAGAGGCTCTGCGTGGGTCGATCGCGGTTTTCAACGAGAACCGGAGGCTCATTCGTGAGCTGTACGACATCAAGCGGGCAAAGCCATGGCTGATCGCTGCGGAGGATGCATATGCGCTGGTCGCTCTTGCAGGGATGATCCCCCGCGAAGAGCACAATGAACTGCTCGGGACGCTCGTTCCGCTGATCAAGGAACGCGATCTGAAACGAGAGGACCGTATCCGTGTCGTGTTCGAGGGTGGATTCTGTGAGCAGCCTCCCTTCGATCTCATCCGGATGCTCGGGCGAACCTGCTATGTCGTTGATGACGACTTCATGATCGGCCTGCGATACCTCACCAGCGACGTACCAACAGACGGCTCACCGCTCAGACAGCTCGCCGAGTCGTATCTCGAACGATCCTCGTACAGCCCTGTGCAGCACGATCTCCGCAAGCCGAAGGAGGGCATGCTCATCGAGCGAATCCGTGGCTCGCAGGCGGACGCAGCGATCCTCGCAGCGGCAAAGATGTGCGAGCCGGGCCTCGAAGAACAGGTCACCTATACCCACGCCCTCGATGAGGAGGGAATCGCATATTTCGTCAGTGAATTCGAGGAGAACATGAGTTCCTTCGATCAGCTCGAGCTACAGGTCGAGACGTTCGTCGAGAACCTGCTTTTCGCATGAAGGCAGACAGCATCACGAGGAGGTCGAGATGACGACGCTGGAAGACACACAGGAACTGGTCGGACGAGGGAATCGCGAGGGTGCTGCCCTGTTCAGAGACTGGTTCACCGAGCTCGACACCACAGCCAAGAGCGGTGGGCTCTCAGCCTACGTATTCGTCATGGGGAGCATCAACGAGATACTCAAGACGTTCGACCTCCCCGTCGTGTTCCCGGAGATCAACTCGCTGCAAACGGCTGTGCGCAGAGTTGCTCACGAGTATCTCGAGGAAGCGGAGGACTACGGGTACTCCCCAGACATCTGCGGCTACGTGAAAGCCGACGTCGGGACCCAGCTCCGGGGCGGTGAGCATCCAATGGCGCAGATCCCGAAACCCGGCATCACGGTGCTCACCAACGCGTGCAACACCTACATCAAGTGGGCGGAGATATGGGAACGCATGTACCAAACGCCCATGTTCACCATCGACATTCCCGGCACGCGTGAAGCAGGTCTCCAAACATGGAAGGGTGACAGCGACTTCGAGGCCGACCGCACATACGTCGAGGTGCAGCTGAGAGAGCTGATCACGCTGTGTGAAGAGGTCACGGGCATGGACTTCGACATCGACAAGTTCCGTGAGGTGCTTGGTCACGCCAACACGATGAGCCGCTCCTGGAACCGAATCCTCGAGCTCAACGAAGCGAAACCGTCCCTTTTCAACGCGTTGACAGACGGCACGATCTACCTCGGCGTTGCGAACGGGTTGAGAGGCACAGAGGAGGGGGCACGCTACTTCGAACGACTCGTCGAGGAGATGGAGTACAAGGCCGCGAACGGAATCGGTCAGACCATCGAGGAGGAGTACCGTCTGCTGTTCGTCGGAGTTCCCTGCTACCCGATCTTCCGCAGGTTCAACGAGCTCTTCACGGATTGGGGTGGCACGTTCGTCAATTCGACCTATCTCTGGTTCGCGTCAGGCGGTACGAACCGAGGCTTCGAGTACGACCTCGCCGACCCGTTGGCGAGTCTCGCAGAGGGTGTTCTTGTCAGCGTCAGGGATGCAATGGACTCCATGTTCCACCAGAACATCGTGCTGGCAGACATGGCGAAGGACTTCGATGTCGACGGCATCATCTATCACCCGATCAAGAGCTGCCGGACGGTTTCGACCGGGCTAGCCGACGGCAGGAAACACATGACGGATGAGCTCGGCATCCCGAGCCTCTTCATGGAGTCGGACATGATGGATCGCAGGGTTGTCTCAGAGGCCCAGATGAAGAACCGTGTCGATGCCTTCTTCGAGGGTCTCGCATCCCGCCGCCGGCAAGCTCTGGCCGACCCAAAGGTGAGGTGATCACTATGGCATACGCAGCAGGAGTCGACGTCGGCTCCACCCAGACCAAGGCAGTCATCATCGATGAGGGCGGAGCGATCGTCGGTCGCTCACTCATCGATACGGGCGCCAACGTGATCAAGGCCGCCGAATCGTCCTATGTCGCCGCCCTCCTCGACGGTGGCATCGACGAGGAAGAAGTCGAGTACATCATCGGGACCGGCTACGGCCGCTACAGGGTGACGTTCGGGAACAGCCAGGTGACGGAGATCAGCTGTCACGGACGCGGCGCCGTGCACCTGTTCCCAGAGACGAGGACCGTCGTTGACATGGGGGGCCAGGACACCAAGGCGATCTCTGTCAACGCGAAGGGCGAGATCACAGACTTCTGCATGAACGACAAATGTGCTGCGGGGACGGGTCGCTTCCTCGGTGCCGCCGCAGCAGCGCTCGATATCCCTATCGATGACCTCGGACCGGTTTCGCTCCAGAGTACGAAACCGATCAAGATCAGCACCACGTGCACCGTGTTCGCTGAGTCAGAGGTTCTCGCATGGATCGGCAAGGGTAAGAAGATCGAGGACATCCTCTGGGGCGTCCACAAGTCCATCGCCTCCCGATCGGCGGGGTTGATGCGACGGGTCGGTATCAATGATGAGGTCACGTTCACCGGTGGTGTGACACGCAACATCGGGATGGTCAAGGCGCTCGAGGATCGTATCGAGAAGCCGTTGAACATAAGCGAGGACTGCCACTACATGGGTGCGCTCGGCGCCGCTCTGTTCGCACTGGACAACGTGAAGGCCGGGCGAACGCCGGTTGGCAGTACGGCGGAGGTGACGTCGTGATCATCACCGCAGGGCTTGACGTCGGTTCCACATACACGAAGGCGGTTGTCCAAGCAGAAAACGGCGAGATCCTCGGCAGGGCGTTCGGGCCGACGGGGTTCCGGCTCCGCGAGGTGGCACGCAAGATCTACGACGAGGCACTCGAGGATGCAGGTGCCGACGAGAAGGATATCAACTATGTGATCGCCACGGGTGCGGGACGCCACCAGGTCGACTTCAAGGATCTTCACGTGACAGACCTCACGGCAAGCGCACGGGGCGCGAGCTTCCTGTTCCCCGGCACTCGCACAATTCTCGATATTGGCGGACAGACGATGAAGGCGAGCAGGGTGGATGAATCTGCACAGGTTGAGTCCTTCAGGCTCAACGACAAATGTGCTGCCGGAACAGGCGCTTTCCTGGAGAAGACTGCGCGATACATGGGCTACACCACCCAGGAGATCAGTGCGCTGATGACAACGTCGAAAGACCCCGTTCCCATCTCGGGTGTGTGCGCTGTCTTCGCCGAGTCAGAGGTGATCAACCACCTCTCGATCGGAACATCACCCGCAGACATCATGCAGGGTGCCATCGAGTCGCTCACCGGTCGCTCCGTGCAGCTCATGAAACGGGTGAGGGCCGAACCCGAGTTCACGCTCATCGGAGGGATCCTCAGGTTCGAAACGATGGGTCGATCGGTCAGCCAGATGCTTGAAGCCGAAGTCAACGTGCCGGATGCAGACATGGTTCAATACGTGTCTGCGCTGGGCTGCGCGATCCTGGCTCGTCGACGGCTGGAGAAACTGAGCTCTGAAGCTGATCTCGAGGCTGCGGTATCGGCGTGAATACGACACAGGAGACCGAGCCCGTCTACTGCTCCGAGGGCATCCAGATCCTGCGGGCTCCGGTTCTCTCTTCCGGTGGGTGGGAACGGCGTACCGTCACGGATCCGGAGCGAATTGACGAGCTGGTGGATCTCTACGAGGACCTGGGTTTCGAGACGACGACGACGGGACTCGATCC
>CAZWMX010000032.1:0-18636 GCA_964635205.1 uncultured Acidimicrobiaceae bacterium | reverse complement strand
GCGGGCTATTCGCGTGTGGTCGGGCGCGGGATTCGTCGAGGTCGTCCGATTCGTCTCGCCGCGCACCGTGATGGGAACGAACGAATTCGCCATACTCGAGCTCACGTGAGCTGCGGGTCGCCTCCCTCGAGGTCCTACACACTCTCCAGAAGGACCGCAGTGCCGAGTCCGGAGCCCGCGGGCACCGTCGCTCCTCCGAAGCTGAGATCACGCTGCTTCAGCGCTTTGGCAAGGTGCAAAGAGATCCTCAGGCCCGACATGCCGACCGGATGCCCCAGGGCAACGGAGCCGCCATCGACGTTCAGCCGTTCCCGATCCCATTCACCCATCTCCTCACACGCGAGGAGCTGCACGGCAAAACCCTCGTTGCACTCGATGAGGTCGAGATCATCCACCGTCCTGTCCGCTCTCGCGAGCGCTGCGTTGAGGGCGTCGACGCAGGAGTAGCCCATGAGATTCGGGTCGCATCCGACCATGGCGGTCCCTTCTGTGAGGATGCGGGCCAGTGGCTCGAGGTTGTGCTTGTTGATTGCATCGGCACTCGCGACGATCGCCGCTACCGCGCCGTCGTTGAGAGTGGCAGCGTTGCCGGCTGTGATGACGCCCCCGGGCCGAACACTCGGGAGCTCGCCCAGGACCTCAACGGTCGTTCCGGCGCGCGGGTTCTCGTCGACATCGAAGACGACGGAACCGCGCCTGGAGGGAACCTTGATCGGAACGACCTCATCCCCAAAGCGCCCGGCGGCGATGGCTGCGAGCGCCCGTTCGTGTGACACGATGGCGTACTCGTCCATCTGCTGTCTCGAGATTCCGTCGACCTCGGCATGATTCTCTGCGACATTGATCATGTCGTTGGGATTTCCCCACATGCCCGAACCGGCGAATGTGCACTCGCGTAAGGTGTCGAGGAAAACCCCGCTCCCGAGCTTGTGCCCCCATCGCGAGCCGGGCACCATGTGCGGCGCATTGCTCATCGACTCGAGCCCCAGGACCATCACCACGTCGACTGCGCCGATAGCGATCTGGTACGTCGCCTGGATCAGGGCAGCCATCGACGAACAGCACTGCATGTTGACGGTGAAGGCCGGCACGTCGTGCGGAACTCCCACCCGCATGCCGACGATGCGCGCAGGGTTCGATTCAGTCATGTCCTGGAGGACCATTCCCCCAATGATGAGGTCGAGTGCTTCGGGTTCGAGGTTCACTCGATCGAGCAGGGCAGCGGCCACGGTGGACCCGAACTCGGTGGCCCGCAACGGCTTCAAAGAGGCTCCGAACTTGCCGATGGGGCTCCTCAAACCGTCGACGAGGAAGACGTCTCTGCTCATGGCCTCTCCCTGGTTGCGTGTGCTGTCGGCGGCATTTATAATAACGGACGTTCGTTAGGTTTACAATCGCGAGACCCGAGAGAAGGAATCTGCCTGTGTTCGATGACGAAACCCTTGCTCGATCGAGAGAGTCCGGCGCGACATGGGAGAAGGAGTACGAGAAGCTCGTTGCGAGGTTCGGCGATGCCGCCCCCAAGCGCGCAACCGAACCAAGGACATACTCCGGTCTCCCTCTCAAGTCGGCTTACTTCCCGCACGACATCGCCGACCTCGATCTGACCGGCGCCCCCGGCGCGTACCCGTTCACCCGCGGCAACCTGCCTGCGCACTATCAGCTGATGCACTGGGCCAACCAGCCCGTCATCGGATACGGGTTGCCCGAGGACACCAGGGATCGGATGGACACCCTTGCCGAGCAGGGCATGATCGGCTACTTCGGCCAGCGGTTCTACAACCTCGTTTACGACCTGGTCTCCCACGAAGGCTTGGATCCCGACCATCCCGCAGCGCGGGGTCGAGTGGGCCAGTGTGGGATGGGTGTGTACTCGAAGGCCGATCTGGCCCGCCTCTTTGCAGGGATGGACCTGACGAAGATGAACGTCGTCCACATCACCGACTACCAGGTGGTGCCGGCCCTCGCCCAGTACATCGCCCTCGCCGAGGATCGGGGCCTGACACCGGATCAATTGCGCGGCAACTCGATGAACTGGTATCACCAGTCCGCCTACGTCGGCATGACCGCCTTCCCTCCCCGGCAGGGCCAGAAACTGGCGGTCGAGCTGATCAACTACTGCGTCAAGAACGTTCCCAGGTGGAACACGACCAACTTCTTCGGTTACGGGGCCGAGGAGGCGGGAGCGACCGCTGTCGAAGAGATAGCGTTCATGCTCGCCTACGGAATCGACCTCGTACGGGCCTGCATAGCGTCGGGGCTCACAGCAGACCAGGCACTGCCACGCTTTGGTTTCCAATTTGCCCAGGGGAACGACTTCTTCGAGGAGATCTGCAAGATTCGCGCCATGCGTCAGATGTGGGCAACAACAATGAAGGAGCGATTCGGTGCGGAGGATCCCCGGTCGATGCATGTACGTATCCACACGCACACATCGGGCGTCTCCCTGACAGCGCAACAGCCCCTCGTCAACCTGATCAGGACGACGCTGCACGCCTTTGGGGCGGCCCTGTCCGGTGTACAGGCGATGGAGGTGTCCGCCTACGACGAGGGGTTCGCCCTCCCGACGGAGGAGGCGGCAACGCTCGCTCTCCGGATCCAGCAGGTGATCCAGGAGGAGACCAATATCACGTCCGTCTCCGATTCGTTGGCCGGGTCGTACTACGTGGAATCGCTCACCAACCAGCTCGTCGAGGCTGCGCTCGTGCTCGTGGAGGAGATCGAGGCGCAAGGTGGCTACATCGCTGCCCAGGAATCGGGCTGGCAACGCCGAAGAGTCGAGGCGTCCGCCGAGCGTTGGCGTGATCTCATCGACTCCGGCGAGCGCACAGTCGTGGGCTTGAACAAGTACCAAACCGATGAACCGCCACCGACCGACCTGTTCAAGATCGACCCTCAGGTCGAGCAGACCGCGATAGAGCGCGTCGAAGAGCTCAAGGCGAGCAGAGACAATGACGCCTGGGAGAAGGGGATGCAGAGTTTCGCAGAGGCCGCGGAGACACTGGCCACGAAGGACTTTGCTGCGCTCGACGGCAGCCTCATCGAGGCAGCCATCGACGCTGCGCGAGCCGACGCGACGACCGGAGAGATGATGGGTGTACTCAAGAGTGCACTCGGATGGAGGCCACCACATGAGTATTGAGATCGCTCCAGGCGAGCCGATTCGAGTTCTGCTCGCCAAACCGACGGTCGAAGCCCACGACCGAGGTGTTCGCCTTGTCGCCAAGAAGATGCGAGATGCCGGCCTCGAGGTCATCTTCATCAACTTCCTCCTGCCCGAGGAGGTCGTGCAGGCCGCCGTCGACGAGGACGTCCATGTGGTCGGAATCTCGACATCGGCGGGAGGCCACCTCCCCATCTTCGAGGACGTGATCGCCGGGCTCGCCGCCCAGGGTCGCGACGACGCTCTCGTGATCGGTGGTGGGGTCATCTCGCCTGGAGACGAAGCCACGCTGCTGAGTTGGGGCGTTGAAGCGGTCTTCGGTCCTGGCACCAATGCCGACCAGACGATCGAGATGATCAAGCAGCGCCTCACCGCGGTCTCGCCATGACATGGCCACGCAAGGTCGCCATCCTGGGCGGCGGCGGCGTGATGGGGCACGGCATTGCTCTGGCCTGCCTCCAGCGCTCCGATGCTGTTGTATCGATCATCTCTCGTAGGGAGGAGACCGTCGAGCACGGGCTTGGCCTCATCCTCGAGGGTCGGTTCGGACTTGCCCGCGGCGTTGCCAAGGGTCGGATAACCGAAGAACAGGCCGCGGACGCCCGGTCGCGCCTGTCGGGCACGACCAGTTACGAGGAAGGGCTTGCCGGGGTCGACCTCATCTTCGAAACCGTGCCGGAGGTTGTCGACACAAAACACGACGTTCTGGCAGAGGCCGAGCGCCTCTCGCCCGATGGCACGGTGATCGCCACGAACACATCGTCGATCCTGATCGCCGAACTGGCCGCTCCCCTCGAGGACCCGAGCCGTCTCGTCGGCACGCATTGGTTCTATCCCGCGAACGTGCTCCCCCTCGTTGAGGTGGCGCGCAGCGCGTTCGTCGACGAGGACTCCCTTACCGGTGTCGTCACCTATCTGGAGAGCATCGGGAAGAAGCCGGTGGTGGTGAAGGACTCGCCGGGGTTCTTCATGACGCGATTCATCAACAACTACGTCGCCGAGGCGATCCGTCTCGTGGAGCTGGGCATCGCAGGACCGGCGGAGGTCGATGAGATGGTCAAGACGGGACTTGGCTGGCCCATGGGTGTGTTCGAGCTCCTCGATGCCTCCAGCTTCGAGGCGTTCTATCACGCTCAGCAGTACCTCCATGAGACATGCGGGGAACGGTACGCCGTACCGCCGCTCGCTCGTCAGGCGTTCAGTGCCGGATACCTGGGCTCGCCCGACCTCAAGCCGGGGAGCCGGGGCGGGTGGTACGACTTCCTCGGCGTCGATAGGGCCGAGGACGCACCGTGACCAAGCCGACCGCGGCCAACCGAAGCGGCCAGCTACTCGAGGCGGCGGCCGTCTGCTTTTCGCGCGAGGGGTTCGATGCAGCATCCATGCGAGCCATCGCCGATGAGGCCGGGATGCAAACCGCGTCGATCTACTACCACTTCGACAGCAAGGACAACCTGCTCGTTGCGGTCCACGAGGAAGCGCTGCACCGAATCGGCGAGGCAACCACGGCAGCGCTCCGCGATGTCGAGGGGGCGTGGGAACGGCTCGAAGCCGCCTGTGCCGCCCATCTCGTGATCCTCCTCACCGAAGGTACCTTCGTCAACGCCGTGATGCGGCCAGTGCCGAGCAAGGTCGAGGGGCGGGAGCTGATCTTCAAGCTTCGGGATGACTACGAGAGCATCTTCACGGACCTCATCAACGCCCTGGCACTGCCCCAGGGCACGGACCGAGACACACTCCGCCTCATGTTGTTGGGGGCGATGAACTGGACGTTCACATGGTGGCACCCCAAGGAGGGGCCGGCGCCCGAGGCCCTGGCCTCCATCTTCGTCGCGAACCTCCGAACGGGCCTCGACGTCACATGATCAGGGACAAGGAGCACTACGAGGCCGGGTTTGCCGAGGGCAGCCGGCGCGTCCTCGGGTCGGCCATCTCAGCGCTCGAGAACGATCGCCCCGACGCACCAGCGGTGCTCGCCGCCGTTTACGGACGAACGGGAAACGCCCATGTCGTCGGTGTGACCGGTCCGCCGGGCGCAGGAAAGTCGACCCTCGTCAACGCGCTGATCGGTGAGTACCGCCGGGAAGGACAGACCGTTGCGGTTGTCGCGGTCGACCCGTCGAGCCCGTTCGGAGGTGGGGCGCTCCTGGGAGATCGCATCAGGATGTCGGACCACGCCCTCGACGCAGGAGTCTTCGTCCGATCCGTCGCCTCCAGAGGACATCTCGGCGGGCTGTCACGGGCAACAGCCCAGGTCGTCGACGTCCTCGACGGCTTCGGGTTCGAGGTCGTGATTGTCGAGACGGTCGGCACAGGGCAGGCCGAGATCGACATCATGCATCTCGCCCAGACCGTGATCGTGGTCGCTGCACCGGGCTTCGGCAGCGAGGTGCAGGCCCTCAAGGCAGGGATCCTCGAGATCGCCAACATTTTCGTCGTGAACAAAGCGGATACTCCGGCGGCGTACAAGACGGAGCGGGACCTTCACGAGGCACTGGGCCCGCCATCTGCGAGCGGCTGGTATCAGCCGATCATCCAGACCGTGGCGATCGACAACACCGGTGTGCCCGAGCTCTTTGACAAGGTCGGCGAGCACCGGGCCCAACTCGAACCACACGAACGCTCCCGGGCCGCCACCATGCGAGCCAAACGGCAACTGGCCGCAGCCGTCGCCGAACTCGCATCGGAACGCGTCGGCGGGCACACCGACGTCGACGACCTCGCGGACCAGATCCTTTCGGGCCGGCTCGGACTGAGGGCTGCAGCCGAAGCCGCACTTCCGCTCATAACGTCTTCCGCCAACCTCGATTGAAAGGATGCCCGCCATGACCCATGAAACAGTCCTCTTCGATGTCGAAGACAACGTCGCGACGATCACCATGAACCGTCCGGACTCCGCCAACGCGCTCAACATCACGATGGCCAAGGCGCTCGCCGGGATGGCCCTCCGATGCGATGAAGACCCCGATATCCGAGCGGCCGTCCTGACCGGCACCGGCAGGTTCTTCAGCGCTGGGGGCGATGTTGCATCGTTCGGCGCCGCAGGTGACGGCGCTGCGGCTCTCATCAAGGAGGTGACGATGTACTTCCATGCGGCCATCTCGCGGTTCAACCGTATGGACGCGCCGTTCATCGGTGCGGTGAACGGGATCGCAGCGGGGGCCGGCTTCAGCTTCGCGACGGCGTGCGACCTCGTCGTGGCATCGGAGTCGGCCGTCTTCCTCTCGGCGTACACCGCGGCTGCACTCTCCCCCGATGGAAGTTCGTCGTACTTTCTTCCACGGCAGATCGGCATGAAACGGTCCGCAGAGCTGATGCTCACGAATCGTCGCCTGAGCGCACAAGAGGCACTCGAGTGGGGCATCATCAACCAGGTCGTTGCCGATGGGGAGGTTCTCGAGACCGCCCAGGCCCTTGCAAGGGATCTTGCGAACGGGCCGACGCTGGCATTCGGTGCGGTCAAAAACCTCCTACACGAGAGCATGAGCTCATCGCTCGAGACCCAGATGGAGCTCGAAGCGAGGACGATCGCCGACATGACCCGAACCGACGACGGCAGAGAGGGCATCCAAGCGTTTCTCCAGAAGAGGGCGCCCGAATTCCGCGGGACCTGACCGCCGAACGGACTCTCGACGATCTCCCGGATCACATCCGTCGATGATGGATGCCACCTATTCGCGAGCGCCCTTGGCTCTGTCCTGGCTCATCACCGCGAAGCCCGCGTCCAGGTCGTGGACGGTCATGATGCGTCGGCCCGGCTGGATCGCATCCTTGACGTCTCCCACGGAGAGGCCCCCTGCTTTCCATGTGAGGGCGAGCGACTCGAGTGGTTCCTCGGCTGTTACCGCGATGCCGTAGATCGAGGCCTGTCTGACGGGTGATTCGATGACTTCGATCACGGGACCGCCGCGGAAGAACGCTGCGGGGCGGCCGCGCACCTTCATCTTGAGCCGAGGCATGAGGCCGATGGTGTCGAACCGGCTGATCGCCCTATCGAGGTCGGGAACGAGCAGTACAACGTGGTCGATGACGAAGCCGGATACCTGGGTTGCGTGAGGAACCTCCATCGTGTGCACCTCGAACGCGGGAGCCGTCGGTGCCCAGGCCCATTTCGGGTCGCCGGTGGTGAGTGCCACGTCGCCGAGTTGTGGCGTCTCCGACCAACCGAACGCCGTCCAGTCGATCGGCAGTTGCAGCGCGGCGAGGGTGCTCATGGTCGACACCCTAGGGCTGGGTTCGATGGCACAGGCGAAGGCCCGACGAACTTTCATCATGGTGCCCCGCACTTCCCCGAACGAGGTACTTGGATGTCGGCACATCGGGCCTTCGATTCGTAACTTACGACGTAGCGGGACCCACTTCAACATGGTCGATTGCGCCGGTTTTCCCGCTCTCGAAAAGACGCCCTCGGTAACTGTCGGCAAACGCGTCCAGGTGGGTATCGAGAACCGTCGTTATCCACATATCAACAGCTATCCACAGGTCCTTGTGCACAACGCGCTGTGTGCAAGTTCGGGGCAGGAACTTTTCGCGGTGTGAACGGCGTTCGGCTATCTCCATTCTGGCTGACGGCCGATAGCTGACGGCTGTCAAGCCGTCATGCCCCCATACAGTTCCAGGAGGCGGATCGCGGTGGCCTCCCACGAGAACCTCTTACTGAAGGCCACGGCTCCGTCAGAGAGCCGCTCAGCGAACGAGGGGTAGTCGAGGATCGCCGCGATCGCGGTGGCGAATGCCATGGGATCGTGATCATCGACGAGCAACCCGGATTCGGAGGCATTGACCACGTATCGGAGACCACCGATGTTCGAAGCGACCACCGGAGTGCCGCACGCTTGGGCCTCAGCCGCAACGAGCCCGAAAGATTCGCTCCGCGACGGAACAACGACTACGTCCGCCGCTCTGTAGTGATCAGCGAGCGTGGGGTGTGGTTGCGGAGCGAAGAATCGGACCTGGTCACTCATCCGTCGCTGTTCGATGAGCCGGCGGCAGTCGTCGAGTTCCCGCATTCCGTTTGCGCCGCTTTCGCCTCCCACGATGTGGAGTCGGATATCCGCGTTGCCGGTTGACTGGGAATCAAGGAGATGGGCAAAGGCCTGGACGGCGACGCTCGTACCTTTGTGGGCCTGAATCCTGCCCACGAAGAGCACGATCCGTTCATCGCCGAACCCGAGCCGTCTGCGGGCGTCCTGCTCGTCGCCACGGCGGAATACGTCGTGGTCCACACCCGGAGCCGACACGCACAGTCTTTCGGGTGCGGCGCCATAGTGCGCGAGGAGATGCTCGAACTCGAACGGTGTCGAGGCGATGACACAATCGGAGTTCGTGATCACGTCCTTTTCGGTAACCAATCGCTCGTGGGAGGACTCATCCTCATCCGGATGGCGGTTGGCGTCCTTGACCCTGCCAAGCGTGTGAAACGAGTTTGCCAGCGGAATCCCGAGTGTCTTCTTGAGCCGAAGGCCCGTCCGGCCGGATAGCCAGTAGTGGCTGTGCACCAGGTCGTAAGAGCGGGTCCTCTGAGCTATCCATGCAAGCACTCCATCCGTGAATTCGCCAACAAGGCTCTCCATGTGAGCGATGGCAAGACGCGACACCGGCCCAGCCTCTATGTGCACGACGCGATATCCCGGCGTCACCTCGGTGACGATGGGAAGGTCGGCGTCGGCCCGTCTCGTGAAGACGGTGACATCGACTCCCCGTGAAGCCATGGTTCGAGACAGGCGGTCGAGGTAGACGTTCATGCCACCGGCGTCTCCAACGCCCGGCTGGAGAAGCGGCGAGGAATGCATGGCGACATAGGCGACACTTGAGATCATGATGTTCGGCCCTCGATCACGTGGAGCCGGCGCGCCTCGGCGCCATGGCGGAACTTGTACTGCTCGTCGCCCTTGAGGAAGTCGAACACGGCAGCGCCGCGATCGATCTCTGTCTCGATCATCGAGGAGAACAGCACGACCCCGGGCGATGCCATGGCCGCACCCGGGTCGTATGCCGAGTTGTAGTAGTAGTAGCCGTCCTCCGTCTCGAAGCCGAACGCCGCTGCGCGAGGCACACCATCACATACGAGAAAGTGGATCGATGCACCAGCGGTCTGGAGCAGTTCGGTGAAGTAGTCCTTCATAGGAGCGGTCATGAACCGACCCTTCTCGCCCTCGGACAGACGGTGCATCGTGCAGAACACCTCGATCGCGTCACCCGTGTGGTGTTCGATCTCGATCTCGCCGAACTCCGCCTCGAACTTCCGGCGTTTGCGGCGAACCTCGTGTCGTTGTTTCTTGCCGAGTGATCCGAGCCACGCTTCATAGGTGTCGGGAAGCGCAATCACGGCTGCGGTTCCATGGTCCGCCACGATGAAGGAGAACCCTGCCTCTACAAGTGCCTCCGTGATCGGAGCGACCGCCTCGTGCGGGAGAGAGTCGAGCCGGAACGGCATGTCCGGGAATCGTGCGAGAGCCGAGACGAGAGCTGAGGCACCGTCCTGTCCAACGGGGGAGTGATAGTCGGTGAGGTCTGACTGTCCCGCGAATTCGATAGTTCCGATCGACACGACGACCGCGGCTGCGCCCGTGTCGGATCGTTCGATGTGGAGCTCGGCACCCTGATCTGACCTGTTGCGCCACACCGCCTCGAGGAACGGTCGCTGTACGAAAGGCCCGACGCGAGGAGCGATTGCAGGGAGATCCGCAGGGAACGTCTCCCACTCATTGTTCATCCTCACGCTTCGACCAGCTCCATCCGTCCAACGGTACGACCGGCGTCTTTGACCGGCGGGCTGATTTGATCCGCGAGCGTGTCGGCTGCTGCCGCTGGGAGCGCCCCGATCCTGTTGGCAGTGAACAGCGCCGCGGCAACCGCAATCTGCGGCTTCCCGGAGTGCGCCTTGGCTGCGATCGTGATGCCACCACGTGTCATGCCGATGAGTCCCTCGGCACCAACCTTCAGAGGACCTCCCCACCACAACGCAGCGCGCCCGTCCGCGCTCACGTTGTCGGCAACGAGAGCTCCGAACCGCGCCATGGACCGCGCCATCGGTGCCAATTCATCGTCTGATCCGAGGCGGCTGAACGCGTGCGCGAGTCCTCTGACCGAACCGCGGAGCGTCGGTGCACCACACCCGTCGACACCGACCGGCTCCGGATCGACACCGGCAACATCGCCGATGATCTCCACGATCGACTGCTGGAGCGGATGATCCGGGTTGAGATATGTGTCCGTGTCCCATCCTGCGACTGTGCACGCTGCGAGCCATCCGGAGTGTTTGCCGGAGCAGTTGTGGAAACGTGGCTCCAGCCGGGTGTTGCCCCGTATCACCTGAAGCTCGTCTGCAGCTCTGGACTTTGGTCGACCCGGCGTACAGCGAAGGTCGTCCTTGGTGAGACCGTGGTTCTCGAGAATCGCCTCAACGATTCCGATGTGTACGGGAAAGCCACCATGACTTGCGCAGGTTACAGCGAGGTGCTCATCGGACAGCTTCACTCCGGCGCGGGCGGCAGCGAGTGCTTGGAACGGTTTGATGGCCGACCGATAGAACAGAGGAGCGTCGATGTCTCCGGACGAAAAGATAACGTTGCCTGCATCGTCGAGCGCGACAGACGTGGCATCCTCGTGTGACTCTGCGAGTCCCGAGCGGACCCTCGCGAACCGCATCGGCTACTTCGCAGAAAGGAATTCGTCGGCGCTTGTGGAACCCTCCCGGTAGCGCCTCGTGATTTCTCCGGTGATGATGTCGTGTGCGTCGTAGACGGCACGGCGTTGCCCCGAAACGGTCTGCTCGGTCTCGGAGAGGACTTCACGGATGTTCTTCAGCTCCTCGGTATCTGTGGTTGGCAGATGCGCGAGGAACCCGTCGCTCAGTGCATCATCGACCTCACGTTTGCCTTCACCGGAGAGATGAGGGAGGTCCAGCGACAGCTCGCGATCGAGCGGATTCGATGTTCGACCCGAAGGGGAGTCGGCGAGGATCTCTGGCAGAGCCTCGATGAGGGAACGCGTCTCTTCGCCGCTGCGGCGGCGCAACTCGAAATCGAGCAGGTCCATGCGTCCGTGGAGCATGCGTCGGTAGTAGGACAGCTCGGTGTCGAGGTCGTCACAGATCAACCTGCGGGATCGGAGGTCGTCGATGGGAACATCCTCGAGGTCTCTGGTGAACGACTCGTCCATCACCTGGTCGATCCGTCTGCGTTGTTGTGTCATTCCGAACTCCTTGAATGCTGACAATTTAGCAAGCCGAGCGCACCGTCGGGTACGGGTTCACTGCTTTTCCGTTGGGCCGGATCTCGAAGTGAACGTGCGTGGCCGTATACCGCGCGTTCCCGGAGTTGCCGACATATCCGATG
This sequence comes from uncultured Acidimicrobiaceae bacterium, assembly GCA_964635205.1. GTDB lineage: Bacteria > Actinomycetota > Acidimicrobiia > Spongiisociales > UBA5794 > B3-G11. Next base: position 7,134 of record CAZWMX010000032.1, on the reverse strand, counting down.
ACGGTGCCTTTACTGACGCGTTGCCCCGATGTGAGGTTGGCTGCCTGGGACTCGAGGTGGGCGTAGTAGTAGACGGTGTTGTTGTCCGAGTACAGATGGACGGTCCAACCGCCCAAGGAGTTGGAGCTCAGCTTGATGCGACCATCAACAACAGCGACGAGCGGCGTGTTCCTCGGAGACATCATGTCTACACCCTTGTGTTTGCGTCCCCCTGATCGGGCGAAACCCCACGAATCGATGAACGATGAACGGCCCTGTACCGGGCACATGAAACCTGGTGTTGCAGCGGGTGGCGCGCCTCCTGCCGCGCCGGGGCGTGATGAGGACTTCTCTGCCTGCTGGCGCCTGATTCGGTCGTCCTCGCGCCTTTTCTCCCTGATCTCCTGATCCAGTTGATCGATCGCTGCCCTCAGGTTCGTGTCTGCCTCGGCGAGGATGGCAGCCTGTTGTTCCTGGAGGTCCGCGATCTCCTCGACGATGATGGCTGCCGCATCTTCGTTCTCCGCTACGTCGACTCTGCGCACGTCGAGGTCTGCCGAGCTACGTGCCGCCTGGCGCGAGACGGCATCGAGGTTGTCGAGTGACTCGAGGTCTCGCTCGGTTGCTCGAGCGATGAGCGCTTGGGAAGTGATGAGTTCCTGGATGCTCGAGGATGTGAATGCAGAGCCCACGAGGTTGCGCTGACGTGATGTGTAGGCATTGACGACGATGCTGCGCGCACGATCTTCGAGTTCTGCGACCTCAGCCTGGTATCGGGTGACTGCCTCTTCCATCAGGGTGATTCGGTAGGTGAGATCCTCGCGTTCACTTCGGAGCAGTTCGTGTGTTTCGACCGCCTCCTCGAGCCGGTTCGTGACGTCCTGATAGTCCTTGTACGCGTGTGACTTGCGGGCTTCTGCAATCGTCCTGTTGCGCTCGGCCTTGTCGACATCGGTTTGGGTTTGTGCAGACGCGGCAACGGGAACGACCCCAAGGAGGCCGATCGTCAGGAGGAGCGTTGCCCAGCGCTGTACGCGAGAACGGAACATGCACATGTCAGGCTAGTGGGGAAGGCAGGTATCAGGTATCGGGTTTCAGGTTTCAGGGAAGAACGTCTGGCTTCTGGTCACGAAAAGACCCAGATCGCGAGCCAGAAGAGGGGGGCAGCGATTGCGGCGCCATCGAACATCGAGAGCGCACCCGGGGGATCCTCCGTGTGGCTGATCACTCCGGTTCTCAGAATCGAACCGAGGGTTCGGCCTGCAATGACTCCTGCTGCGGCAGCGACCCCACCAAGCAAGCCGGCAGCGACATCGAGTTCTGAGATGACGAGACCCGCAAGAAGGCCTGCGAGGAGTGCGCCGAGCAGCGCACCGACGTTGGCGTCCACCGACTGGATCGCAGCACCGTACGCGCCGGCAAGCCAGGCACCGACGAGTGCGAACGCTGTGATGAGCACGAATGCGACCACCGCGAACGATCCGGTGAGACGTATCAGGACAAGACCCGCGCTCGCCCCGGTTGCGATCACGGTCACCAGTGTTGTTGCTGCTGTGGTCCTGAAATCTCGGTTCGAGCTGTCGAATACCGGCCACGAAACTGCGACGATGGTCGCCAGAGCCATACCTCCGGCGAAACCACCGAATCCCCAGGCATACGCGCCGACCGCTCCGATTGTCGTGCCAATCAAAGGTGGGAACACAACGAAGGACACCCTGATGCGTTTCGAGGATTCTGAGAGATCCCAGACCCAGGCAAGGATCGCACCTACGGCGACGAAGGCGAACCATGCTTCTTCGGCCCAGGCCACAGCGATGAGGGCAACCACAAGAGCGACCGACAACAGATTTGGTCCGAAGTCGAGTTTGGGCACGGAGAGGGCCCCACCCGATACGGGTGGGATGAGGGCAACCTCATCGGTCGAAGCCACCTCTGTCCCTGGTCCGGCCGGTTCGCCGTTCACCCACACACCAGCGCTTGCAGCGCCCTTGGTGAACTGTTCACCGAACTGAGTGTTCGCCTTGGCGAGGAGATCCTCGATCGTGGTGGCATCGATATCGACACGGTCCGTCCCTGCGGACTCCCTGAGGTTCGCAAACAAGCGCAATGTGGCCATGCGGGGAGCCTAACGGCTGCGGCGCCGCGAGGGCGCCTTCGACGTGAGCCTCTCCCATCGTTCGCCGGCGCTCCGTTGTGTCATGCCCCTCCTCCCAGAAACCCGAGGCGTTCAAGAGCTTGGATTGGCTCGTCGAAGTCACAAGAACCGTATGCGGTGAAGCCTGTGTGGCGCATCCGTCTGAGCGCCGATCCCGGAACTTCATGTCCCTGCCAGGATGCAAATGCCGCGGACAGGGAGAAGTCATCGGTGTCGGTGTCGGCGACAGCCGATTCAACCGTCCTGATGTCTGATCCGTCCGCTGCGAGAGCCGCGGCCATGAGGACGTTGACGAATCCATGTCGCTCGATCCCGAGATCTTCATCGAAGTGGCGAATCGGTTGGTACAGGCCCGCGGTGAACTTGAACGGAAGCCGCTGATCCGTGCAAGCCATGATGAACTCCGCCACTTCTGCCGAGGTTGGGAACTGGTCGACGGTGACTCCACCACATCTGAGGTTTGCGCCGCCGACTCTCCGGCGTGAATGGAGCGCATGTGTAATGAGGTCGACCTGTGCAGCGATCGGAACAGATCGGTCCACCTCGATGAAAGGCACGACCTCTGGGGCCACCGACAGCATCGCGTTGAGCAGCGAATCGGTTGCTCCGCCGGTTGGTTCGGTGAGTTTCGCCTCCGCGGCTGCGATGGTCATCACCGGATCCATTTCTGCCTCGAAGTCGACAGCGTGTGCGGCCGATTCGCCCGGTGAAAGATCGAAAACGACGCTGATTTCCCAAGGTGTCTCACCCTGTGTGAATGTTGACGTCGCGACCGCTGCAAGCTCGCTGAGCTGGGATGCTCGACAGAGGAATCGTCCGGCGGCCCACGCCAAGGATCCAGAGCGGATGCTCCGGTAGGAGTCGACTGCATCCGGCATCGACTGGGACGCGGGTGGGAACAGTCCCGCATAGTCGATGAGCGCCGCGAACGCGGCCGTGCGTGCGTCGAGGACGAGTCTCATCGACCCTCGAGAGAGTGGATGTCACCAATGGATCGGTAGTACGGCACGAGCTCCTCGGGACCGGTTGGCACCATGGTACGCGAGTGTGAGCGGCCAGATCTGTGCGATCTGCATCGGATGTGGCCCCTGCTGAATCGATCGAACGCGAACAAGCCAAACGTGGCAATCTACAGGGCGTGAATGAACCACTCGTCAGCACCAGCGCGGTGTCGAAGCGCTACGGAGACGTGACCGCGCTCGATCGTGTCGATCTCGTGGTTCGCAAGGGAAGCGTCTACGGGCTTGTCGGCCCGAACGGGGCCGGCAAGACCACGATGCTGGCAATCCTCGCGGGGCTTCGGAAGCCATCAGACGGTACGACGAGGATTGACACGGCGTCGGTTGCCGTTCTCCCTGATACGCCACAGTTCGATGGTTGGCTGACCGGTAGGGAAGTTGTCGCACTTTCGCTCACCCTCCAGGGCGACACCTCTTCGCCGTCCGCTGTCGACGACGTGCTCGGCATCGCCGGCCTCACCGAGGATGCCGATCGTAAGGTCCGCGGATACTCACGCGGCATGCTGCAGCGGCTCGGTCTCGCCGCTGCAGTGGTGACTACCCCGGATCTCCTGCTTCTCGACGAGCCTGCAGCAGCGCTCGACCCCGCGGGAAGGCGCGAGGTGCTCAACCTCGTATCGGCGATGAAGGGTCGGTCCACAGTTCTCTTCTCAAGCCACATCCTCGATGATGTGGCCGAGGTCTGTGACGACATCGGGATCCTTCGCCGGGGAGAGATGGTCTACCAGGGATCGTTGGATGGGCTCCTCCGGCGCTACGTCGGTAGAGGCTTCGGTGTCAGGCTTCGCTCGGGTGCAGATGATGTCAAGGATGCCCTGCTGAGCGAACCGTGGGTCACGTCCGTTGGAGTTGGTCCGGATGAAACGCTTGCCGTTGTTGTTTCCGATGTAGCGGAAGCTGAGAGGCGCCTCGTCCAGGTGCTTGCCGCGAGCGGTCATCCGGTCGTGTCCGTGACCCAATCCAAGAGCTCTCTCGAGCAAGTGTTCCTGGAGGTTACGAAATGACCCTCTGGAGACTCGAGCTGCTGCGGCTCTGGCGAACCCAGCGGTGGCTCATTCTGCTTGCTGTCTTCGCGTCGTTTGGCATGCTCGGACCACTCACCGCACGCTACCTCCCCGACCTGATGGAGTCCCTCGGTGAGGATGCCGTCGGAGCTCTACCGCCGATGACCGCAGCGGACGGGATCACGCAGTACATGGGAAACGCCGCGCAGATCGGACTGCTTGCGGTCATGTTCGTGGGAGCTGCAGCGCTGGCCTTTGACTCGAAGCCCGAGATGGCGGTGTTCCTGCGTACGCGTGCCTCCGTACGTGAGATCCTCGTTCCACGGTACGTGGTGACCACCCTGGCGTCGATCGCTGCATTCGCAGGCGGAATGGCCATCGCCTATGTCGGAACGGGATTCCTCCTCGAGTGGCTCGACGTGTGGCCTGTGCTGGTCGGGACAGCGTTGTTCGGGTTGTATCTCGCGTTTGCAGTCGCCGTGTCTGGATTGATCGCTTCGTTCATTCGTCGTGTTCCAGGCGTTGCGATTCTCTCGGTCGGCGCGCTCATCGTGCTGGCTCTTGTTGGTCTGGTACCGAACGTCGCCCGGTGGCTCCCGAGTGAGCTGGTCGGTGCCGGCGACGTCCTGATCCGCGGCGGTGACTTCACGTTCTGGCCCTCGGTCTTCACGACGCTTCTGTTGACGATCGTGATGCTGGTTGTGTCGATCAAGCGCCTCGAGTCCCGCGAGTTGTAGAGCGACCTTCGACCTCATTGCATCGGTTTCGGAGCTCTCGGCTCCGACCTCAGACCTGACGTCTGTCTCAGTACATCTCAGGTACGAACGTCTGCTCCGTGATCGGTGGCCTGATGTACCCGCTGTCATCCTGGCGGGGCGGGAGCTCGACCGTGCCGAGTGTGCGGTCCTCGTACGGGATCATCGTGAGCAGATGGCTGATGCAGTTGAGCCGCGCCCTCTTCTTGTCCTCGGCGTTGACGACGTACCACGGTGCCTGCTTGATGTCCGTGTGGTCGAACATGATGTCCTTCGCCCTCGAGAACTCGACCCATCTGGTTCGGGATTCGAGATCCATCGGACTCAGCTTCCAGCGCTTGGCTGTGTCGCCGATGCGTGCCTTGAAGCGGCGCTCCTGCTCATCGTCGCTCACCGAGAACCAGTACTTGACGAGAATGATGCCGCTGCGCACGATGATCCGCTCGAACTCCGGGCAGGTGCGCAGGAACTCCTTGTACTCGTCCTCGGTGCAGAAACCCATGACGGGTTCGACGAGTGCCCTGTTGTACCAGGAACGATCGAACAGGACGATCTCACCCGCTGCGGGGAGTCGGCTGACGTATCGCTGGAACCACCACTGGGTCTTCTCTCGCTCGGTCGCCGTACCGAGGGCCTCGACGCGACAGATCCTCGGGTTGAGCCGTTCGGTGATCCGTTTGATGACACCACCCTTGCCCGCGGCATCGCGCCCCTCGAAGAGCACGACGACCTTGAGTCCTTCGTCCTTGATGTAGCTCTGGAGCTTCACGAGCTCGGATTGCAGTCTCGCGAGCTCATCCTCGTAGAACTTCGTCTTCAGCTTCGGTTTCTTGACACCCGCATGTGGTTCGATGGTGTCAAATACGGAGGCCTTGAGTGTGGTATCGCTCTGATCCATTGACGCAACAGTAGTCAGCCGATGAATGTCACGCGAGAAGGTTGACCGGCTTTTGTCGGTACCCTTCCGTCCGTGAGCGTTCCCATCTCTTTTCTCAGTGACTTCGGGCATACGGACGAGTTCGTCGGTGTCGTACATGGGGTCATCGCTCGGATCGCACCCTCGACACGGATCCTCGACATCACCCATGGGATCGGCCACGGCGACGTCCACGGGGGGGCGATGGCGCTGACGAGAGCCGTCCAGTACATGCCCAATGGTGTGTTCCTCGCCGTTGTCGACCCTGGGGTCGGCACCGATCGGAAGGCAATTGCAGCTCGCACACCCGTCGGCTACTTCGTGGGCCCGGACAACGGACTGCTTGCGCCTGCGGTTGCCATGGTTGGTGGAGCCGACCTCATCGTTTCCCTCGAAGATGATCGGTATCAACTCCCGGCGAAGGGTGCGACGTTCGCAGGCAGGGACATATTCGGACCTGTCGCTGCTGTGCTCGCATCCGGCCAGGCTGAGATCGAGGATCTCGGGCCGGCGCTTGATCCCGGCTCGATCAGCCCGCTTCTCATACCTCTTGCAGAACCTGCGGGGAACGGTGCCGTCCGCGGCAGTGTGCTGTGGGTCGATACGTTCGGGAACATCCAGTTCAATGTTTCACCCGAGGATCTCGGGGCGCTCGGGATCGAGGAGGGTGACGATGTGCTGGTCTCCTTCAATATGGAGGAGTTCCGCGTTGTATGGGGCTCGACATACGGCGACGTCGAGGAGGGCGAGGCGATTCTCCACGTCGATTCGCATGGCCAGATCGCGATCGCAGTGCGAGGTGGAAGAGCCGACGAGGACTTCTCGTTCGGTGTGGGCGACACGGTTGTCCTGGGTCGACCAGACGGCGGAAACCGAATTCAACTCCAGATCGCGGGTGAGAACAGGGGACAGGAAGAGACGAGCGATCAGTGAGCTGATACAAAGCGCTATCTTCCCCGCGTGCGCCCCGTCACCTCAATCGCCGTTGCCGTGCTGCTTGGCATCATCCTGATTGCATTCGTGGTCAAGCTCGCCATCGGCGGACTCACCCCGTGAGCGGACTCACCCTGTGAGCGTCCTCATCTATACGAGGCAGGGATGCCCGCTCTGTCTGAAAGGCATCGCGATTGCGAGCTCGGTGTTTGGTGAGGAGAACATCGAACTCGTCGATGTCGATCTGGATCTCGAACTCATGGAGAAGTACACGGACCGCGTGCCGGTCATCGAGACGGAGGATGGCAGAGTCATCGCCGAAGGAATCATCACGGAAGCGACGCTTCGCGAGTACGTAATACGTAATACGTAA
>CAZWMX010000031.1:17081-18994 GCA_964635205.1 uncultured Acidimicrobiaceae bacterium | reverse complement strand
GCACAGTTCTGCGAGCACTACGGGATACCACCGAACCAATCGGCCAATGCGATCGTGCTCGCTTCGAAACGGCCTCCCGGCGTGCACGCCATGTTCCTCGTTCTCTCAACGACGAGGCTCGACGTCAATTCAATGGGCAGGCAGCTCATGGATGTGAAGAAGGTCTCGTTCGCCTCGTCCGATGTGACGTCAAGCGTCACAGGAATGGTTGCCGGGGGCGTCACACCGTTCGGTCGACCTCGCGATCTCCCGCTCTTCGTTGATGCAGCCGTGATGACACCGGAGTGGGTCGTCGTCGGAGGCGGATCCCGGGATATGAAGATCAAAGTGAACCCTGAAGTCTTCACACGCCTCGAGGGAACGAGCGTCATCGACGGTCTCGCCACATAGGCACCGGGATCCGCACAACCCGTCCCGTTCTGTGGGCTGGAGTAACCGGAAACGATGCACTGGAACCCTGGGTACGCGAACTTCAGTCCGCCAGTGCCTCGGTGAGGGCGAGAAGGGCCTGAGCTCGGTGACTGATCCGGTTCTTCTCCTCGGCGGGGATCTCGGCGAGGGTACGGCCGTCGACCTCGAATATCGGGTCGTAACCGAATCCTCCATCTCCGCGACGTTCGGTTGTGATCACTCCTTCGAGCACTCCCTCGACAACAAGCTCCTCGCCTTGTGGTGTCACCAGGGCGACGGCAGTGCGGAACCGGGCAACGCGGTCCTCGGCATCCTCGAGCTCATGCAACATCTTGTTGACATTGTCCGCGTAGGTTGCCTCATCCCCCGCGTACCGAGCGGTGTGAATACCCGGCGCTCCCCCAAGGGCGTCAACCTCCAGACCCGTGTCATCGGCGACGGCTGCGTGCCCCGTGGCCGCGACCACAGCCCGCGCCTTCAACAATGCGTTCCCGACAAGCGTGTCCTCGGTCTCATCGATGTCCTCCCAGACGTGGTCGGGAATGACTTCGAGGGGAGGCTCCAACCCGGCGAGGACCGCCTCAACTTCGGCGATCTTGTCGGCATTCTTCGACGCAACAACAACACCGAATGGCATCTTCACAGACGCGACTCGTTCTGTATCAACACGAGCGCCTCGATGCCGGCCGCCGCATAATCCAGCATCGTGTCGAGCTGCGCTCTCGTGTATGGCTCACCCTCCGCCGTGCCCTGCACCTCGATCAGGTTCCCGTCACCTGTCATCACAACGTTGGCATCCACGTCCGCAGACACATCCTCGATGTAGTCGAGGTCGAGCATCGGAACACCATCGAGCACTCCGACAGAGATGGCCGCGATGTTCGCCTTGATCGGGTTGCTCTCCATCTTTCCCTCGGCCACCCACGCGTCGAAGGCGTCGGCAAGCGCGATCCACGCACCGGTGATCGAGGCGGTCCGCGTCCCTCCATCGGCCTGGAGGACATCACAGTCGATGCGTGCCGTCAAAGGACCCATGGCTTCCATATCAACAGCCGCCCGCAATGAGCGCCCGATGAGTCGCTGAATCTCCTTGGTGCGGCCGCCGTTGACGGAGCTCCTCCTGATCCGCTCGGGACTGGCGCCGGGCAGCATCGCATACTCGGCAGTCACCCAGCCTGCTCCGGATTTCTTCATCCATGGGGGAACATCATCATCGAGGGACACGGTGCACAGCACCCGGGTTCTCCCCATCTCGATGAGCACCGAACCCGGTGTCATCTCGGTGAAGCCTCTCGTGATCTTCACTGTTCTCAGCTCATCGTTCGCTCTCTCGGTGCGCACCGTCACTCCCTACCTTCGATCTCGAAAACTGTTCCTTGTGCGGCATACGCGACACTGCCTGGAAATGCACCTGCCGCCTCGTCCAAACTCTGCTGCGGTTCCATCAAAGCACCGATGTGCGTCAGAATCAGTCGATCCACGCCACCCCACGCCGCCGCCTC
>CAZWMX010000031.1:0-16981 GCA_964635205.1 uncultured Acidimicrobiaceae bacterium | reverse complement strand
AGACCTCCTCGATGTCGAGCACCATGTTGAAGATGTGCTCGTCGGTTGCTCTCGCGAACGCTTCGAGGTGCTCAGCGGAACCACGGGGCACGAAAACCTTCACCGGTACATCGCCGGAAGGCCCGAACGCCAGATACCCGTACAAACCGAAAAGATCCGAGCAGTGATCAGCATGAGTGTGGGAGATGACCACGGCGTCAAGGGTCCCCGGATCCACCCTCTCTGCAAGCTCCATGAACGTACCGGTGCCGGCATCCATCCAGATCGAAACATCACCGTGCTCGATCAGGTATCCCGAAGCGGGGTTCGACCGAGAAGGTGCCCCCGCGGTGGACCCGAGAACCGTGAGTTTCATCTGCCCCACCTCAGGATCCCGACTCCTACTCCGACAAGCAGCATCCAGGACACAGCCTGCATCGTGCCGGCAAACGTCGGCATCATGAAGTTGGAATCGTACCTCCGCCACGACCACCATGACGTGGCAGCAATGAAGATGAGCAGGACAGCAGAAAGCCACAAAGGCGCGATGGGAACGGAAAACAGCGTCAGGAGCCCCGCAAGAGCTTGGAGCCCTCCACCGACGTATCCGAACAACAGTCGATACGCCTCACGGTTGTGCTCTGAACGTGCCATGGCGGCGGAGTCTATTGCTCGACAGTCACCTTGACCTCGATGACGTTCCCGTCCTCGATCCGGAACGCCCGAAGCAGCGGCCGTGCGCCGTGTACGGGTCCGACGATGAAATGCAACCACGCCGGGTCACCACCGCCTCGGATGTCGATCTCAGACGGATAGGCCTCCGATCGCGGGTGACTGTGGAACACGGCACCGATGCTGTGACCCTTCGACTCCGCATGCCGGATCGCCCCGAACTGCTCATCCGGTGTGATCGTGAAGCGGTCCTCTGCATGGGCAGCGTTCGTCAGGCAGATGGCGAGCACGAGACAACCAGTCTCGTCGATGACCACGAAGCCACAAGACTCCTCCGGAAATGCCCAACCGGCATGCTTGAACATGGCGTCGGCAACCTGGAACGGCACAAGCACATGCTCGATACCGAGGCTCTCGTAGGCATCGTCGAGATCCTCAGAACGAACAACGAGCCGGACACCGTATCGAGCGAAGAACCCCGGATTCAGACCCCCCTCGTCGTCGACCGCCAACCGTGCGTCGATCCCATCTGCAGCAAGTCTCGCCTTGGCGATCTCACCGTCGGACCGAACCTCGTACACCGCTACGGTTGCTTCGCCTGTCACTGTGTGGCTTCGGCCGCCACCGACCGAACGAGGTCCACGAGCCTCTCATCACCGGACACTGCGCCTTCAGGGAGATCACCTCTGCCCCACAGCCACAGGTCGATGTCGGCTCCTGAACCAGTGATACGAAGGTTGGGGCTCTCGGTGGCATCCACCAGCAGCAATGCGGGCTCATCCACGTAGGTTGTTCCTGTGCCGGGCGACTCCCCGCTCCACGTGCCCGTGCGCAACGTCCACGATCGGGCCGGTGTAGCGATCTCGATCATCTCATCACCTTCGGCGAGCGCCGCCCACTCGGGGGCGCCGGTCATCATCTCAACGAGGATCTCCTCGATTCCGTCTGTTGCCAGCGCCTCGTCCACAACGGGAGGGACACCCGCGGCGATCGCCGCGTCGGCACCATGGATCAACGTCTCGTGCGCCATTCGCCGAACCCACCACGAGCAATCGTGACTGTGCCCACACCATGTCCAGGTCGGCTCGCTGAGATCCGTCCCGGCAAACACCGCGAGCATCGCCTCGATCCCGTCCCCGAACCACTTGATGACGTTGCCATCGGGACCGTCGGGTCTCGGCGGTGGACCGTCAAGCCAGCCGTCGCGCACCGTTGCGGTCTTGTGGCGATGCACAACACCGGTGTGCACAACAAGATCTTCGATCGTCCAGCCGGGACAGGTCGGTACCGGATCATCGAGGTCGGCCGACTCGACAAGACAGCACATCGCCGCCGCTTCGCGTTCCAGCGCCGCCAGATAATCGACTTGTTCCATCCGACAAGCCTAGATGCAGATGTGCCGCCCGGTCGCTCGGTGTTTGCATGGGTGACATGGCTTAGCTCAATGACTTGGTGAGCTCAACCCTCTGGAGCCAGAACCGTCCCGCATAGGTCTCCCGCTTGCCCGTCGGCAGGTATCCGAGCCTCGCATAGAAAGCACCCGCCCGTTGGTTGCCTGCCTCAACTTCGAGGACGGCACGGTCGGCGCCCTGCCCCCTGCCCCAGGTCTCGACCGTCGCCATGAGCTCCTGAGCTATGCGCGTGCCGCGATGCTCAGGGGCCACGAACACGGACACCACGTCGAGTGCACCGTCATCACAGAGCATTCCGACGGCCATGCCCACTGCGTCCGCACCGTCCATCGCGATGACAGATACCGACGATCCTCCTACAGGGTCGACGGAAGCACGTTTGATCCACACATCGTTGGCGTAGGACGCGGCTTCCTCATAGGTCGTACAGAACGCCTCTGGAGAATCGCTCAGGGACTGGAGTCGTATCGCCTTGAGCGACTCCCAATCCTGCGGACGGACATGGCGGATATCAACCATGCGTCATCGTATCGCATCAGCCGTCTCGTATCAGGCCTTGCCGATGGTGATCCCGTGCTTCGGCCGCGGATACAACTCGCCCGGTTTCTCATCACTCAGATACTCGTTCCACGTCATGTGTGTCTGGCCGTGGTCACGTTCCACCATCGTGATGCACCCCTGTACGGGACAAACAAGGCTGCACAGGTTGCACCCGACACAGAGATCCTCGACGATCGAGACCTTGGTCTTGTCGTCGGCGGTTCGCTCTGCGGTGATCGCCTGATGAGCGCCGTCCTGACATGCGATGTAGCAGAGTCCGCAGTGAACGCACTTGTCCTGGTCGATCTCGGCCTTGATGACATAGTTGATGTCGAGGTCCTGCCAGTTCGTCACCTTGTTGACGGACAGCCCGCGTAGCTCGTTGACACTCGCCATGCCCTTGCTGTCGAGGTAGTTCGACAGACCTTCGGCCATACCTTCGACGATCCGGTAGCCGTAGTGCATCACGGCTGTGCACACCTGGATGGTCGTGGCACCAAGGAGGATGAACTCGGCAACGTCCTGCCACGTCGCGATCCCACCGATACCGCTGATGGGTAGTCCTTCGGTGAGCGGATCTGCGGCGATCGCTGCGACCATGTTGAGAGCAATCGGCTTGACCGCAGGCCCGCAGTAGCCACCATGGCTCGACTTGTCCCCGACCACTGGACGGGGCACGAAGCTGTCGAGGTCGACGCCTGTGATCGAGTTGATCGTGTTGATCAGGCTCACGGCGTCGGCGCCGCCGTCCTTGGCTGCCCTGGCCGCCGTTCTGATGTCTGTGATGTTCGGCGTCAGCTTCACGAAGACCGGCACGGTCGCCGAGGCCTTCGCCCATCCGGTGATGTCACACGTGTACTCGGGGACCTGCCCGACGGCGGCACCCATGCCACGCTCGGACATTCCGTGAGGGCATCCGAAGTTGAGTTCTATCGCATCCGCACCTGCCTGTTCCACCTGCTTGATGATCTCGTCCCATGCTTCCGGGTTCGATTCGACCATGAGGCTGACCACGACGACGTTGTCCGGATAACGACGCTTCACTTCTTCGATCTCGACGAGATTGTCCTCGAGGGAGCGGTCGGTGATGAGCTCGATGTTGTTGAACCCCATCATCCTCTGCCCATTGATGTCCACCGAGCTGTAGCGGCTGTAGACGTTCTCGATCGGCACACCGAGGGTCTTCCACACCGCTCCACCCCAGCCCGCATCAAAGGCGCGCGCTATCTGATCACCTGTATTGGTCGGAGGTGCAGACGCAAGCCAGAACGGATTCGGTGACTCGATGCCACAGATGGTCACTGATAGATCAGCCATGGTGCTGTCTCACTTCCCTGCTGCGTCCGAGCGCAACGTTCGATCGATACTCACTGCGGCGGCCTTGCCGTGCGCCACAGCATTCACTACTTCCTTGCCCCCGTTCACACAATCCCCGCCTGCCCAGATCTTCGGGTTGTCCGTACGGAACTCATCGTCGACAACAACTCTTCCGCCGTCGTCGATCGCGACACCGTCGATCTGGCCGAAGAATCCGACTCGCTTCTCCTGACCCGTCGCCCGCAGGACCATGGTCACGGGGATCTCGAACTCGCTCCCCGGAACAACACCGAGCGTGCCCGTCCCGTCTGCCGAATACTCGGTTCGTTCACACACGAGGGCGGATACCGAGCCATTACCCCGGATGCCCTTCGGCGCGCTCCAGTGGATGAACTCGACACCGCTCCTCAGTGCTCGTTCGATGTCGTGGGGATACGCCTTCATCTCGTCACGACCTCTGCGGTACACGAGGTAGACACGTTCGGCGCCCAGTCGCGCTGCTTGTGAGACAGAATCGATCGCCGTGTTGCCACCACCGATGACCGCTACACGCTCACCGGTGAGATCAACACCACCGCCCCGAACGTCGGCGATGAAGTCGAGAGCATCAGCTGCACCCGCGAGCTCTTCACCCGCAAGACCGAGAGGTGGTACCGAGCCGAGGCCGACTCCCACAAAAAGCGCTTCATGGTCGGAGAGCAGCTCTCCGACCGACACGTCGTTTCCGACAGAAGTCGCGGATCGGATCTCAACACCGAGTCCTTTGACGAAGTCGACCTCCCTGAGAGCAGTCGCCTTGTCCATCTTGTAGTTCGCCACGCCGTAGGTGTTGAGTCCACCCGGCTCTTCGTTTGCGTCGTACAGGACAACATCGTGACCGAGCTTTGCGAGCTCGGCGCCACACGAGAGCCCCGCGGGCCCGGCACCGACGACTCCCACGCTATGTCCCGTCGCTTCTGGGGATGCGAACAGATCGACATCGCCAAAGACGACGTCATCTGTGGCGAACGCCTGCAGGCGCCCGATATCGATCGGCCGTTCGTGCAGATCGTTCAGTACGCATGCACCTGCACACAAGACCTCGGTCGGGCACACACGTGCGCATGACCCGCCGAGGATGTTGGACTCGAGGATGGTTCGGGCAGAACCGATCAGATCGTGGTTCGCGATCCTCTTGATGAACCCCGGCACGTCGATGCTCGTTGGGCACGCACGCGTACACGGAGCATCCCAGCACATGAGGCAGCGGTGTGCCTCAACAAGCGCCTCGTCCGGAGTCATCGTTGGCTGGGGCGCCAACCCCCCGGAATCGACAGCCGTTGTCATCATCTGGTTCATACCCGTTCCATCCTCTCGAGTCTTATCGAGCCATCCTCTCGAGTCTTATCGAGCCATCCTCTCGAGTCCTCCTCACCGGTGTGGATGACCGAGGTCACCCGGCCTTGTCTACTCGCCGCCTTCCTGCAGCTCGATCGTCTTCGGTGACCAGTCGTTACCGACCACGTCGACTCCGTCGGCCTTCAGGTTCGCAAGGGCCTCCGAAACGATGTCGGTTACGAATGCACCATCCGTTGGAGCGGACTTGAGGATGCCCTCAGATGTCGCAATCGTGACGGTCTGGTCCCACAGTGCCGTATCCATGGTTCCAGCTCCCTGGGGGGATGGCCAGATCAGGTTGTTGATCTCGTTGAGCTGCCACCGCTGGTGTGACTCACCAAGCGTCGGACCGGCCGCGAGAACGATGTCCGCACACGTGTCGAATTCATCACGACAGAACGCCCAGCCGCGAAGTGATGCTTCGACGAATTTGACCGCCGTTTCGCGGTACGCAGAGTCGGACTCGAGCTTGTCGGCATCGGCCCAGATCGCGTCCTGGAGCATGGCTGTTCCGACCTGGTTCCAGTTGATGAGGGAAAGATCGCTCGGCTGATAGAGGTTGCCTGTGTCGGGGTTGATCGTCTCGAGCACCTGTGCGTACTCGTTGTAGATCATCGCCTGTGCGGCGTCGATGTCTCCGCTGATGAGCGCGAGCATGTCGAACTGCTGCTGAACCAGTGAGACATCCGTTGCGGGATCGAGTCCTGCCGAGCGAAGCCCGGCGAGCAACTCGAACTCATTGCCGAAGCCCCAGTTACCGACCGTCTTGCCTGCGAGATCGCCAACTCCGTTGATACCCGAATCGACGAACGACACCTGGAGAGTCGCTGAACGCTGGAACACCTGTGCGATGTTCGTGATATTCGTGCCTTCTTCGCGAGGCACGAGCCCACGCGGCACCCACGAGATCGCGAAATCGGCTGCGCCCGAATCGAGAACGGTTGCCGGCACGATGTCGACACCACCCTCGAGAATCGTGACATCGAGGCCGACGTCCTCGTAGAACCCTTGGTCGACCGCAGCGAAGTACCCGGCGAACTGCGCCTGGGTGAACCACTGCAGCTGCAACTTCACCGGTGTCAGCCCACCCGATGCATCGTCATCCGCACCGCTACAGGCAGCCGCAACCACGGCGAACACAGCCAGCATGATCAGCCAGCGAGTCAGCCCCTTCTTCTTACTCCATTGCATACGTTTCTCCTCCATGTTTCCTTCTCCAGGGCCTACGCCCCGTTCGTTTCCGAATCGGGCCTCCATGGCATGGACACCCGCTCGAAAGCTCCGCTCAACACATACAGCAGGATGCCCAGGATGCTGCCGGCGAGTACCGCAGCCCATGCTTCTGTGTATCTGGTGAGACCGGCGTTCTGCACAATAAGCGGCCCGAGCGCATCCTGCCGACCTCCGAAGTACTCGGCGACGATCGCTCCGATCACGGCGAGAGAGGATGCGATCTTGAGAGCCGTGAAGAAGAACGGCATCGCGTTCGGAATCCGAACGGTCTTCGCCACTTGCCAGGAGGAAGCGGCGAAGGAGCGCATCAACTCGATCTCTGTTGCCCCCACATCTGTGAGCCCCTTTGTTGTGTTGATGAAGACGGGGAAGAACACGAGGATCACCACGATCGCCTGGTTGGACACCGGAGAAAGAAGTCCGTACCAGGCGTTGAAGATCGGAGCGAGGGCGATGATCGGGATCGCGTTCAACGAGATCGCCAACGGTGTGAGGGTTTCGTTCGCCAAACGGAAGCGTGACACGAGCAACGCCCACACGACGCCGAGGATGACCCCCCCAATGAGGCCGGTGATGACGATGAAACCCGTGTTCTTGGTGGCGGCCCAGATCTCGTCGAAGTTTTCGAAAAGGGCTACGAATATCGCCGAGGGTGCAGGAAGCACGAAACCGTCGGGGTTGATGATCAGGAGAGAGAGTTCCCAGAACAGGAGGCCGCCCACACCGACCAGCACGGCAGGAGCGGAGCCTCTGAGAATCCTCGAGATCACGTGGATGCCTCCCCGAAGCGCGGAGATGCCTCCTCGAACCGGAGCGCTTCGCGCACGTCAGTGACTTCTTCGAAGAACGCAGAAGCTTCCCTGGTCGCGAAATCCCTGTCACCGAGATCGACGGAGATATCTGAGGAGATCCTGCCCGGGCGCGGCGACATCACGATCACCCTCTGGGAGAGGAAAACCGCCTCAGGAATGGAGTGTGTTACGAAGACGATCGTCTTGCCCGTCTTCTTCCAGATATCGAGCAGCTCGGTCTGCATGTGTTCGCGGGTCATCTCGTCAAGGGCGCCAAACGGCTCGTCCATCAACAGAAGCGATGGTCGGAAGGAGAGCGCCCTGGCTATCGCGACTCGCTGTCTCATCCCTCCGGAGAGTTCGTGCGGGTAGTGGTCACCGAACTCGCCGAGCTTGACCAGATCGAGCATCTCAGCTGCCCTCTCCTTACGCTCTGTCTTCGACCATCCCATCAACTGAAGCGGTAACTCGACGTTCTCGGTGACGTTCCGCCATTTGAAGAGACCTGATGTCTGGAACGCCATCCCATAATCACGATCGAGCCTGGCCTGATCCGCCGACTTGCCGTTGACACGCACATCACCATCGGTTGGATGCGTCAGCGCACCGATGAGGCGCAACAACGTCGACTTGCCGCATCCCGAGGGACCGATGAGCGACACGAACGAGCCCTCATCGATCGTCAGGCTGATGTCTTCGAGCGCATGGACCTCGTTCGGCTTCCCGTGGTTGAAGACCTTCGAGACGTTCGAGATGGCTACCACGCACAGGGCTGCATCAGTCATAGAGAGAGCGGCTCCTCTCTCCGTTTGGAAAGGACGACATATTCGACGGCTGTGACAAGTCCTATGGCCAGAAGCCCGAGAATCGCGGCGCCGATCACGGTGGCGTAGAGCCTGGACGGCCCAGTGGTGTAGCGACTTGCGAAGTCGAGGATGAGTCGGCCCAGACCACCGCTGACGCCACCGGAGATCTCACCGACGATCGCTCCGACAATGGCTGCAGTTGCTGCGATCTTGAACGCCGCGAACAGGTACGGAACCGACGCGGGGAGCTGCAGCTTCACGAGTGTCTGGCGTCTGCTGGCGGCGTATGACCGCATGAGCTCCATCGCCGCAGGATCGGCAGACTGGAGTCCCTTGATGCCGTTCATGGCGACGGGGAAGAACGTCAGATACGCCGCGATCAGTGACACCGACATCCAGTTGGTCCACTCGAATGGCAACCAACCGAGGCTGGTCGATCCCCAAATGACGACGATCGGAGCGATCGCAACCAGAGGCACCGTCTGGGATGCCACGAGGTAAGGCGTGACTCCTTGCTCGATCCACTTCGATCGCAGCAACAACACCGCGATCCCCAACCCGAACATCATGCCGAAGAGGAAGCCGAGAGCGGCCTCACGCAAGGTGAACAAAGATGCCTCCGCGATGAAAGCGGCGAGCGGTTTGTTCGAGTTCCGCTGCGGCGGCTGACCGAACTCGGCGATGATGTCCTGGATCGGCGGCATCGTGAGGTCATCGGTTCGGGGCAGCACCATTCCAACGACGAGCCAGTCGGTCTGGGCATCGTCGAGCCTCTGGCCGAACGCCTTATAACCCGTGTAGGCCAACGCGAGGACAACGAGGAACACCACGAAGACGACCACTCGTCGAACGGAGCGCCTGGTCGCCTCCGCCCGTTCGTGTTTGCGGATCTCTCGAGCCGCTCTATCGCGTGTTGTCATCGGGTATTAGCCACCGTGTCCTGTGCGCTCCTGTCTTGGTCACACGTTCTGGGGGAAACCGAGATCGATCGAACTCGTGGCAGGGTCGGGCCACCGGCTCGTGACAACCTTCGCCTTCGTGTAGAAGTCGATACCTTCGGGTCCGTATGCGTGCGAGTTACCGAACAGCGAATCGCCCCAGCCGCCGAAGCTGTAGTAGCCGACGGGCACAGGAACCGGAACGTTGATTCCAACCATGCCGGCGTCGACATCGATCTGGAACCTCCGCGCCGCCCCGCCGTCTCGTGTGAAGATCGCCGTGCCGTTCCCGTACGGGCTGTCCGATATGAGCTTGATCGCTTGTTCATACGTATCGACTCTTGTGACACCGAGGACCGGACCGAAGATCTCCTCGTCGTAGCACGCCATACCCGGTGCGACGTTGTCGAGCAGCGACGGCGCTATGAAGAACCCATCTCCATCGAAGGCCTCCAAGCGACCGTCCACGACGACCGTCGCGCCCTCGCCCGTTGCGTTCTCAACGAACGACGCCACGCGTTCGCGGTGCTCCTGGGTGATGAGCGGACCCATCTCGGATGCTTCATCTGTTCCGTCTCCCACGACCAGGCCGGGAATCCTCTCCTTGATCGCAGCAACGAGCGGGTCGGCGGAAGAGCCGACCGCAACGACCACAGAAATCGCCATACAGCGCTCACCGGCCGAACCGTAGGCGGCACTCACAGCTGCGTCCGCAGCGAGTCCGATGTCTGCGTCCGGAAGCACCACCATGTGGTTCTTTGCTCCACCGAGTGCTTGCACACGTTTGCCTGTGCTCGTCCCTGTTGTATATACGTACCTGGCGATCGGCGTCGAACCAACGAATGAGACAGCCTTGATGTCTGGGTGCTCGAGGATCCGGTCGACGGCGACCTTGTCACCCTGGACGATGTTGAACACACCTGCGGGAAGCCCGGCCGCATCGAGAAGCTCGGCAGCGAGCATGTTGACGCTCGGGTCCTTCTCCGACGGTTTGAGGATGAAGCTGTTCCCCGCTGCGATTGCGTTCGGGTACATCCACATCGGGACCATCGCGGGGAAGTTGAACGGTGTGATTCCCGCAACAACTCCGAGGGGTTGCCTCACCGAATAGACGTCGATATCGGTCGATGCCTCCTGGGAGAACGATCCCTTCAGATGTTCCGTCAAACCGCATGCGTATTCGATGTTCTCGATGCCTCGCTGCACCTCGCCGAGGGAGTCGGAGAGCACCTTGCCGTGTTCTGCGGTCAGCAGGGCAGCGATGTCGTGTTTGTGCCGATCCGCGAGATCTCGGAACGCGTACATGACCGCCGTCCGCTTCGCGAGCGACGTTGCACCCCACCGCGCTGCTGCGGCCTTCGCCGTCTCGACGGCCAGATCCACTTCGTCGATGGTCGCTAGCCCGACGTTGGCCGTCACCTCACCGGTGGCTGGGTTGTATACCGGGGACGTACGTCCAGAGGTCGTTACGACCTCGGTGCCGCCGATGATGTGATTGATCTGTTTCAAGTGAAGCTCCCGGAATCTGTTGTTAGTGATGGACCGAAACGCGATCGCGAGGGAGATACTGCCCGTCACCCTTCCGGCCGACGTACTCGTCGCCATCGATGATCACGGCGCCGCGCAGCATCACGGTCTCAACCTTGCCCTTGACGTCCTTGCCTTCGTAGACCGAGTAGTCGACGTCCATGTGGTGTTGGGTCACCGACTTGGTCCACTCAACATCCGGGTCGAAGACGACGATGTCTGCATCGGAGCCCACGGCGATCGTCCCCTTCTTCGGGTACATCCCGAAGATCTTCGCTGCTGCGGTGCTTGTGAGCTCGATCCACCTGTTCAGACTGATACGACCTTCGACGACCCCACCGTGGTAGATGAGCTGGAATCGATCCTCGACACCCGGAAGCCCGTTCGGGATCTTCGTGAAGTCCCCGACACCGAGCTGCTTCTGGGTGCCAAGGACAGGATGATCATCCATGCAGAAAGGGCAATGGTCCGTCGAGACGACCTGGAGATCGTTCGTGGCCAGCCCCATCCACAGGGCATCCTGATGGCCCTCTTCACGTTTGCGAATCGGTGTCGAGCATACGTACTTCGCACCCTCGAAACCATCAGACGCGACGTGGTCCTCAACGCTGAGGAACAGGTACTGGGGGCACGTCTCTGCAAAAACAGGCAGCCCTTTGTCGCGAGCCCTTGCGATCTCTTCGAGCGCCTCCTTGGCTGACATGTGGACGACGTACAGATGTACACCGGCCAACTGGGCAAGGACGATCGCCCGATGTGTCGCCTCACTCTCCGTCGACGGTGGGCGGGTCAGACTGTGGTGGACCGGATCGGTTTCGCCTCTCTCGATCGCCTGCTCACGCAGCACGTCGATCGCGATGCCGTTCTCCGCATGCATCATGATCATCGCATCTGTC
The DNA here is from genome assembly GCA_964635205.1 of uncultured Acidimicrobiaceae bacterium. GTDB lineage: Bacteria > Actinomycetota > Acidimicrobiia > Spongiisociales > UBA5794 > B3-G11. The sequence continues at coordinate 5,493 of CAZWMX010000031.1, read as the reverse complement.
GCTGCCGCCTTCTGCATGGCGCGCAGGATGTCACCGTCGTCCGAGTAGAGAACCCCCGGGTACGCCATGAACAGCTTGAAGCTCGTGCAGCCGCGATCGATGAGTACGTCCATGTCGGACAACGATTGTTCGTTGATGTCGCCGGCGATCATGTGGAACCCGTAGTCGATGGCGCAGTTGTCCTCGGCCTTCGCCATCCAGGTGTCGAAGCCCGAAATGAGGCTCTCCCCCTTCACCTGGACGGCGAAGTCGACGATCGTCGTGGTCCCTCCGAAGGCAGCCGCAAGAGTGCCCGTTTCAAAGGTGTCCGAGGCGTACGTGCCACCGAACGGCAACTCCATATGGGTGTGGGGATCGACACCTCCGGGCACGACGTACTTGCCTGTGGCATCGATCACCTTGTCGGCCTCGTCTGCCCACCCATGAGTACCCGGTGCACCGATCGCGATGATCACCTCACCCTCAATGAGCACATCGGCAGGGACGGCATCGATTGCGGTGATGACGGTTCCACCTGAGATGAGTGTCTTCATTGCAGGATCCTCTCTTGTGAGTCAATCGATGACCGACACCGATTCGGCGATGATCTGCGCCGCGGTGTCGATCTCTTGTTCTGTGACGGTCATGGGCGGAGCTATCCGCAGGACATTGCCGTACAGGCCGCCCTTGCCGATCAGCAGTCCACGTTTCCTGCATTCCTCGAGCAGCCGCCCGGCACGAGCACCATCGGGTTCCATCGTGCCGGGTTCCACGGTCTCGATCCCAAGCATGAGCCCTTTGCCGCGAAGCTCGAGAATCCAGGGTGTCTCATCTGTGACGGGAAGAAGCGACTCATAGAGCCTCGATCCCTGCTTGAGCGAGTTGCCCTGAAGGTCGTGTTCGATCAGGTACTTCAGGTTCGCGAGGGCGCCGGCCGAGACCAGCGGGTTGCCTCCAAACGTGGAGATCGAATTCGCTCCGATGCAGTCCATGATCTCTGCCCGTGCAACGACACCGCCGATCGAGAGACCGTTGCCGATGCCTTTTGCAAAGGTCATGATGTCCGGTGTGATGCCGTGGGCCTGGTAGCCCCACATGTGTTCGCCCGTACGACCCCAACCCGTCTGCACCTCATCCGACACGAACAAGATCCCGTACTCATCGAGGACATCCTTGAACCTCAAGAAGAACCCGTCCGGTGGCGTCGCGAACCCGCCGACACCCTGAATGGGCTCGGCGATCATGCATGCAACATCACCAGAGGTCATCATGTCGATCACCTGGCGGAGGTCAACCACCGCAGCATCGATGAACGCTTCGTCGCCGAGATCCTTGTACGGGCTCCGCACCTTGTACGGACCCTGGACGTACTGAACATTGAGGGCCGAGTACCCCGTTGGCGACCAGGCACGATGGCTTGTCAGAGCAATGGCCGTGAAGCTTCGTCCGTGATAGCTGTTGCGCAGCGCGAGCACCTGGTTCGACTTGCGGTATGAGGTCGCAAGGAGCATCGCAGCATCATTCGCCTCCGTGCCCGACGGTGTGAAGAAGACCTTGGCGTCGGGGATGCCCGACATCTCGGCAACCATCTCAGCAAGCTCGATCATCGGCTGGTTCAGATAGAGCGTCGAAGTATGCAGAACCTTTGCGGCCTGTTCATTGATCGCTGCCGTCACCTCGGGCAGCGAGTACGCGGTCATCGTCGTGAGGATGCCCCCGAAGAAGTCGAGGTACTCGTTCCCTTCGAGGTCCCACACCGTGCGACCCTCGCCACGGTCGATCGCGATCGGTTCGTCGTAGTACAAAGCAAGCCAGGACGGCAGCACCGCTCTCGTGCGTTCGGTGAGTTCTTGGTGGATGCCCATCGACGTTATCCCTCCGTGAGTGGACCGTAGGTCTCGGGCCTGCGGTCGCGGTAGAAGGCCCACTGGTTCCGGACCTCCTCGATCTTGTCGAGATCGAGGTCACGCACCACCAACTCTGCCTCAGTGTCGGACGCGACATCACCAACGTACTGACCGCGGGGATCAACGAAATACGACGAGCCGTAGAAGTCGTTGTCCCCGAGGTCCTCGACTCCGACCCTGTTGATCGCTCCGACGTAGTACATGTTGGCGACCGCCGATGCCGGTTGCTCGATCTGCCAGAGGTACTTCGACAAACCCCGGCTCGTCGCGGAAGGGTTGAAGACGATCTCTGCCCCATGGAGCCCGAGTGCCCTCCAACCTTCAGGGAAGTGCCTGTCGTAACAGATGTAGACACCGACCTTGCCGAAGCCGGTCTGGAAGATCGGATAACCCTGATTGCCGGGACGGAAGTAGAACTTCTCCCAGAAGCCCGAAACGTGCGGGATATGGTGCTTGCGGTACTTCCCGAGATAGGTGCCGTCGGCGTCGATCACCGCTGCAGTGTTGTAGAGGAACCCTGCCATCTCTTTCTCGTACATGGGGAGAACCATCACCATGTTGAGTTCCTTGGCGAGTTCCTGGAATCGTTTCGTCGTCGGTCCGTTTGGGATCTCCTCTGCGTACTCGTAGTACTCGATGTCCTGCACCTGACAGAAGTACGGCCCGTAGAACAGCTCCTGGAAGCAGATCACCTGTGTGCCCTGTGCTGCGGCCTTCCTGGCGTACTCCTCGTGGAGCTCGATCATCGATTCCTTGTCCCCGGTCCACTCCGTCTGGAGAATGGCTGCTTTGACGACTCTGCTCATTGGAAAGCTCCTTCTGGCTCGACCGGTGTCTCTTGCGCACTTCTCCGGCCAAGATTCATGCGAATAGCCCACACTAGGCTTCTTCATCGAGGCATGAAGGCGTCAGAATGGAGCTCAAAGATGAACATCGGCGTTGTCAAGGAGATCAAGCCGGACGAGCGTCGAGTTGCGCTTCTCCCCGGCGCAGCTGCCGACCTGTCACATCGCGGCCATCGGGTCGTGATCCAGACAGGGGCCGGTGATGGTGCAGGAGCTCCTGATGCGGCTTTCCTCGAGGCCGGGGCGGAGATCGCCGACAGCGCACAGGACGTGTTCGATGAGACCGAGCTCATCGTTCACGTCAAGGAGCCTCAGGCATCGGAGATCGCGATGTTGCGACCCGGCCACATCCTGTTCACCTATCTTCACCTCGCTGCCTATCGCGCGGTCGAAGAAGGTCTTCGAGCATCCGGAGCTACCGCCATCGCCTACGAAACAGTTGAAACCGATGGTGCGCTTCCGCTCCTTGCCCCGATGAGTCATATCGCGGGTCGGCTCTCCACCCAGGTCGGTGCGTTCTATCTGATGGCACCATATGGCGGTATGGGCGTGCTCCTCGGCGGGCACGCAGGTGTGCCACCCGGCCTCGTCGTTGTCATCGGTGCCGGCGCTTCCGGGCTGAACGCGATCGACGTCGCCGTCGGTATGGGCGCACGAGTAACCGTTCTCGACGTCAATATCGACGCCCTCGAGCGGGTCCAGGACCGGTGGGGGTCACGCGTCGTCACGGACTATTCAACGAGGCACTCGGTCGGGCAATGGACGTCCCAAGCTGACCTCGTTATCGGCGCTGTACTGGTCGCTGGGGACAAAGCACCCACGGTCATGGACCGGGAGATGGTTGCGGCGATGCGTCCCGGATCAGTCCTCGTCGATATCTCGATCGACCAGGGTGGATGTTTCGAGACCAGCCGCGAAACCACGCATGCGGATCCCACGTATTTGGTCGACGGCGTTGTCCACTACGCGGTCGGGAACATCCCCGGATCTGTGCCGCATACGTCCTCCCGTGCGTTGTCGAACGCAACCCTCCCCTACGTTCGTGCACTGGCATCTGGGTTGAGGTCAGCGTTCGATCAGCATCCCGAGCTGGTTGGTGGCGTCAACATCGCAGACGGAAAGCTGACGAACGAGGCAGTTGCACACGGCCTCGGCGCGGAATGGACCGACCCGCGCGTGGCCCTTGGATACTCCTGAAACAAAGCGGCAATTGGGTCAATCGGCCCATCTAGTAAACCGGCTCCGACGCCGATAGTCACCTCAACAGGGATGGGGCCCGCGCGGCCGACATCCCTTTGCTGGGCATCGTTGTTCCGCAGGGCTCGACGATGTGTGGACACGCTGACAACCTCGAGGCGGAGGAACCATGAGTACGACCACCCATTCGTCCAACCGATCGAACCGGTTCGGGTCGCGGACACTGATCATCTTCACACTTGCGATCGCTCTGTTCGCGACCACCGCATTTGCACCTGTCAAGGCGGGTGAAGGAAGCGCAGGTGACGACCTCGAGAGCGTCAGGGCCACCGTTACGGCAAAGTACAACGAGAAGATCGGTCTCCTGACTGAGAAAATGGCGGCGACCGACAATCTCGACAAGCAGGCGATCTACGCCGCAGGCATCGCCGAGCTGACGGGACTCCGTGACACCAGTGTTGCGACAGAGGACAGCATCGATGCACTCTGGGCACTGAAAGAGCGCGCATATGGGATCTACAACGAGACGATCAACGCCGCGAAGTACGCAGGGATGACGGACGCAGAGATTCTCGCCGCGGCGAAGAACAAAGCAACCAACACGATCACCTACAAGATCGATCTTCTGAACAAGTGGACCAAGGAGTGCAAGGACGAAAGCCTGCGAGTGATCATCGCCGGTGGTGTCGCTCAGCTCAACGCGCTGTATCCCGAGGTCGAGGCTGCCGACACGCCTGATGCTGCCTACGCCGTCAAGGACCGGGCATATGCGATATATCGCGAGACCGTCAAGCAGGCAGAAGAGGCAAAGGCCGAAGGCGACTGTGATGGACTGACCGATGAAGAGAAGGCGGCGAAAGAACTGAAGAACGCTCGATGGTCGACCCTGTCGCTGATCGAGCGCAAGACGGCGATCCTGGCCGCGACTGCAGAGGCAGCGGTCAACCCGACCGTGAGCGAGATCTACGCAAGCGCAGCCGAAGAAGTCGCTGGACTGGAGGGTGCCGCACGCTCGGCGAAGTCCATCAAAGCCCTCAAGGAGATCAACGAAACGGTCATGGACATCTACCGCGCCGCCCGAGACGCTGTCGCCGACCTTCGTGGGGACGGCGACGCCGACGATGACGACAAAGATCCGGCGCGCACGCTCGAGGCACATCTCGGCAAGGTCGCTGCGAACGTTGAGTATCTGACAGAGATCGCATCGGCGACGGCCGATGACAACGCCGAGACCTACGCCGCCGTCGTCGCAGCGAAGGACGACGTGCTCGAAGCGATCGCCGATGTGCTCGAGGTAGCCGAATCGGGCAAGAAACTCGATGGCAGGTGGAACGACCTTTCCTATGCCCTCAAGAACTTCAAGCGGGCGTTCTTCGCCCACTACTTCGCACTTGCCGATGGCCCGAGTCGCTTCGGCAAGCTCCACATCCCAGGCTGAAGGGGGACCGACCAGGCGAGAGGGGCGCTCCACCCGGAGCGCCCCTTCCGCGTGCACCAGTGCGGCTCCCCGTTCTGTGGGCTGTAGACCGGACTCACTCCGGTCTAGAACCCTGGGTTCACCACGG
>CAZWMX010000030.1:5252-19049 GCA_964635205.1 uncultured Acidimicrobiaceae bacterium | reverse complement strand
GTGGAGAACCTGTTGCTGCTCCACGAAGCCGTCGACGAGTTCCGGGTCACGATCATCGGACATCGGGAGATGGCTGCCATCTTCATTGAGGTCGAATGCCGTGAAGATGCTGATGCTGAGGCGATGGTGCGAGCGGTTGGAGGAACATTCGAGTCGTCACTTGGGCTACGGCCGGAAGTGGCGATGGTGCCGCGAGGCACGCTTCCGCGCTTCGAGTTGAAGGCGCAACGCTTCTTCGTCAAGTGAGTTCACGGTTGTCGGTTTACGGCTTACGGTCCAGACTACGTATGCCGTCAGCCGCTTGCTGTGAGCTTCCTCTGACCGTAAACCGTGAACCGTAGACCTCTTCCTGCAACGGTCGGAGGCGGTCGCTAAGGTGCTCTTCCTACCCCGGTCTGCTTCTGGCTGACCGGGAGCAGCGGCGGGGCCTCGCTGCCACGCCGATGAAGCGATTATCAAGACATGGGAGGCATCGACCATGAAACGTTCTTGGCTCATGACAGTGGGCTTGATCTTGGCACTGGCGCTTGTGATCAGCGCATGCAGCAGTGCGGAGGAGCCCACCGACACAACAGCCGCCCCGGCGGATACGACAACGACTGCCGCTCCGGCGGATACGACAACGACTGCCGCTCCGGCGGATACGACAACGACGGAACCGGTGAATACGGAACCGATCAAGATTGGTCTTCTCACCTCGCTGACCGCGACCTTCGCGCCATGGGGTGTATCGGCTCGCGACGGAATGCGTCTCGCCGTGGAAGAGATCAACGCGGCCGGAGGCGTCAATGGGCGAATGCTCGAACTGCTCGAACGCGATGACGAGTCGAACCCTGAAGCTGGGGCGAGTGGTCTCGAACGGCTCATTGAAGATGGAGCCGTCGCAGTCGGCGGTGTGATCTCGAGCTCAGTCGGTCTGACAACGGCTCGGATCGCGGAAGAGTTGCAGGTTCCGCTGCTCCTCGTCAAGGCAGGCTCCGACGCCATCCTGACGACGGACAGCCGTTATACGTTCCGTACCTGCCTGCCTGCTGCGCCCATGGTCATGGGGCCTATCGCTCAGTATGCAAAGAGCCAAGGGATCACGAAGATCGGCGCCATCGTTGCGGACTACGCGTGGGGGCAAGCCGTGAAGTCGGCCCTCGAGGCAGAATTTGAAGGCGTTGAGGGAATCGAGCTCCAGATCGAGGTGGCTCCGGTGCCCGAGAAGGACTTCGCTGCCTATCTCAGACGGCTCGACGATTTCGGTACCGAGATCATCGTTGCGACGGGTCATCCGCCGGGAGGCGTGTCGATCACGAAACAGTCGGACGACTTCGGGATGGACTTGGAGGTCACCGGTTCATGGAATCCGCTGGGACTGATCGTGGGTGCGGTCGGGGAGCAGGCGATCGATCGATACGCTGACTTCGGTTGTGTCGACTACGACAGCGCCGAGTATCAGGATCTTGCTCGCAGGTACCTCGCGTTCTCTGAGAACGCGTTCATGGAGGACGACGCTGTTGCCGGATTCGGTATCGTGCATGCGATTGCCGAAGCGGTCGGAGCGGTCGGCGACGACCCTGTGGCCGTGGCCGAGTACCTGCACGCCAACACGTTCGATATCCCCGGATACTCGTTCCCGTTGAGTTGGACCGAGTGGGGAGAGATCGCCGCCGCCCAGCCGACGTTCGTGGTGATCCGTGAGCAGGAGCCGCCCGAGGGCGTCAATCCTGGAGCCAACTGGTATCCGGAGCTTCTCATACTGTCGGACCCGCTCGAGCCGTACGTTCCATAATCAGTGGATGGCGGTTCTCGAGCTTGATGCCGTACACAAGCACTTCGGCGGCCTCCCAGCCGTTGACGGGGTGACACTGGGGGTCGACGATGGCGAGATTCTCGCCGTCGTCGGCCCCAACGGCGCGGGGAAGAGCACATTGCTCAAGTCGATCATCGGGTTGTTGAAGCCGACGAGTGGTTCGATCAGGTTCGAGAACGTCGACATCACCAGGATGTCCACGCATCGGATTCGTCAGTCCGGCGTTGCAATGGTGCTCCAGACTCCTCGAGTATTCCATTCTCTCACCGTCGAAGAGAACGTGATGGTCGGAGCCATGTTCTCCAAGAAGGCGGAACGCTTGTCGGAGCCCGAGGCCTACGACGAGGCCGGTGCGATGTTGGAATTCGTGGGGCTGTCGGACAAGAGCAAACTCGCGATCGACCAGTTGAACCTGCATGAGCAACGATACGTCGACCTCGCCAGGGCGCTCGCGGGACAACCACGACTGCTTCTGCTCGATGAAGTGATGGCCGGTTTGAACGATACGGAGACCCAGTCCTCGATCGAGATGGTCCGGACGGCCCGGGACCGCCTGGGTGTCACCGTCATCTGGGTCGAGCATGTGATGAAGGCGGTGATGAACCTCGCCGAGCGCGTGGCCGTACTGGATTTCGGGAGGCTTCTCATCGAAGGTGCCCCCGAGACGGTGATGCGTGACCCGGCGGTGATCGAGGCGTATTTGGGGAAGGAGGCGCTGCCGGATGCTTGAGGTATCGAGACTGTGCGCGGGGTACGACGCAAAGGATGTCGTGCTTGGTGTGTCGGTTGCCGTCGGCGAAGGCGAGGTTGTCGCCATCATCGGCTCCAACGGGGCGGGAAAGACCACCTTCTTGAGGGCCGTCTGTGGACTGCTTCCCGTGTCCGGTGGCGATGTGAAGTACGAGGGCAGGTCGATCACCGACCTCGCCGTGCACCAGGTCGCTCGCGCAGGCATCTCATTCGTACCGGCGGAGCGACACCTCTTTCCGGAAATGAGCGTTGCCGAGAATCTCGCCCTGGGAGCATTTCCTCGACGACCAGACCCAAGCCAGAGATCGCTCGTGTTCGAACTCTTCCCGAGGCTCGAGGAGCGGCGTCGCCAGGCGGCAGGGACGATGAGTGGCGGTGAGCAACAGATGCTCGCGGTCGGCCGTGCCCTGATGTCTCGTCCACGGTTGCTCATCCTCGACGAGCCCACCACGGGTCTCGCCCCGAAACTCGCGGCTGAGGCATACGAGTCGCTTGCGGCGCTGCGTGCCCAGGGTATGACGATCCTGGTTGCCGAGCAGCAGGTTCCGCTCGTCCTAGGCATCGCCGATCGGGCCTATGTGTTGGAGAACGGTGCGATTCAGCTGGAGGGCCCGGCCGGTGAACTGCGGGACAATCCAACCGTCCAACGTGCCTACCTGGGTGTCGCGTGACTGCGGTAATCCTCGACGGAATCGTGCTCGGTCTCCAGTTCGGTCTCCTGGGTGTGGGGCTCACCATTGTCTACGGAATGGGTGGTGTGCTCAACTTGGCGTACGGATCGATGGCCGTGGTCGCGGCGACGGTTGTGTCGCTCACCATGAGATCGGGGTTGCCTGCCGGCCCGGCAGTGCTCCTCGGCATCCTCACCGCGGCGGGAATCGGCCTCTTGTTGAACCTCACCATCATGAAGCCCGTCTATCGACGAGGTGGCGAGGATCGGGTTCTGCTCAGCCTGCTCCTGACCATTGGTGTCGCCTTCATCGTCGACGGATTCCTCGTCTGGCGTTACCCCATCGAGGAGCTGAGCCTGAGTATCGGCGGAGACCCGGTTCTGATACTTGGTGTGCCGATGCGCACCGGCAGTCTCCTGGCTTCGGCGATCACGATCCTCGCAGGTGGCGCACTCATCCTCTTCTTTCGAGCAACCACAACGGGCAAGGCTGTGCGATCGGTGATCCAGGACGAGGTTGGCGCCCGACTGTGCGGGATCAATCCGGCGGCTGCACGCACGTTGATCTTCACGCTGAGCGGCGCTCTTGTCGGCCTCGTTGCCGTCACACAATCGATGACCAGTTCCGTACCGATCAGTGCCGGATTCGAGATCACGATCCTGGCACTTCTCGTCACGGTCGTCGGAGGTCTTGGAAGTATTCGAGGGGCCTTCCTGGCCGGACTCATCCTTGGCATGGTCAATGCGATGAGCTCGTTCTACATCGGTGCGTATGTCACGACGATCATCCTGCTCGCTGCTGCTGCTCTTACGATCCTGATTCGTCCTTCCGGGCTCTTCGGAGAGCGCACATGACGACCGACGACGTCAACACCGCTTCTGGAACCTTCGGCGTTCTGAGGGGGATCGGGAGGGATCGGCGGCGGTCGTATCTGGTGGCCTTCATCGCTGTTGCCGTCACAGGATTCGTGTTGGCTCTCGTGCCGATCTGGATCGGTGACTCGCGCACGCTCATGGGTGTGGCGATCACCGGGCTGCTCTTCGCCTGTTACGCCATCGCGTTCAATCTGATCTTCGGCAGCACCGGGCAGCTCTTCCTGGCTGTCGGAGCGTTTGCGGGGGTTGGCGCCTACACATCGGCCATCCTCAGTGATCGCGTAGGTATACCGTTCCCGCTCACCATGGTGCTTGCCACCGGACTGGCGATGCTCATCGGTGCTGGGTTCAGCTGGATCGCCGTCCGTCGGTCGCTCGGCATCATCTTCACGGGAATCGTCACGCTGACATTCTCGCTGGCCTTCGACAACCTACTTCTCGGCCAGCGAGATCTCACAGGGGGGGAGACCGGTATCGTCATCGATGCAGGATCGGAGACGTTCCTTCGTCGGCAGATTCCTCCGTACTACGTGTTTCTCGGTCTCGTGCTCGTGTATCTCGTTGGTTACGTTCTGCTCCACCGCTCGCACATCGGGTGGGCCTTCCGGGCGCTCCGAGACGATGAGGTCGCCGCAGAGCTGACCGGTGTCGACGTTGCCAGATACCGGATCTATGCCGGTGCGATCGGAGGCGGGATGCTCGGATTCGCGGGAGCGTTGTGGGCCCATGTCGAAGGTTTCATCAGCCCCTCGACGTTCATGTTCATCCACGTCGACGTTCCCGTGCTCGTGATGCTGGTGTTCGGGGGAATCGGGACGCTGGTGGGTCCCGTCGTCGGTTCGGCTGTTTTCACGATCCTCGGCGAGATCCTGGCCTCGTTCAGCCAGCTGAGGCTCATCGTCGAAGGAGTACTCCTCATTGTGTTGTTTCTCCTCCTGCCCCACGGGGTCGTTCCCGTTCTGCGCTCAGGTGCCGGCGGCCTGTGGAGGAAACTGCGGGGATCGAAACGGTAGACGTGACTGTGCCCACCGCGCTGCAGCAGGTATGGATCGCTACTGGGCCTTCACGCAGAGCACAGGGACGGGGGAGTCGTGGAGGATCTCCAGGGCGTTTGACCCAAGGAGCATCTTCCCTGTGACCGATCGCTCGCGAATACCGATCACGATCATCTCGGCGTCATGGTCAGCAACGGCCTGGATGAGGTCTTCGGCCGGGCTGTCGCCCCTCACGTACTCATGAACATCGTGGTCGACGTCGGCTTCCGTCAGCCGTTCGGTCAGTTCATCGAGCGCCTTGGCCATCGCGAGGTAATCCTCGGCCTTTTCGTTGTGTCCGCCGTGCTTCGAGTTGACGACAACCAGGCTCCCATCTCGGAGTCTCGCCTCCTCGATGGCTCGGTCGATGGCAGCGTTGCCTTGAGGGCTGTCGATGAACCCGACGACGATCTTCATACCCGCTCCGTTCTGTCTCGAATCGACCTACCGCGGTCCGTCTCCGACCGGTGCAGCGACGGTGCCAGTCTAGTGCCGTTGGTCGGATCGGCGATGAGGCGCATCGGCCGGTCGACCAGTTGTCGTAGGTTGGCGGCCGGTCCCCGCGGTGTTTGTAGGTGGCAGTCATCGCCGATGAGATCAGGAACTCCACCAGTGGCCAGTCGGGCTGCGGGTCGAACAGAACGCTGTCGGCCAGGGCTGCGCGCTCGTCGCCGTCCTCCGCGAATCGCACCTCACCGCGCAGAGCGAATTCGTCATCGACTTCCTCCGGGCCGTACGTATGGAGCGCATACTTCGGGTTTCGCCTGAGGTCGGACGCCTTCGGGCCGGGAACGATGAACGCGTAGAGGCCATCACCGATCTGGGACACGACGATGGGGTGGAGGCGAGGTCCCCCATCGGTGTCGGCTGTTGCGAGATAGGCGAGGCCGGGACCGTACTCGTACATCAGCGACCGGCCCTTATCGATGATCTTCGGCCGTTCGCTTGCGAATTGGGACCATCGATGCAGTGTTCCTCCCGATAACCTCGACATCGAACACCTGTTCGGTTAGTCTCACATGTGAAGCATTGAATGCCAACCGTGTGATTTACGACGTAATCTGTCACTGGCACTCGGTACCTTGACGGTAATCGACGAAAGGGAGAACGATGGCCCCAGAGCAGAGCGACCGTGACAAGAACCTCGAGATGGCGATGTCCCAGATCGAGCGACAGTTCGGCAAGGGCGCCATCATGCGTCTCGGAGCTGATGACATCCGCAAGATCGCGGCGATTCCGACAGGTGCCCTGTCCCTGGATCTTGCGCTCGGCATTGGCGGAGTCCCTCGGGGACGGATCGTTGAGATCTTCGGGCCTGAGGCGTCGGGAAAGACAACGCTCGCTCTCCACATTCTTGCGGAGGCGCAGCGCAACGGCGGCGCAGCGGCATTCATCGACGCAGAGCACGCACTCGACCCGATCTATGTAAAGGCGATCGGTGTCGACATCGACGAGCTTCTGATCTCCCAGCCGGACACCGGTGAGCAAGCTCTCGAGATCGCCGACATGCTCATTCGTTCGGGTGCGCTCGATGTTGTTGTCATCGACTCGGTGGCTGCGCTCGTACCTCGTGCAGAGCTCGAGGGCGACATGGGCGACGTACACATGGGGCTCCAGGCCCGTCTCATGTCCCAGGCGCTGCGGAAACTCGCAGGCACGATCAACCGCTCGGACACAACGGCGATCTTCATCAACCAGCTGCGCGAGAAGATAGGTGTGATGTTCGGATCACCTGAAACGACACCGGGTGGGCGTGCGCTGAAGTTCTACTCGAGCGTGCGGATCGACATCCGCCGTATCGAGGCGATCAAGGTCGGCACCGAGAACATCGGCAACAGGGTGCGCACCAAGATCGTCAAGAACAAGGTCGCGCCACCGTTCCGGCTTGCTGAGTTCGACATCATGTTCGGCGAGGGAATCTCACGTGAAGGCAGCCTGATCGATGTGGCCGTTGAACAGAACATCGTGCAGAAGGCCGGCGCCTGGTACACCTATGACGGTGACCAGCTCGGTCAGGGTCGCGAGAAGGCGAAGGGCCACCTCAGAGACAACCCCGAACTCGCCATGCAACTCCAGGACCAGGTGCTACGCGCCGTCGGAGTGATCGAAGACGAAAGCACTGAAACGGAGGCCGAAAAAGCCCAAGTCGCCGCAGCAGAGGAAGAATCCTGAGGAATTTGCTTTTCGCGTTCCCGAACCTGGCTCCATGAGGTAACATCGGAGCACTAGGCACACGAAACTACTGAAACATGAGATTCCGAAGCGTGAACGACTCAACACGAGATACCCGGTGAGATAGGGCACATCGCCTCCAACCGAGTTCTTCGTGCGTGTGCCGAGCCGGTATGGCTCGGCATGTGTCGTTTCCGAAGCGGGGGAACGAGGATGGCGATGGAACAGATGCTCGATCTGCTCATACCAGGACTGGTTGTAACAGGGATCTTCCTCGGGGGAGCGCTGATCGGTCGCAGACTCATCAAGATTCCGCGAGCGCCCGATGACATCATCGCTGACGCCCGAATGGACGCTCAGCGAATCCTGGCCAGAGCCGAGGAGGACGCGCGAGCGCTGGCCGACACCTATCGCGATCGAGAGGACGCGACGCTCGAGCATCGCAGGGTCGAGATCGATTCGAAGGACGCCACTCTCGAACAAAGAGCCGCGACGCTCGAACAAAGGGCTGCGAACCTTGCCCAACGAGAAGAGCTCCTCATCAACACGGAGAGGGTTGCCAAGGAGGCTGCGACCGAGGCCGCTCGCTCCCAGGAAGAGGCGCGGCTCGAACTCGAGGCCCTTGCAGGTTTCGACTCTCGTGCCGCCAAGGAGGAACTCCTCCAGAAGGTGGAAGACGAGGCACGGCGTGACGCAATGGTGCTCGTTCGCGACATCGAGACACGCGCGAGAGAAGAAGCGTCGAGGCGTTCGCGAAGGATCCTGGCCGGTGTCATCCAACGCGTGGCCTCTGAGGTCGTGTCCGAGACGACAACGTCGACGGTCCCTCTGCCGTCGGACGACATGAAGGGTCGCATCATCGGCAGGGACGGCCGCAACATCCGCACGTTCGAAGCTGTTACAGGCGTCGACCTGATCGTTGACGACACCCCTGAGGCGGTGTCCGTGTCCACCTTCGATCCGGTGAGGCGAGAGGTCGCCCGCCTCGCATTGACCCGTCTCGTCGAGGATGGGCGGATCCATCCGACGTCGATCGAAGAGGCATACGCCAAGGCGAGGGACGAGGTTGAACAGTCGATCAAGGACGCGGGGGAGTGGGCGATGCTCGATGTTGGTCTCACGCGCATCCATCCTGAGCTTGTGACGTTGCTCGGTCGCCTGAAGTACCGAACCAGCTACGGCCAGAACGTACTCAACCACCTTGTTGAGTCGGCTCATATCGCCGGCATGCTCGCGGCGGAGCTCGGTGTTGACGAGCTCGAGGTGAAGCGATCAGCGTTCCTTCATGACATCGGTAAGGCCGTCAGCCATGAGGTCGGTGGCTCACATGCACTCATTGGTGCGGAGATCGCGCGCAGATTCGGCGAGGACGCAGCTGTGGTGCATGCGATCGAGGCTCACCACAACGAGGTCGAACCACGCACACTCACCGCGGTGCTTGTGCAGGCCGCAGACGCGGTGTCGGCCGCAAGACCGGGAGCACGGCGAGAGGCCCTCGATTCATACGTGCGAAGGCTCGAGCGCCTCGAGGCCATCGCCATGGACTTCGATGGTGTGGAACGAGCGTTCGCCCTCCAGGCCGGCAGAGAGGTCCGTGTCGTCGTCGACCCGGGTGCTCTCGACGACATGGCCTCGAAATCGCTTGCGCGATCCATAGCGAGAAAACTGGAGGACGACCTACAGTATCCCGGTCAGATCGAGGTCACCGTCATCCGTGAGTATCGTGCGAAGGACTACGCCCGGTAGGGCACTCCCTTGGACAGGAGAGCGTTGAATGATGCATGTCGGCTATCTCAACAACTATGCATCACCGCTCGCTGTGGCAGTCCTTCCGCCATTCCGGGCGGAGGAGTGACGAAAGCTCTGCCTTTGCGAGAGGCGCGCCTTGCCGCTGATCCAACCAACGACATCAATCAACACTCTCCAAGTGGGGCATCATGACCCAAGCCACCAAGCTCGGTATGCCGGGCATCAAAGAGGTCCGACCGCGGACTCGTGAGGGCCAGCGCTACTACATTCGCACCTTCGGATGTCAGATGAACGAACACGACACCGAGCGTATCGCGGGCCTTCTCGAGAGCGACGGAATGGTCTCTACCGATTCCGCGACGAACGCCGATCTGATCGTGCTCAACACCTGCACGATTCGTGAGAACGCCGATACGAAACTCTATGGATACCTCGGCTCGCTCAAACGCGACAAACAGGAGAACCCCAACCTCAAGATCGCTGTTGGAGGATGTTCTGCGCAGAAAGAACGCGAGATCATCCAGGAGCGGGCTGCGTGGGTTGACGTTGTCTTCGGCACTCACAACGTTCACCGGGTGGTCGAGCTCCTCGACCATGCAGATGAATGGGGGCCGATCACCGAGATCTGGAGCGAGACGAAATCGGTGCAGGACATCCCGAGCGGCTTGCCCGTGCATCGGGAGTCAGATCACTCAGCATGGGTGACGATCACCATCGGATGCAACAATTCATGCACGTTCTGCATCGTTCCGATCGTCCGTGGTGCGGAGATCTCTCGCAGGCCGGGGGACATCATCAGGGAGATCGAGTCGCTCGCCGGCGAAGGCGTCAAAGAGATCACTCTCCTTGGCCAGAATGTCAATTCGTACGGGCGTGACCTGGATCTCAACGGCCGAAGCCCACTGTTTGCTGATCTTCTCCGCAGGGCTGGGACCGTGGAGGGCATCGAGCGTATCCGCTACACGAGTCCGCACCCGAAGGACTTCCGCGAGGACGTTGCGCTGTCCATGGCGGAGACGGACGCCGTGTGTGAGCACATCCACTTCCCACTGCAGTCCGGCTCAGACCGCATACTCGCAGCCATGCACCGTGGATATACGGCCGAGCGATTCCTCGCGAAGCTCGAGATGATGAGGTCGATCGTTCCCGGTCTCGCAGCATCGACAGATGTCATTGTCGGCTTCCCCGGTGAGACGGATGCAGATTTCGGACGTACTCTCGAGGTCGTGGAGCGGGCGCGGTTCGACACCGCGTTCATGTTCCAGTTCTCCCCGAGGCCGGGAACACCCGCAGCCGACATGGACGACCAGATCGCTCCCGACGTTGTGCAGGCGCGGTTCGAACGGCTTGTCGAGCTCCAGAACCGCATCACGTACGAACGCAACCTGGAACAGGTTGGTCAGATCTTCGAGGTGATGGCCGAAGGTCCATCGAAGCGGAATCCCGACGTTGCAACGACTCGCACACGCGGCAACCGTCTCGTCCATGTGGCCGGGGAATGGGAACCGGGCTCCATCTTCGATGTTGAGATCACCAGGGCCGCACCGCACTACCTCGAGGGGAGCGAGATCTGCTGAACGTCGTAGCCATCCTCGGACCCACGGCCTCAGGGAAATCAGCCGTTGCCGAAGCGATCGCGTCCCGATTCGACGCATCGATACTCTCCGTCGACTCGATGCAGGTCTATCGCGGAATGGACATCGGAACGGCGAAACCGTCTCCCGAGATCCGGCAGAGGATCCCGCACCACATGATCGACATAGCCAACCCTTCAGACGCGTTCTCGGTCAGCGAATTCCAGATACAGGGTCGAGCAGTGCTCGCGGGCGCGCTCACGAACGACGAACGGATCGTCGTCGCAGGGGGTTCCGGGCTGCATTTTCGGGCGATCGTCGATCCTATGACCTTTGCACCCACCGATCCCGACATACGCACCGAACTCGAAGCCATGCCACTCGACGAGCTACAGCAGATGATGCTTGCAATCGACATCCAGGCACCCGATGTGCTCGACATGGCGAATCCGAGGCGAGTGGTGAGAGCGATCGAGGTGTGGCGCATAACTGCACGCACTCCTTCTGAACGTGCACGTTCGGATGAGGCGGCGGCCCTGCGTTCCTACAAGCCTCTCGTAGAGCACATCTCGCTCGGCCTGGATGCCGGTGACCGATCAGCGGACCGCGTCAACCTGCGGTTCACGGCAATGCTCGAAGCCGGTTTGCTCGGCGAGGTGACCGCGTTGGCGCCGTCGCTTGGCAGGACGGCGGCCCAGGCCGTTGGGTACAAGGAGCTCCTCGAAGTGGTGGCAGGTGGCTCAACCATCGGAACGGCATCGACCGAGGTGATACGGGCGACGAACGCCCTGATCAGGCGACAGCGGACCTTCTTCGGCAGAGATCCACGCATCGGCTGGATGCCGTGGGAAGATGACGAAGATGCAAGAATCGGGTCTGCGATGGATCGCGTAAGGGAGGTAACCGGATGGATTTCGTGAAGATGCAGGGAACGGGAAACGACTTCGTTGTTGTCGATGGACCGTTCGCACCCGATCCGGACGATGTCATCAGGTGGTGTGCACGCCGAACAGGTATCGGTGCTGATGGTGTTCTCGTGGTCACTCGTCTGTCCGGCCAGCGTGTTTCCATGCGCTATTGGAACGCCGACGGCGGGGAAGCTGAGATGTGTGGGAACGGTCTTCGGTGTGTCGCCCGCCTCTCCTTCGACCGAGGATGGGTCGACGAACCCGAGTTCATCGTCGAGTCGGCGGTTGGCGACCATCTGGTGACGGTGACCAAGGACAGTGTTGTGGCATACGTCGGTGAGCCTGCCCCGTTCAGAACGGGAACCCTCATGATCGCGGATCACGAGGTACACCCCTTTGCCATCGGCAATCCTCACGCCGTGTTGTTCGTGGATGACGTTGCCGTTGCACCGGTGGGCGAGGTAGGGCCCATCATCGAACACGATCCTCTCTTTCCGAATCGTACCAACGTCGAGTTCGTCGAGGTGCTCGACGAGGGAGGCATTCGCGCCCGAATCTGGGAACGAGGCGTTGGCGAGACGGAGGCGTCGGGTACGGGCGCTGCGGCGGCGGCGTATATCTCGCATACCATCCGTGAAGTACCGATACCGATCGACGTTCATCTCCCCGGCGGCACCCTCAACCTGTGGTTCGATGAAGAGGGGGCCTGGATGAAGGGACCGGTCCAATACGTCTTCGAAGGTTCGGTGTCCTGATCAGTTGATGTGGCGCAGAACCGCAACAACGACACCGAGGATCTCAACACCGTCGGTGTACACCATCGGTTCATAGGCATCGTTCGCGGGAAGCAGGGTGATGCCGGTCGCCGTTCTCTTGAAGGTCTTGATGGTTGCTTCCTCGCCTTCGACGAGTGCTGCAACGATCTGGCCGTTACGTGCTGTCTGCTGCTTCTGCACGACGACGTAGTCCCTGTCGAAGATGCCGAGATCTATCATCGAGTCGCCGCGAATCTGGAGCATGAAGACGGGCTCCTGCCCGACGAGCTCCGTTGGAAGTGGGTAGACCTCTTCGATGTCCTCCTCGGCGAGGATCGGCGAACCAGCAGCGATGTTGCCCACAAGCGGCACGTCGCGCACGGCTGCTCGACTGATGGGAATCGCACCGTCGTCCGCGATCACTTCGATAGCGCGGGGCTTCGAGGGGTCGCGTCGGATGAACCCCTCGGACGCAAGTGTCGACAAGTGCGAATGTACGGTCGACGGCGAGCTGAGGCCGACCACATCACCGATCTCACGAACCGATGGCGGGTAGCCGCGACTGGCGACCGTTGAGCTGATCAGCTCGAGGATCTCTCGTTGTCTGGCGGTCAGGCTTGCTCGGTCCGGCACGGGTCCTCCTCGTTGTTGTGAACAGGATAGCGGGTTCTGTCTCCACGACCAAACATATGTTCGATGCCGATTTGAGTGGATATGAATATCACGGGCGCTGTTGCGTGATTCGGTTGATCTCATCGTCAGCGTGAATTCGATGTCATGGCCGTTGGCGCGGAACGTTGCATATCCCTGCAGGCAGTGGACAATGTGTGGTGCCTGGAAGAAGCGAGGGACGTCATGAGTAGACGACCAGTTGGCGTGTTGATGGGGATCGTTGTTGGCCTGTTGGTTGCAGGCTGCGCGCAGGTTCCTGTTGCGTCCGACCGGCCCGCAGAGCTTGCGAATATGTCGTCCGACGAATTCGGCTGTGTCCTGGTCTTCGGATCCGAGGAGTCCGTCGTCGGTCCATTCTCTGAACCAGGGGAGTCGTTTGCGTACGAGCCGAACGACTGGACCTCGTTTGAGGTGTATCGCACATTCGCTGGGATGGCGTTCGAGTGGGAGTACGGCTATTCGACAGGCAAGAACTCGCACTTCCTTGACGATCTTCCTGAAGACGGTGTTCTGGCCTTTGAGGAATATAGGGATCAGGGGCACCCCGGCTATGTGCTCACATGCTGGCAGGGTGAGGCCTGAGACCCTTTCGGCTAGATCCTGATGGTGTGCGTGCCCTGAGCGGTTGAGCAGGTGCTGGCGGATGATCTCAGCCCAGGCGGCCTCGTCGGCGTGTCCGTTGAGTTGCAGGGTGATGAGTTTGAGGAGCCTGTCGGTGCGTTGCATCTTGGCAGGGATCGCTTTGGGCCCCACATTGGCATGTCGATGCTTCTCCAACGCGCCACGGACACGCAGAATCTCGCCCCGGACCGTATCACCGAGACGGTTCGGTGAACGCT
>CAZWMX010000030.1:0-5152 GCA_964635205.1 uncultured Acidimicrobiaceae bacterium | reverse complement strand
CGGACTCGAAGCGGCGAACCCGCTTACGGACCCACCGTGGGGACCGGTCTGGTTCTTGACCAATCGCTGTGGTCTTCCAACCCGCATCAGCAAGTTCGACAGCACGACACCGCACCTCGTATTCGTTGTCCACCAGCATTCCAAACATCGACGATGTCTGGAATGGTCACGAAGAACCGGAACGATGTCCTGAGCCTTCCCCCGTACCGGGTACCGGGTATCAGGTGTCAGGGAGGAACTCTCTCAGGTACGATGCTGCAGGATGAATGCTCCGGAGACGATCGAGACTGAGCGACTGCTGCTGCGCCGCGTGACGCTTGATGATGCCGACGCCATTCATGCCTACGCGTCGAACCCCGCCGTCATGAAGTATCTGTCACGGCCACCATCCACGGATCCATCCCAGTCGGAGGCGTTTGTCGAACGGTGTGCGCGAGTGTGGGAGTCGGGAGAGGCCTACGCGTGGGCCATCACAGAGCCGCCCGCAGGAGAGTTGATGGGCATGATCGAGGCACGCCCGTCGAGGCACGGAATCGAGCTTGGGTATGTCCTGAGCCAAGCCGCGTGGGGTAAGGAGTACATGGTCGAAGCAGCGAAAGCAGTGTCGAACTGGGCATGGAGTCATCCCGATGTGCATCGTGTGTGGGCGACCACGAACGTGGGCAACGTAGGGTCCCAACGTGTCCTCGAGAAGCTCGAAATGACGCGTGAGGGGATCCTGCACAGGTGGGATCTTCATCCGAACGTCTCTTCAGTTCCTTCAGACGCATATGTGTACGCAAAGTGGCAGTAGAAATGGCCGCGCAGCTGACATTGATCGCAGACCTGAGCCGTGTCACGTCTCGCCGATCGCAGCTCCCATACGGATTCAAGCTCGGCGTGGCGCACCCGGA
This sequence comes from uncultured Acidimicrobiaceae bacterium, assembly GCA_964635205.1. GTDB lineage: Bacteria > Actinomycetota > Acidimicrobiia > Spongiisociales > UBA5794 > B3-G11. The sequence goes on along the minus strand of CAZWMX010000030.1, from coordinate 4,259 downwards.
TCAGATCGAAGCCCTCGGTGCCTCGTATTTCGCTGCGTATCCACCGGGAGAGGCATGTGCCGCTCTCGAAGAGGCGATCGAAGACACGACGGCGTCCTTCGAAGGTGAATACGGCGAGCTGTGGCCTGAAGCCTCTCCGATCGTGCTGTTCGATGGTGAGATCGTTGCTGCTCTGTTCACAGTGAAGCGGGCGCCTTGGGAGGACACGCCGGATTGCCCCTTCATCATCGAACTGTTCACGTCTCGTGCACATCGTCGTAAGAGACTCGCCCGGTATCTCGTCCAGGAGTGTGCGTCGGTTCTGCTCGACGCCGGTGAACAGCAGATAGCTCTGCGAGTGATCGATGCCAACGCGGCAGCGGTGTCCCTGTACACGTCCCTCGGTTTTCACATCAACAACGCGTCTCAGTAGTCGTCCAGAATCCGGACGTCCACCCGTCCACCTGCAATGCTTGCCTTCCGAGCTCTCTTGAGATGTATCGCATGCGCGTCCATGGCAGTGAGGGTCGGGCACTCCCTCTTCAACTACGCTGTGTCACATCAGTCCGAGAGGGAGTGGACTCATGGGGCAGCACCAACGTTGGATGCGCGGTCTGGGGTTTGTACTTGCGGCGATCACCGTCGCAGCGTGCAGTTCTGGTGGGGGAGCTGAGACGACGATTCTGGCGGAATCGACGTCCCCGGTCCCGACGAGTACGTCCAGCCCAGCAACCACGGTTGCACCAAGCACGTCCACCACAACACTTGGGACAACCACAACGGCGGCAGAACCTACAACAACGACAACCACGCTGCCCGACCTACCTGACCCGAAGACCGAATTCGAGCACGGTGGCACGGCATGGGCGGTGTTCCTTGCCGCAGGCGGTCCCGACGATGCCACGCTTGCCGACGCTGTCGATGTCCTCGATGATCTCGGATATGTCAGCTGGCCCGGCGACCTTTGGTGTGACTGGGGTGGATACGAGCTCCTTGGGCTCGACTCGAGCGAAGGGCTGATGGCCGTTGGGGTCTACTTCGATACGGAAGTGGATGCCATGGCGTTCGTGGTGGGTCTCGATGCTCGCGGTATCGGTGTGGCTGGATGGGGTCTTGTCGAAACGTACTGCCTCGACTGATCGCACAGCTCTCGGCTGTTCCCTGAAACCTGACTCCTGAAGCCTGATACCTGTAGATACTTGACATGCGAACACATGTTCGATAGGTTATCCACATGACCGAACAGGTGTTCGGTCGGGTGTGAGGGTCATCTCCCCAAGGAGTCCCACAACCAACGGTGCAGCGCCCATTCGCATCGGAACGTGTCACACCCGGCCGATACCGTCGGTCATAGGAGCTGAGGAGCCACCGGGGATGCCCGGAGTGCTCCGGAGCAACGAGGGTCAGCCGTCACGGCGGCCCGCAACTGGGTAGCAGAGGAACAGGGAGACCATCTCATGACATCGATCACAAGCGCACGGTTTCGGGCGCTCTCCATCATCTCCATGGCGGTTGTTGTCGTTTTGCTCTTCCTGTCCTCTGCCGTCCAGGCAACCGGACAGATCACGGACACCGCCGACTATCGGGTGAAGCCGGGTGACACGCTCTGGGAGATCGCACAGACGTACGGGCCAGACAACGCGGACACGCGGAGAGTTGTTGCGGCGATCGAGAAGCTCAACCAGATCGACGGAGGCAACCTCCAGGCCGGCCAGGTCATCGAGATCCCGGTGCATTCTCCCTGATATCCAACACCAGAAACCTGATACCTGGGGCAAGCTACGCTGGCGCCATGCGCTGCCCTCTATGCACAACCGACGACACGAGAGTTGTTGATTCCCGGCCCTCGGAGGAGGGTAGGACCATCAGACGGCGGAGGCAATGCCCACGATGCGGCCATCGGTTTACCACATTTGAACGTCCATCGGCCGTTGTTGTGATCAAACGTGACGGTCGGCGGCAGGCCTTCGACGCCTCGAAGGTCCGTCTGGGCGTCGAGATCACGATGGCCGATCGACCGATCGCCCAGGATGCGATCGATGATCTCGTCTCGACCGTCGAACGTGCGGCCTACACGTCGCAAGGGTCGATTCAAGCCGAAGAGATCGGCAGGATCGTGCTCGATGGTTTGAGGGATATCGACGAGGTTGGTTACCTCAGGTTCGCGTCCGTGTACAAGGAGTTCCAAAAGGCGAGCGACTTCGAGAAAGAAGCTGCTGCGCTTGACAGTGAAGCCTCTACGGACGAGTGAGTTCGGCGATGAACACGTCGAGATCGGTAGCCAACTCGACGATCTGCTGATCGATCTCCGTACGAGCGATTCCCATGGCGGCGTCGAGTTCCGCTCTGAGCCCGGCTCTGAGGTTCTCCAGCTCGTCGATCAGCTCTGTGGCGGAGGACTCATCACCCTCTGAGAGAGCGGTGAGGTACTCATCCTGCCAGGACGCATAACGCTCGACGGCAGCGTGTGCGGCTGTATTGAGGTCTGTTGTTGCCTCGGTGATAGGCAGGTCGCTGATGGCCGTGGAGTCATCGACGAGTGAGGAAGCAAGGGACACACTGAGGGCATTGATCGTCTGTGTGTCAGCCGTCGTCGGCAGCTCGCCCGTCGCCACAAGACGCGGGATCGTCGTGCGATACACGTATGAATACCCGAGCTGGCGGGCGACATCGGATGCTTGTGCGGCGTCGATCAGCGCGGTGTCCTGGAGTGGTTCGAGGGCAGCGACTTCTTTGTTGGGCAGCAGCGGGAGGGTGCGCGGGAGCGGGGCGGACGCTGCGACTGCAAGTGCATCTGCGAGGCTATTGAGCTGAGAGATGATCGGCACGGCGGAAGGCAACTCCTCAGGTGGCGTTTCCGGGTTCGTGATCGCATCAAGGGCAGTCTGGGTTGTCGGCAGGTGCTGTCGCAATGCCACAGCGCTATCGGCATACGTTTGTTTTGTCGCGGTCACATCCTGGCGGAGGGCAACAGGAAGCCACAAGAATGCCAGCGCCGCCACTGCGACGAGGAAGACGCCGAAGGCGACCGCTGGCCACCGGACCGACCTCCTGGTTTGCAGGACAGGGGAGAGGCTTGTGTCGTCGGCTATCGGGGATGTGACGGGCGGTAAGCGTATCTCGAGTTCACCGGTTGATTCGACGGTGCTGGGAGGAGCTCCCCGAGCGGGCTCAAAGGTCGATGTCGAGGTGCCCGTGCTCCCATCGAAGCTGGAGACGGCGATCTCGGGTGATCGAGATGCAGGAACTGAGGCGATATCGGGGAGGGTATTGTCGAGTTCGAGCGCAGCGACGGCTTCGCTCGGCGTCGGAGATGGGGGTAAGGCACCAACAGCTTCTAGGAACCAGCTACCGTCGTTCCCTGAGTTCCTGTTGTTGTCCTGGGTGGCCATCGAAGTCACTCTCGTGGGAGAATCGCCTTATGAAGATACCCGTTGTCCGCCGAGACTCGGTGAACCAGTTACCTGCGTTCGCCCATCGTGGGGATGCTGGGGCGGATCTTGTATCGGCCGAGGCACTTACCATCGAACCAGGCCACAGGGCACTCGTCTCGACCGGTCTTTCGATGGCGATCCCGCAGGGACACGGCGGTTTTGTCCTACCACGCAGCGGTCTTGCGGTGCGGACCGGCGTGTCCGTCCTGAACGCTCCCGGTTTGATCGATGCGGGGTACCGCGGAGAAGTCAAGGTTGCGCTGATAAACCACGGCGAAGAGCCGTTCGAGATCCTGGTAGGAGATAGGATCGCACAGCTCGTTGTCATGGCCGTCGAGACACCTGAATACACACAAACCGACACTCTCGAGACGACCCAGAGAGGCGCTGGGGGCTTCGGATCCACCGGTTTCAGGGGTGACTGAAAGAATGGTCTCGTGGTACCATCGCCCCATTGCGGACGTAGCTCAGCTGGTAGAGCGCAACCTTGCCAAGGTTGAGGTCGCCGGTTCGAACCCGGTCGTCCGCTCGACGAGAGGGCGGTCCATTGGCCGCCCTTCAGTATCGGCGACGTGGCCGAGTGGCTAGGCAAGGGTCTGCAAAACCCTGAACCCGGGTTCGATTCCCGGCGTCGCCTCGGCATTAACATGCATCGACACGGGCGCTTAGCTCAGCGGCAGAGCACTGCCTCGACACGGCAGGGGTCACTGGTTCAAATCCAGTAGCGCCCACAGCAGGAAACCCAGGCACCGCCTGGGTTTCTGCCTTTTCTGGGATCGCCTGTGATTCGTTTGTGAGGACAAATCCCCACAAAAACCCCACAGCTCAAATGATCTGCACGCTCAA
>CAZWMX010000029.1:10526-19090 GCA_964635205.1 uncultured Acidimicrobiaceae bacterium | reverse complement strand
TCCATGGAACATCTCCGCCTCACGGCGTACTCACACGGCTCCGGTTGAGCGTGCAAGCTCGGTCCTGACGAGCTGACGCAGGTTCTGCGTCACACACACAACCATCCAGCCACGCTGCACCCGGACCTCCTGGTGGGTATCTCGGGTCTGGATGACGCCGGGGTCTTTCGCATCGATGAGGACCGGACGATCGTCCAAACGGTCGACTTCTTCACCCCCATCGTTGACGACCCGTACGACTGGGGGAGGATCACCGCGGCCAACGCGCTGAGCGATATCTACGCAATGGGCGCAGACCCGCTCACCGCGCTCCAACTCGTCGGATGGCCACGCGACACGATTCCATTCGACGTGCTCGGGTCTGTGCAAGAGGGTGGCCTGGACGTCATGAAGGAAGCCGGCTGCACGGTGCTCGGCGGGCATTCAGTCGACGACCCCGAACCGAAGTACGGATTCGCCGTGACAGGTGTCGCGCCGCCGGGAGACATAACCACGAACAGCGCTGCACAACCAGGGCAGATACTCATGCTCACCAAACCCCTCGGTACGGGCATCGTGGCGACAGCCGCCAAACACGGTGGAGCGCCAGACGAAGTTGTGGAAGCAGCGATTGCCATGATGGTGACGCTGAACAGGGGAGCCGCCAACGCGGTTCGGCGTCTAGGGGCGAGGGCGGTGACCGACGTGACAGGGTTCGGACTGCTTGGTCACCTATCCGAGATGACACGGGGCTCACATGTCAGCGCAGAGATCGAAGCCGCGTCGGTTCCGGTTCTCGAAGGTGTGCTCCCGCTTGCTGCGGCAGGTGAGATCGCTGGAGGGACCAAGCGGAATCTCGCCGCGGTCGAATCGCTCGTCGCATTCGCCAACATCTCGGACGACATCAAGTGGATACTCGCAGATGCCCAAACAAGCGGAGGACTCCTGATCGCGGTTGATGAACCACTCTCAGACGCGCTCGAGCAAGCCCTCGCCGATGAAGGTGTCATCGGTTCGGTGATCGGAAGGATCACCGAAAAGACCTTCAAAGACGGCCCTTCCGGCCGAATCTCCGTTTCCTGACAAAAAAGGTACGCAATTCAACTTGAAGTCGCCGCGCGATGAGGTATCCTCAGGTTGCTGGGTCGCCAGACGACCCTCAGCAGGTCCCCTCGTCCCCCCTGGGGGACCTGCGAAACGAACTACAGACTTCCTCGTCCCCCCTTGGGAGTCTGTAGGAACCAGCAACGGGCCCCTATCCCCCTGGGGGCCCGTTGCGCGTCCGGAGCGCAGCAAGGCGATAGGCTGGAAAACGTCATGAAAATTCGCATCACGCGCCCAGGCCAGCTCGGCTCGACCATCCGCGAGCTCGCACGCCGCAAGCCCCACGAGGCAGAGCAGTACCTCGACTCGCACCATGAGGCGTGGGAAGAACTTGCCGGCGACGACCCGCACGAGGCTGCAGACATCCTCGAAGCAATCGACGAGGAAGGGGCAGCAGACCTGCTCCAGGATCTGTCCGCAGACGATGCTGGTGACGTCCTTGATGAGATGCACCCGGAAGCGGCCGCCGATGTCCTCGAGGAACTGACGCCGGCCGCGGCGGCCGTCCTCGTGTCCGAGATGGAGACCGACCAGGCTGCCGACGTCATCGGCGCACTCGAACCGGACGAGCGAACCGCTGTGCTCGCCTCGCTCGACACCGAGACTGCCGCCGAGGTCGAGCGCCTCCTCATCTACGCGGCAGACACCGCAGGCGGCATGATGACAACCGACCTCGCCGCGCTCCCGGCGGGGATGTCCTCGGGTGAGGCGATCGAAGCACTCAGGCGACTCCACGACGAACTCGGCTCCAACCTGCGCTACGTCTATGTGGTCGACGATGGGCACAGGCTGGTTGGTGTGGTTCCGTTCCGGAAGCTGGTGTTTGCACGGCCGCACACCGGAATCGACGACGTGATGGATACGGGGATCATCAGTGTCCGTACCGATACCGACCGTGAAGAGGTTGCGGAACTCATCCATCGCTACCACCTCATCGCGATACCGGTGGTCGACGCCAGGGGAGTTCTCGTCGGCATGGTCAAGGTCTCGGAAGCGATCGAGGCGATCCTTGCCGAGGTTGGTGAAGACATTGCTGTCATGGTGGGTGCAGGCGCAGAGGAGACAGTGTTCACTCCGGTGAGCCGATCGGTACGCAGACGGCTTCCATGGATCTTCTTCAATCTCGTCGTCGGTGTGCTGCTCGCCGCGATGATCTCGCGCTTCGAATCAACACTGACGACCTACGCCATACTTGCCGCCTACATGCCAACGGTTGCCCTTCTGGCAGGGAGCTCAGGGGCACAGAGCGTTGCAGTGATCATTCGATCCATGGCCGTTGGTGATCTCCCCCCGGGGCGAGCCGGGCGAGCGATCAGGCGGGAGGTTGCGGTTGGACTCGTCGACGGCACGGTCATGGCCTTCACAGCTGCGTTCATCGCTGCATCAACCGTGACCGTGTTCCAGGCAGGCGCGAACAGTATCGACCCTGTCGACCTCGGTTTGATCGTATTCGTCTCCGTGTGGGTGGCGTTCCTCCTCGCCGGCCTTGTCGGGTCGGGCATCCCAGTGGTCCTCCGGAGAATCGGACAGGATCCGGCGCTGGCATCGAACATCTTCTTGACGATGGTGACAGACACCGCGAGCTTCATCGGTTTCTTGATCACGGCAACGCTTCTGCTGGCGTAGTACGTATTACGTACTACGAGCCCAGTACGGCGGTTCCGGACGAAGCGAAGGGTCCGAGATACGTGATCTTGAATCCGCTGTCGAGACGAGCGAGGTAGTTCGCCGCGACGGCTTGGCGATCCTCCTCAGAAGCATCGGGATCACCGACAACGTTGGCGGCAGCACCATCATCGACAATATGCACGACCGCAACCGGCGGGAACAACTCGACAACCTCAGCGATCAGGTCGTACAGATCGATGTCCGTCAACGATTCGTAGGTCGTCGGATCGAGGAGCACGATGACCGTGTCCCCCTTACCCTCGCCGGGGATCCGATCCACGATCTTGTACTCGGGTGCCGTGAGTATCGACTTTGGCTCCGGCGTTGGGGTCGTGACATCCGTATCGGGTAGCGAACCCTGGGTCGTGACCAGGGTCGTAACGGCTGTATCGGCGGTCGATGGGGTCGCCGCATCGGAATCAGTAGATGTGCACGCGACGGCCAATGCCGCAACAACGAGAGCGATCGCGCCGAGTCGACGAGCTGACACAAGAGATGAGTTGTCTACCGACTGCTCACCGCCTGCTACCGACCGCTCACCTGACTCCATGGAATCGATGCTACTCACAAAGCTCGGCTCGGGTGCGTCTCGTACCACTCCTCGAACGACATCCCATCGAGAAACGGTTCGTAGTTGACGAGTCGGAAGAGCTCGGCGGCACGCTGATACGTACCTTCGGTAGGCGAAATCTCGAGCAGATGCTGTGCCAGGTCAAGCTGTGGCCTCCAGGCACGAATCCCGAGAGCGATGTCGACGCGGGAGCGCCAGTCGAGGGGATCATCCTTCACCGTCCCCCTCGCCGTCCAGAATGAAGCAAGCTTCCGCGAAACGTTCAGGCATCGGCGAACATACTTGGACCCGGTACGGTCCATTTCGTAGCCAACGGCAACACCCTCTGCCCAATCCGCCACGGCTTGATCGTTGAGGCAGGACGGTTCGCTCACCGCCAGCTCATACAGCTGATCCACTTCGTCGAGAACTGTCATTCGCATTCCTCGCTCACCAGGTCGCCGAACGCCTCCCGAAGCCTTTCGGTCACGGGACCGGCATCGAATTCAACGACGCCCACGGCGGTGACGGGCATCACTTCGCGAACTGTCGACATGATGAAGACCTCGTCAGATCCGAGAAGCGCATCACTCTTGAATCTGCCGACAGATACCTGGACACCGATGCGGTCGGCTGCTTCGAGGGTCGCTTCTCGGGTGATCGACTCGAGGATCTTGCTGTCAAGGCTCGGTGTGAAGAGAATTCCGTCGGCCACCCATCCGAGTGAGAACGTCGTGCCTTCGAGCACAACATTGCCCCGTCCGAGGAGTGCCGCGTCGTCGAACCCCTTCGACTTGGCTTCGATCGTGGCCGCGAGATTGGGGCCGTACGACAACGTCTTCGCTCCCGTCAATTCGCTCACGTGCCCATCAGCGTGCCAGGGCGCGTCGAGCAGATCAAGACGTACGCTTGCCGGGAGTACGGGCAGAGGTTCGAGATACACGACGGTGACGTTGTCCGTGCCGGGTGTCGAGGCATCGAGACCTCCGGTCACAAACACGCGTAACACTCCGTCTCCTCCGGCCGCGACCTCGGTACACCATGAGCGCAGGGCCGAACGATCGAAGAGCTCCATTCGTAGATGGTCTGCGCTTCGTTCGAGCCGGTCGAGGTGACCATCGAGCCTGAAGACGTTGCCGTTGTATGAACGCATCGCCTCGAAGCATCCGTAGCCCCGTTGGAATCCGACATCGAACACCGACACTGCGGCATTCGCTGGATCCGTGACGACGCCGTTCATCAGCACCGGACCAATGGTCCGTGACGTCATGACTTGAACCAGTTCGTGATGGGAAGACGCCGGTCCCGCCCGAACGCCTTCCGCGTGATCCTGACCCCGGGAGCGGCCTGGCGTCGTTTGTACTCGTTCCGGTCCACCATCGTCGCGATCCTGTGAGTGAGTAAGTCGTCGTATCCGGCGGCGACGATCTCATCAGCAGTCATGTCGAGTTCGATGTATCGGTGGAGGATCTCGTCGAGAAGCGGGTACGGTGGCAGTGAATCGGAATCGCGCTGATCAGCCCTCAACTCAGCGGAAGGCTCCTTGTCGATCGTCGACTGCGGGATCACCGGACCTCTCCCGTTTCTCCACCGCGACAGGTCATACACCATCGTCTTGTAGACATCCTTGAGCACCGCGTAGCCGCCGGCCATGTCCCCATACAGGGTTGCATAGCCGACAGCCATCTCAGACTTGTTCCCTGTTGCCACGACCATCCCACCGAACTTGTTCGACACACCCATCAGGATCGTTCCTCTGATCCGTGCCTGGAGGTTCTCTTCCGCGACATTGGCCGGTGTGTCCCCAAAGAGGGGATCGAGCGCCTCGAGAAATCCGTCGAAGAGGCCCTCGATCGGAATGGTGTCGATGCGTATTCCGAGCCTGTCGGCAAGGTCGTACGAATCATCAACTGAACCGGAAGAGGAGTACCTCGATGGCATCGTGATTCCGTGAACAGCGTCCGGACCAAGAGAATCTGCGGCAATGGCTGCGGTGAGAGCGGAATCGATGCCCCCGGAGAGACCGATGACCACCTCGCTGAAGCCGTTCTTCGTGACGTATCCGAACAGGCCGGCACAGAGGGCTTCGTACACCTCTTCCGCGTCATCGAGTTGTGCCGCTACCACTGGAGCCGTCGCCGGTGAGCGCGCTGATCGACGATCCGTGACCTGTACGATCGGGAGCAGCGGTGTCGTGTGCCCCTCGAGTGAGATGTCCACGATGAACTGATCCTCGACGAACTGGGGTGATCGATGCAGGAGGTTTCCGTTGGGAGCGATGACCATCGATGCACCGTCAAAGACCAGCTCATCCTGACCGCCGACGGCGTTCACGTACACAACATGGACCGCGCCTGAAACCGCACGTTCGGTGAGCATCTCGAGTCGCTCAGTGCTCTTGTTGATGTGATAGGGCGAACCGTTGATGTTCAGAAGCACCTCGGCACCACCCACGGCCTGACCTGTGGGTGGCCCCCCGTCATCCCAGATGTCCTCACAGATCGAGATGCCGCATGTGACACCCGCGATGTTGTGCAATGTCAGCGGCGTGCGGCCCTCGGCGAAGTATCGACCTTCGTCAAAGACGCCGTATGTGGGGAGCAACGTCTTGTGATAGATCCCCTTGATGTGCCCGTCGGCGATCACAGCGGCGGCATTCGTTACTGCTCTGCCGACGGCGTCGTCATCCTTCTGGCTCTCGTCGAGACGGTCAACGAAGCCCACAACCGTGGCTGTTGGACCACAAGCCTCGGCGAGCCGGCCGAGCACGGCAAGATTCTCCTCAACGAAACCCTGACGCAGGACGAGGTCCTCTGGCGGATATCCGGGGATCGCGAGCTCTGGAAGAACAAGCACGTCTGCTTCGTTCGCTTCAGCCCACTCCATCGCGTATCTGATCTTGGTTTCGTTGCCATCGAGATCACCAACGATGAGATCGAGCTGTGCCCCGGCAACACGGAAACTTCGCGTCACAGACCCTCCACTGTCTCCACGATCAGGTGATCGACAACCTCTCTGAGTGCTTCCGCCTTGTCCGCTCCATCTGCAAGGGCGTTCTCGAACACGCCGCGCTGTCGATCCGCACTCGTGCCACCGACAACGATGTCCTTGACACGCTCAACCTGTTGGAGCGAACCGAGCACGACTGCTTGCTCGCTCAGTAGATCGATGAGTTCGTCCATGAGCTGAACCATCGGGACGAGTTCCGACCGACCGAAGTCGATGAGAGGTTCGTCCACCCCGTACCGTTGCGCTCGCCATGAGTTCTCCGAGATCAGCATGCGCGAGTAGATCCGCCACTTCTGGTTGTTCATCCGACGATCGTGCAGCGTTGCGATCAGCGCCTGATATACGGCAGCGATCGTGATGCCATCCTCATGTCGAGTGCAGATGTCTGCGGAGCGCATCTCCAGTGTCGGATAGTGATCCGATGGTCTGATGTCCCACCAGAGTTTCGAAGCGTCTTCGATCACCCCCGTGTCCACGAGCACGTCGACGTGCCTTCTGTAGTCGGACCAGCTCGAGAACTCGTCGGGAAGTCCGGTCCTGGGTAGGGCGCGAAAAACGGCAGGTCGATAACTCTTGAGACCTGTGTCCTCTCCGTGCCAGAACGGTGAGGATCCCGAGAGAGCAAGTAGATGCGGCAGGAAGTACGAGACCTGGTTCATCATATCGATGCGCAGATCCTCGTCATCCATGCCGACATGCACATGCATGCCGCAGATGAGCAGCCTACGCACAACCCCTTGCAGCGCCTCGGCAAGCAGGTTGTAACGATCCTTGTTCACATGCCTCTGAGCGCCCCACCTGGCGAACGGATGGGTCGATGCGGCGATGATCGCCATGTTGTGCTCAGAAACAGTTTCTGAGACGAATCGACGCATCGTCCGAAGGTGATCACCGAGCTCAGACACATCACTGCTCACCGGAGTCCCGATCTCGATCTGAGAGCGGATGAACTCGGGACTCGTCGCTCCGACCGGTGGATCCTCGAGCTTGCTCAACAGCAGATCAGGAAGATCGGAAACGAGGTCGCGCGAGTCGCGGTCAACGACGAAGTACTCCTCTTCCATTCCAATGGTGAATCGTGGCGCTTCCGGGTTCATAGCTCCTCGCGCCCCAGCGTAACCCATGCGGACTACGGAATCGTCTGAAGCCCGACATCGGACAACGCGTGACGGAGCGCTTCCTCTTCCCCGGCACGGACCGACAACGTCAGAACACCGCCACCGCCATGTGGCGCATGGCGCATCTGGAGATCCCTCACGTCGACATGTGACTCCTCGAGCGCATGCCCAACCCGTGCGATCTCGCCCGGCTCGTCGGCGAGACTCACCCGCACAGCCACCACGGGTGCACCCAGCGAACGCCGCACATCGCGGGAATTCGATAGGCACACAAGCAGGTCATCGTCATCAGACAGGACCGCTGCTTCCATTCGTGTGAGTTGGCCCCGCAAGGCCTCCACCGCAATGAGTACCGCAGCGCTGTTCGACTTGAGAATCTCAACCCAAGGAAGGGGTTGAGATGCAGCAACCCTCGTCAGATCCCTGAAACTTCCTGCGGCGAGGTTGAGGGCACTGGGTGTGTCCGCTGCGGAACTGAGCAGACCGGCTGCGAGCAACTGCGGCAGATGGCTGATCGCCGCAACTGCTCGATCGTGTTCGGGTGCAGACATCATCACCGGATTCGCACCGAGAGTTTCCACAACGTCGAGAACGCTGTCCATCGGGCCTCGAGGGCAATCCTCGATCACAACCCAATTGGCTCCACGGAACAACGCAGCGGATGCAGATTTCGGCCCAGCGGTCTCACGCCCAGCCATCGGGTGTGTTCCCACGAAGTTGGAGAGATGCTCTGCAGATGACATCACCTCGGCCTTTACCCCCGCTACATCCATGACCACGAGTTCCGTGCTGAGGTTCGCAAGAATCTCAATTGTTGCCTTCGGCGGCGCGGCAACAACGACGATATCTGGCGATGTTGCGAGCATCTCCTCGATGGATTCGACTGCAACGCCTATGAGCACACGCTCAAGAGCAACCTCGATCGATTCCGGGTCGGCGTCATAGCCAACAACACGCCAGCCCGCCGCGGTGAGACCTGCGGCAATCGACCCCCCGACGAGTCCCGTCCCGATGACACCAGCGAGTGGCATCACGGACCACCCATGGTGGTGCTGATCGGTTGATCACTGGTCACTCGTTCCGTCCTGTTCGCTCCCCGAGAGGCTAGGGGGGAGTCAGATGCCAGATATCAGATA
>CAZWMX010000029.1:7369-10426 GCA_964635205.1 uncultured Acidimicrobiaceae bacterium | reverse complement strand
TTCTGGCTTCTGGCTTCTGGCTTCTGAAGAGTCCTACCCTCAGCTGCATGCAACGAGTGCTGATCACGGGAGCTGCGGGGTGGACCGGCGGTAATCTTGCGCGCCGCCTCGAAGCGAGATCGGACCTCGAGGTATTCGCTGTTGATGACCAGAAACCTCGAGTGCAATTCGCTTCCGACTTTCAACGCCTCTCCCTCGACCGGCTGACATTGGCAAGACATGTACTCGACGTCGAGCCTCACATCGTCTTCCACCTCCAGTCCGTTCATCCCACATCCGAGCACGGCAAGAACACCGAGGCTGAGGAACGCATTGTGGGCTCGCTGGCCCTCTTCGGTGCCATAGAGCGCCTCGGCACGGTCCGGTCGGTGATCGTCAAGTCCGACACCGCCTTCTACGGCGCAAGTCCACGCAATCCATCCGTCCTCAACGAATCCACCCGACCACAGGGAACACCAAGTCGGCTCCAGCGCGACCTCACGGAGATGGAGCGATTCATAGGCGAAGCAGCGATCCGGCATCCAGATATCTCGTTCACGGTACTGCGGTTCGCTCCGATCTTCGGACCGCAGGTGGGCAATCCGATCAGCCGCTATCTCACACTTCCATCTGTTCCGACACTCATGGGGTTCGATCCGCGACTCCAGTTCGTCCACGAGATCGATGCCGTTTCCGCCCTCGAACGTGCAGCAGATCACCCTGTTCCGGGTACCTTCAACGTCGCGGGACGTGGCCAGATCTACCTGTCCCGAATCCTGCGCCTCGGACGCCGAATTCCCCAGCCCCTACCCGGCCGGCTCTTCGATACTGCCCTCAACGGCCTTCAGCGGGTGGGTATCAGTGTGCCCGACCACCTCAGAGGTCTCCTCAAGCACGGGCGGGTCGTCAGCACGAAGGCGATGACAGAGACGCTCGGATTCGAGCCGACCTACACGTGCAGACAGACAGTTCTCAGCGCGTACGGACACCAGCCCGAGGGGGAACGGTGACTGGAGACCAACTCGCATCCATGACCAAGAAGGAGCTCCTCGAGATCGCTCGGGATCGCAACCTTCGCGGAAGATCCACAATGTCGAAGGCGGACCTGGTTGAAGCTCTCGCCGAACGTGAAGAGCCCTCCGATGTCGAAGGCCTTGGAGGTTTCACGATTCCCGGTATCGCACCTGAGGATCGCGCCGAAGCGAGAGCGAGACGGGACGCTCTCAATGCGAGACTCAGTGAGTTCGTCGATGTGGACACGCACTGTGATTGGACGAGTGTCGAGGGTCATCCCTGTGGGCTTCCCGCGGTGGCCGAATCTCAACGATGCGGTCTTCACGGGGACGGGTCGATCGCAGACCGAGCGATCCCTCTCACCGGACAGCTTGGATTCAGCGCATGGCCACGACTCTGGCGCCAACTGTCACTTGCCACGTATGACATCGATGCGTTCGGGCTCGATCCCGTGATCGCCGAGATGGCTTGGCATCTCCTCAACATGCTCTACTACGACTACTTCCGTGTTGAAGTCGAGGGCATACACAACGTGCCGATGGATGGTGGTGCCGTACTTGTGGCGAACCATGGCGGCGTGGTTGTGCCGTACGACGGTGCGATGCTCAGCCTCGCCGTGATGAACGAAGCCGCTGTTCCGAGGCGTGTTCGGGTCGTCGGCACCGAGATCTTCAACATGCTCCCCGGTGTATCACACCTGTACCGCAAGGTCGGTGCGGCGTACGCAGCGCGAGACGACGCGAGGGAGTTGCTTGCGAGAGGACATCTGCTCGGTGTGTTTCCCGAGGGTGAACGCGGCTTCATGAAGCCGGTTTGGGAGGCATATCGCGTCGGGCGACTCGGAAGGGGGGGATTCGCAGAACTCGCCGAAGAAGCATCGGCCCCCATCGTGCCGGTGGCGATCATCGGTTCAGAGGAGGTGCACCCGGCAGTCATGGTGTCCAAACGACTGGCGAAACTCGTTCGCCTGTTCTTTCCGGAACAACGCATCGAAGAGATCGCTATCGCATTGAACCCGGTCCCTCTGCCGATTCGTTGGCACATCCGTTTCCTACCGCCGGTGTTGCCGTCGAGTCCGGACCATCACCTCGATTCACTCGATCAGCTCGAACGGGCCGAAGACGTCCGGCGCACGATCCAGAGTGCTCTGGACGACATGTTGTCAGAACGCCGAACAGCGTTTTGAGAGCCTTCAGAGGGCGGCTGACAGCTGCCAGCTGGTGACTGATGGCTGATGGCTGATTAGTGCTTGCAATTGCTAGCAATAAGTTGCAAAAGGCTATACACTGTTCCATATGAAGACGCCCCAGCTCCCCGATGTCGGATCGTTCATCCGAGAACAACGAGAACGCAGCGCGTTGTCGATCCGGAAACTCGCCGAGATGACAGGCGTCTCGAACCCGTATCTGTCACAGATCGAACGGGGAGTACGCAAGCCGTCGGCGGAGATCCTGAGATCCATCGCTGAGGCACTCGCCATCCGCACGGAGACGCTCTATGAGCGAGCAGGCCTCCTCGACAGGACGGAAGCACCGGGAATCAGCGACGCGGTCAACGCGGACGCCAAGCTCACAACAAGTCAGAAGAAAGCAATGATGGAGATCTACCAGAGCTTCATCTCGAACGATCAGGAGGATTCATGATCGATATCAATACCCAAAGGGACACAGCCACAAAAGCTGCCAAGGATCTCGCCGAAAGCACGGTCGAGTTCGCCACGAAGGCGAAGGACCTCGGCGTGTCCTCAGCGAAGAGCGCCTCTGAGAACGCCGGCGAGTATGTGGACAAGGCCATGGAGTTCGGCGGATCAGCCGCCGATTCCGCCACTGATGCCTTCAAGGC
This sequence comes from uncultured Acidimicrobiaceae bacterium, assembly GCA_964635205.1. Taxonomy (GTDB): domain Bacteria; phylum Actinomycetota; class Acidimicrobiia; order Spongiisociales; family UBA5794; genus B3-G11. Next base: position 7,591 of record CAZWMX010000029.1, on the reverse strand, counting down.
GTTCTTCGACAAGGCTCAGAGCCTCACAGGGAGAGGACTCGAAAGGGTCAGCGAGGTGCAGGTCGGCGAGAAGAACGTCGGCGAGCGCGTCCAGGCAACTGTCGACACCGTGGAGCAGAAGATCGATGTCGATCAGATCCAGGACCAGGTTGCCAAGCTGCGCGAGCAGATGGAGCACGTCCTCGTTTCGTGGAAGGATTCGTTCCGCCCATCGACGACCGT
>CAZWMX010000029.1:0-7269 GCA_964635205.1 uncultured Acidimicrobiaceae bacterium | reverse complement strand
AAGGCCACCACCGCCAAGAGCACGGCGACGAAGAAGGCATCAGCAGCGAAGAAGACCACCAAGGCTTCGACCGCAAAGAAGTAGCTCGTAGCCCCACAGCGAAAGGGGTTGGTCCGCATCACCGGATCAACCCCTTTCGCATACCCAGGGTTCCAGTGCATCGTTTTCGTGTGCTCCAGCCCACAGAACGAGCAGGAGGCGTTCTCAGCTCGTAACGATTGGTTCGATCTCGCCGGCGGCGTCGATCCACCCCTGCACCATCTCGATCGTGGGAAGCCGCTGCACGAGCCTGCGCCGTGTGTTGATCTGGGTCATGGCGACCATCAGGTTCTCTGCGTTCCTTCGTCGAAGGAGCTTGATCGTGTCGACACCGACCGCGGAGAGCAGGTCTGCATATTCAGACCCGATTCCGCCCACGCGCATCATGTCTGCCTGTTGTGCCCACCTGAGAAGGTCCGCTGTAGCGATACCGGTCCGCTCGGAGACCACACTTCTCCCCTTACGTGTTGACGCCTGCTCGAGAAGAGATTCCGTAGTTCTGACCTTCGACTTGCGCAGCTTTGTCGCATTCCGATGTCCGATCGATCGTATCGAAGAGATCGATGCCATTTATGTCCTCCCCGACACACTCGTCCGACAACGCATCCGCCGAGACTACCCAGATCGTGGGCGCCGTGTGAAAGTCATCGCCGAATAGTTGGAAAATCGTCGGGGCCTTCATACGTCGGAGGCGAGAGACGATCGTACCAAATCTCCTCCACGCCGCTTGCGTGAGACGCAACCACGTCGTGAAGATTCACAGAACCCTCGCCGCCGAGCAGGTGTTCCCAGATCGAGTGATCCAGCACGATCGGCCAGCCGACTGCGTACCGATACTTGGGCACGACGGCATCCGCCGATGTTTCTGAAGCCATTTCGATCAGGGCGCCGACGGTGGTTCCGTCTATCCCTGGCTGATCGCCACGGGCAAGAACGCATCGCCGAACCGCGCGATCTCTCGAAGCGAGGTCGAGTGCAGCGCGCAACGGTGAGGCGCTCCCTTCCGCCCACTCCGGATCTATGACGACGGTGGTCTCGCCGAAGTCGATCGTGTCAAGAAGTGCGTCTGCATCGGCTCCGAGAGCAACGATGACGGCATCGACGGGCCACTCGGCCGCGTCATCGACGACGTGCTGGAGCAGCGGCTTACCTCGAAGAAGCGCTAGGTACTTCGGTTCCGAGAACCCCGGAGCCCCGTCGGCAGCGAGAATGATGGCAACAGTGGACATGGGGGGAACGTAGTACGTATTACGTAGTACGTATCTCCCCCTGAGTCTCGATTCTCTCCTCTGTGCTCTGTGCTCGCTGGCTGTTGATCCAATTCTCGAAGTCGTCGCGTGACACGCGCCACTCACGACCGAACTTCACCGCAGGGAGCTCACCACTGCGCAACACGGAGGTCACCACGAACGTCGACACATCCATGTACTCACAGATGTCGGCGACCGTGAGCCAGGGCTTTTTGATGTCGACGTGGATGCGATCCATGCCCCCAGCGTAGAACACAAGCTCACCCCATTCCATACTCTCAGCTCTCAGCGAAGAAACTCGCGCGCTGCCTGACGCCTGACGGCTGGAAGCTTCCGCAAAAACCTCTTGCGCATCGGGCGGCACGCCGATAACGTCATCAAGCTTGAAGAAAGACCACCCGGTCGCACGCAGAGGGTCGTAGGGGCCTAGTGGGCGGCGGTCCGGGAAGGTTGATGAAATGATCAGCGCATCGATCGCTGAGACCCACCGATTCGGACGGGTCAGAAAGAACGGTTACGACCCGGCTGAGGTCGACGCTGTTATCGCTCGACTAGCCGACGCGCTGCGTCGCAACGATGAGCGTATCGCCGCACTCACGGAGAAGATCGACGCCGCCGATGCGTCTGCGGATGCGATCCGCAGGACCTTCGTCGCTGCGGAGGCAACTCGAGATGAGATCCTCGAGGATGCTCGAACCGAGGCCTCCGCGATCGCCGAGGCAGCTCGGTCGGATGCAGAGCAACTGGCAGACGGTATCAGTGAGATGCACTCCGAGATCGCAGTCAGGCGCCAGAGAGTCCTTGCAGAGGTCTACGAAGACGCTGAACGCAGGATGCTGACAATCGAACGTGATACGGCACAACGCTGCACGGACGCGGAGTGGGCCATCCGGGAAGCGATTGAGGTCAGGAACCGCACGGTGACCGACACGGAGGCCGAGACCGAGGCGATCGTCCACAACGCCCGAGGTGAAGCTACCCGAATCCGTTCGCGGATCGCAACGATGGCCCAAGCCGCTGTTGCGCTCGAGAAGGCAGCCGAAGCGCTCGCTGCCACTGCACAAGAGGGTGCCAAGGTCATCGACCTCACCGCAATGGAGAACCTCGATCAATCGAGGCTCGCCACCACCGAGCCAACGGTCAACGAGGAGCCGGAGATCGTCATCGAGGACAAACCGCTCCTGATCGTGGCAGAACCAACCCAAGACAGTGCAGAGGAAGACGCGATGCCCAAGACCCGCTATCAGCGGTCAACCGGCGTACCGTTGAGAGAGCGGATCAAGATCGCCCGGATGTCCGGATAACCGGACACCCGGAGCGGGCGGAGAGATAGACACCGGTGGGTTACCACCGGTGTTTGTCGTTGAGGAAGTTCACAGTTCTCAGTTGACAGTCTTCAGTCCCGTTTCTTGCTCTTCTGTCGACTGTGAGCTGTGAACTGAAAACTGTGAACTTCTCTGGAATTGATACGACCCGACTCAAGTTATACTTGTTGAATCGACTTAACCAATATCGTCGCGCCACTGCGCGGGAGGATCAAGAACAAGGAGCTATCACATGGGACGAGCCGTCGGAATCGACCTCGGAACCACGAACTCGGTCATCTCAGTCCTCGAGGGCGGAGAACCGAAAGTCGTTGCAAACGCTGAAGGAAACCGGACCACCCCGTCTGTGGTTGCATTCGCCAAGAACGGCGAAGTCCTCGTCGGTGAGCAGGCAAAACGTCAGGCGATCACCAATCCGGATCGAACGATTCGCTCGGTCAAGCGAAACATGGGCACCGACTGGTCGATCGATGTCGATGGCAAGACATTCACGGCGCAGGAAATCTCAGCCCGCATTCTCCAGAAGCTAAAAGCGGATGCAGAGGCCTACCTGGGAGAGCCGGTCCTCAAGGCCGTCATCACCGTGCCTGCCTACTTCGGTGATGCGCAGCGCCAGGCGACCAAGGAGGCCGGCCAGATCGCAGGTCTCGAGGTCGAGCGAATCGTCAACGAGCCGACTGCTGCAGCTCTGGCCTACGGACTCGACAAGAAACACGATGAGACGATCCTCGTCTTCGACCTCGGCGGTGGTACGTTCGACGTTTCCGTGCTCGAGATCGGTGAAGGCGTCTTCGAAGTCAAATCGACTGCCGGTGACACGAACCTCGGTGGCGACGACTGGGACGAGAAGGTCATCAACTGGCTCGTCGACGGTTTCAAGGCCGAGAACGGTGTTGACCTGTCGAAGGACCCGATGGCGCTCACCCGCCTCAGGGAAGCTGCCGAGAAGGCCAAGATCGAGCTGTCGACGGTTCAAGAGACAGAGATCAACCTACCGTTCATCACAGCCACGGCTGATGGTCCGATCCACCTGCTGCGCAGCCTGAAGCGCTCCGAGTTCGAGCAGATGTCGGACGACCTCCTCGCACGCATCCGGCCACCGTTCAAGCGTGCCATCGAAGATGCGGGCGTAGCACTCTCGGACCTCGACCACATCATCTTGGTCGGTGGATCAACCCGCATGCCTGCGGTACAGGCGATCGTGGGCGATCTCGCCGGTGGCAAGGAACCGAACAAGGGTGTCAACCCGGACGAGGTCGTCGCCCTTGGAGCAGCGATTCAGGCCGGCGTCCTCACGGGTGACGTCTCTGACATCCTGCTCCTCGATGTGACCCCTCTGACACTCGGCGTTGAGACCGAAGGCGGAGTCTTCACCAAGATGATCGAGCGGAACACAACGATCCCTACTCGTCGCTCTGAGATCTTCACGACTGCTGCCAACAACCAGCCTGAGGTCGAGATCCACGTGATGCAGGGTGAGCGTGCAATGGCAGGCGACAACATGAGCCTTGGACGATTCAAGCTCCAGGACATTCCGCCTGCACCCCGTGGTGTCCCCCAGGTCGAGGTGACGTTCGACATCGATGCGAACGGCATCGTTTCCGTTTCCGCAAAGGATCTCGGGACGGGCCAGACGCAGCAGGTCACGATCACGGGCGGTACAGCGCTTGACAGCGATGCCATCGATCGGATGATCAAGGACGCTGAGGCGCATGCTGCAGAGGATGCCGAGCGCAAGGACGCAGCCGAGTCTCGCAACGCCGCGGACCATGCCGTATACACGGTTGGTAAACAGCTCGCCGAGCACGGTGAGGCATTGACGGATGACGACAAAGCACCGATCCAGGAGAAGCTGGACGAGCTCAAGAAGCTCCTTGAAGATCAGAATGCTTCGGTAGATGCTCTCAAGGAGGGCACGAACGGACTCATGGAGTCGGCTCAGATCATCGGGGAGAAGATGTACGAAGCTGCACAAGCCGAGGCCGCTGCAGCGTCGAGCGCCGAATCGCACGAAGCGGGCGACGATGAAGTCGTCGAAGCCGAAGTCGTCGAGGACGAAGAAGTCGTCGAGGACGAAGAGGCTTAGGACAGATGCCAGATACCAGAAACCAGACGCCAGAGGCTGAGGATCAGGCCTCCACGACCGCAGAAGAGCAAACCACTGCGATCGCGGAGGTACCGAAGATCGAGCATACGGCCGAGTCACTTGGACTCGAGCTCCCCGAGAGTCGCGAGGATTGCGAAGCACTGCTTGTTCGCGAGATCGGCGAGGCGCGCCTCGAGGCGGACGAGCTCCTTGGCAACCTGCAGCGTCTTGCAGCAGAGTTCGACAACTACCGCAAACGCACCGAACGCGACCGCGTCGAGAACGTACAACGGGCAAGCCAACGAGTGATCGAGTCCCTTCTTCCGGCTCTCGACAGTCTCGACGCAGCCATCTCGCTCGAGGCGACAACAGACACAGAGGCGAGAATGCTCGAAGGTATGAAGAGCACCCACGCCCAGATACTCGAGGCGCTCAGGGAAGACGGATTTGCACCGATCGATGCGGTCGGGGCACCTTTCGACCCTGCATTACATGAAGCGATCTCAGTGATTCCTGGTGAAGGCGAGCAAGTCGTGAGCCAGGAAGTCAGGAAGGGATATGTGATGAGCGGACGGGTGATCCGACCCTCCCTCGTTGTTGTAGGACATGCGTAAAGAATGGTTGGAGAAGGACTACTACGCCGAGCTGGGCGTAGCAAAGGGCGCTGATCAGAAGGAGATCAAGAAGGCGTTCCGGAAGCTCGCGCGCGAGCTCCATCCAGACAACAATCCCGGCGACGAAGCTGCTGAGAATCGCTTCAAAGAGATCAACGAGGCTTACGACACGATCGGCGATGCCGAGCAGCGCAAGGAGTACGACCACGCCCGAGAAATGGGGTACTTCGTGGGAGGTCCCGCAGGGAGCCAGCAGTATGTTCGCGTCGAGGATCTCCTCGGTGGCGGCTTCGGCGGAGGAGGATCGAGCCAGGACCTCCTCGGCGGCCTTCAGGACCTCTTCGGGGGAGGTCGCCGCCAGGCCAGACCCCACAAGGGCCGAGATGTTTCCGGGTCGATCACATTGAGCTTCCATGAAGCGCTCACAGGTCCCACGAAGGAGTTCAGCGTCGGGGCCAACACCGTCAAGGTCAAGATCCCGAAGGGTGTTGCGGACGGTACGAAGGTTCGAGTCAGGGGCAGAGGTGGACCGGGCGCCAACGGCGGGCCGGCGGGAGACCTCTACGTCGAGGTTCATGTTGGTGAGCATCCGGTTTTTGGGCGATCCGGAAAGAAGGACCTGACGATCACCGTACCCGTCACCTATTCAGAGGCAGCTCTCGGGGCTGTGGTGAGCGTTCCGACGCTCAACGGAACGACGAAGATCAAGGTGCCGGCAGGCACGCAGCCGGGTACAACGATGAAGATCTCAGGCAAGGGCGTGGAAACCGCCAAGGCGACCGGTGATTTGCTCGTCACCATCGATGTTGCAGTGCCGAAGATCATCACCAATGAAGAGAAAGCAGCGCTCGAGGTGCTGCGCGACGCTGAATCAGAATGGAACCCACGCGACCATCTCGGGGTGTGATATGAACGAACAACACGAAGCCGTCTACATCATCTCGGTTGCTGCCGAGCTCGTCGGCATGCACCCCCAAACACTGCGCGTCTATGAACGCCGGGGGCTCGTAGACCCGTACCGGACACCGGGCGGTACTCGGAGATACAGCCAGCAGGATCTCAACCGTCTGCTCTTCATACAGGAGCTGTCAAACGCAGGTGTGAATCTCGAGGGTATCAAGCGGATCATCACGCTCCAGAACGAGAACACCCGTCTCAGGAACCAGGTGAACCGTCTGCGCAGATTGCTCGCAGAAGCAGAATCCCGCTGGGGCACGAACATCGGCCCTGCATTCCGCATCGGCGTCCACAAGAAACGCAATCTGCCCTCTATCCGTCGGAACGATCCATTCGGATTGTGAGCCGGCGGGCTGGATGGCGGTGACCGTGGGGTTTCTGTCGGTGGGCCTCTATACGATCGAGTCACGATCGGTGAGGCAGGTCAGAAAGGATCCAAGATGGATGCTCGCGCACGAGCCTTCTTCGATCAGCACGACGCTCGCATCGCAGACATCGTTCGCCGCTTCGGCTGGTTCATCCAGTATGTAGGTGGTGGCGCCTGCCATGTACCCGGGTGTGATGGCGACCCGGAATCCGATGAGCCCCCATTCGCATACACCGTTGGGTTGTTCGGGCTGGCTCACCCGGAGCTGCTCATCCTGGGGGTGTCACCTGGCGATGCGACCGGTATTCTCAACCACCTCGGCGAACGTATCCGTGCCGGCGAGGCACTCCTACCCGGTGAGCTCATCATGTTCGACGAGTGGCCGCACCGGATCATCCCGGAAACGGTTCCGAACCCGGGAGAGATCGTGTTCGAGTCGAATCGGTACTACCAGCGACCGGACGAGCATTCCGTACCCGTACTCCAGCTCAGCTACGACGATGCCGAGGGCAGATTCCCGTGGGAGGAAGGCTACGCCGCGCCGCAGATGCAGCCGAGGCCCGGAACGTTCAGGGCATAGAGAGTGTCCGCCCTGCGGCGGACACTCGACAGACGACCTTCGGGTCATGAG
>CAZWMX010000028.1:0-19480 GCA_964635205.1 uncultured Acidimicrobiaceae bacterium | reverse complement strand
ATGGGAGTGCCTGCATGTCGAGCTGGCAGCCTTCGCCCGAGATTCAAGCGCTCTACTCGGATCATCTCGAGAGTCGACCCGGCCTCGGTGCCGAGCGCGCGATCCACTACACGGAGTACTGGAAGCGGGAAGCGGGCAGGGACACTCCTTCGTGTCTTGCGAATGCCGGAGCTCTGGCCCATCACCTGGAGAAGCGTTCGATCGAGATCCACCCCGGTGAGCTGATCGTTGGTTCCCACACGGAGCACCGGGTAGGCGCAATCTGTCATATCGAGAAGACGGGCACGGTCATGCTCGAGGACCTCTTCCGCTTCGAGAAGCGGTCGACGAATCCGCTGCACGTTGAACCCGGCGTCAAGTGGGCGCTTCTCCGCTCACCGATTCCCTACTGGCTGAATCGCAATCTCGCAGCGCGCGCCTTCCCGCTGCGCGAGGGTCTCAAGTACGCGGGCGATCAGCTTCGCGCCGCGCACTTCGTCATCAACGAAGCCGCAGGTGTTGCCCACTTCCTTCCCGACTACGAAGAGATCATCCAACTCGGCACAGACGGGCTGCGGGAGAAGATCGAGGAGAGAATCGATCAGGGCGGTCTCGACGCAGAGGGTCGGGACTACCTCGATGCAAGCCTCGTGTGCCTGAACGCCGTCGAGCGCTTTTCGGATCGTTACCGTGATCTTGCACGGAGCGAGGGGCGCCATGATCTGGTCGATGTTCTGACCCACGTACCGCGTCGGCCGGCAAGGAGCCTGCGTGAGGCCCTGCAACTGGTCTGGTTCTTCCAATTGCTGATCCAGGTCGAATCGATCGATCAGGGCATCAGCCTCGGGCGCATGGACCAGTATCTCTATCCGCTCTTCTGCGAGGAGAAGAAGCGTGCCGACTACGACGCGGACAGTGTTCGCGATCTGTTCGCTGCCTTCTGCATCAAGCTGTCCGAGGTGATCCCGCTGTTCTCCGGCCGAGCAACCGAGTATTACGCGGGCCTCCCAAGCGGGCAGGCGATCAGTATCGGTGGCCTCGACGCCGAGGGGAACGATGCCAGCAACGAGCTCACCTATCTGCTGTTGGACGTCATGGAGGGATTCAAGACCAGGCAGCCGAACTGGCACGCTCGCATCAGCGACGGATCGGACGAGGCGTATGTCAGTCGAGTCGTCGATGTGGTGGCCGGAGGCGGCGGTTCTCCCGCCCTCTACAACGACGACGTGATCATGCCTGCCATGGTTGAGCGGGATGTTGACGCTGACAAGGTCTGGAACTACGCCACCGTGGGATGCGTCGAGCCTGCCCTCTCACGCGAGAGCTTCACGTCCTCGGATGCGGCGATCTTCAATCTGGCGATCTGCCTCGAACTGGTACTTGGCGGTGGCCGCCGCCTGAAGAAGGGCGAGGTCCGCGAGCGTCCGTGGCTGGCCGAGATCCGCTCCATGGCAGAGCTTCTGGAGGAGCTGGAGAACCGGACGAACGAGAGCATTCTCGACCTCAAGCACTCCCTCGACGCGATCGAGCGGGCCGGCGCCGAGTACTTCCCGACGCCTCTGTCCTCGCTCACCATCGGGGGCTGTATCGAGAACGCCGTGGACTCCACCGCTGGGGGAGCGTGGTACAACGCCTCAGGGATCCAGGCGGTTGGCGTAGCCGATTTGGCGAACTCGCTGGCCGTGATCGAGGTGCTCGTCTTCCAGGAGAAGCAGTACTCATTGGAGGATCTTGCCAACGCCTGTGCGACCGACTTCCGGGACAAGGAGCTACTGCGTGCTCGGGCTCTCAAGATCACGGCGTTCGGTAACGACGATCCGCTTGTCGATGACCTTGCCAAGGAGGTCGTCGAACTCTTCGACCGCTGTATCTCGCAGCACACGAACACACGCGGCGGACGCTGGATGCCCGGCTTCTACTCGATGACCTGCCACCAAGGCTTCGGTAAGCACACGGCAGCGATGCCATCGGGTCGCCTCGCGGGGCGCCCGCTCGCAGACGGCTTGGCGCCGGTGGACGGTTCGGACCGGCTCGGACCAACAGCTTCGCTCAACTCTGTTGCCAAGCTCGACCATCTGCGGTTCGGCAACGGAATCAATCTCAATGTCAAGTTCGACGCGGCCACAGTGGCGGGACGAGAGGGGAGGGAGACGCTGGAGGCCCTTGTTCGCGGCTACTTTGCCCAGGGTGGAATGCAGGTGCAGATCAACGTGCTCGATCCAGGCGTCCTGAAAGCAGCCATCGAGGATCCCGAGAGCCACCGGAACCTCCTCGTCCGGGTATCGGGCTACTGCGCCTACTTCGTGGACCTGACGCCGGGCATGCAGCAGGAGCTGATCGACCGCACCGCCCAACGGGCCTGATGGAGCCAACAGCCCCGGTCTTCGAGATCCAGCGTTTCTCGATCCACGACGGTCCGGGAATCCGATCCCTCGTCTTTCTCAAGGGCTGCGCATTGCATTGCCCCTGGTGCCAGAACCCTGAGTCACAAGCCAGTCGGCCGATCGTTGCTTTCTACAGTGACCGCTGTAGAGAGAGCTTCGAGTGTGCGGCTGCCTGCCCGAGCGGCGCGATCCAACTCAGCGGCTACCGCGTCGATCACACACTCTGCGATCAGTGTGCGCTCTGTGTCGAAGCTTGCCCCTACGGTGCCCTCAAGCTCATCGGAGAGCACCTCACTCCCCGCCAGCTGATGGCAAGAATCATGGTCGATATGCCCTACTACGAGAGTTCGGGAGGTGGGGTCACGTTCACCGGCGGCGAGCCGACGCTCTACCCCCGCTTCATGCGGCGGATGCTCGAGCTCTGCAACGAGGCAGGGGTCCACACCAACCTCGAGACCGCAGGAACCTTCTCGTGGGAGAAGTGGGAACCGACGCTTGGGATGCTTGACCTGATCTACTTCGATCTCAAGATCATGGATGGCGATCTCCATGAACGTCATCTCGGCGGCGGGTTCTCGAGGATCATGGAGAACGCAGAGAATCTGACAGCGAAGAGGTTTCCCGTCGAGTTCCGCATGGCGATGGTACCGGGTTACTCGGACACGCCGGCCAACATCGCAGCCGCAACCGGTTTCCTCCACAGGCTCGGCCACAACGCCATTCACCTGCTCGCGTACCACAACATGGGTGAAGCGAAGATCGACATCATCCAGGGGAACCAACCCAAGCTCGGCCTGACGAGATACACGGACGAGGCCTGGAACGAGCTTGTCGGAGCCTTCGAAGTGCAGGGCATCGAGGTTGTGACGTCGTCCGTGTGATTCTCATTCTTGTCTCATCGTCGTCTCATCACGTCTTCGTAGCGTGAGGAGAATGGGAGCCGCAGAGGAACCGAGATGACGGCGACGATGGAACGATCGACGACCCATGTCCCTTCGCGGTGGACGCGTCGTATCGTGCTCGTAGGGTTCGTGTGGACGGGAATCATCGTTGCGCTGATGCTTGTCGAACCCGTGCCGGAAGACAGGGTGATTGGTCTCAGCATCGCCGCCAGTGGTCTCTACGGGTGGGCCTTCTGGCTGACGCGGAATCGATGGCTACCCAGGCTGAGCGGCCATCCTCTGAGAAACGCAATCTGGCTCGGCAGCATCAACGCCGCGGTGATCGAGACGCTCTTCCTCTCGTTCGGGTGGCTACTCGGTGCGGAAGGAGTGGGCGCTCATCCCAACCTGGTCATCGACCTGCTGCTCACCATGCCCTGGTACATCGGCATGGTCGTGATCTTCGTTCGGATGCAACACCGGCGACGCTTCTCGCTCTGGGTAGTGCTGCTGTTGGGTGGGCTCTACGAGATCGGTGCCGACGGCATCATCGGCGCCATACCGTCAGGCTCCCTGGTGAGTCCGGTGTACTGGCTACTGCTGCCTCTCGTTGCCTTCTGGATGTTCGTGCCGGTGTACAGCTCGATGGTACTTCCGCCCGCTCTCCTGGTAGGCACCACTCCGGCTCCATCGCCACCGGCGGTTCCAGCGTGGCGGGACGCCATCAGGCCACTGTGGTGGCTCGTTCCCTTCTTCGTCTACCTCGTGGCAGCGATGCTGGTGCTCATGGGCCTCGATATCGCCTGAAGCACTCCGTGGGCCTCAGCAGATACGTGGGAGCTGCTCACCGACCTGCATGTCGACCACTCTGGTGGTGCCGAGTGGTGTCGTCGCGACGACCATGCCGGGATGGTCGGCAACGACCCGGCCGATGATCGCTGCCTCACCACCGTAGGTGTCGGCGCGGATGACAGACAGAGCGCTCTCGGCATGTTCGGCAGGGACGAAGGCAACAAGTTTCCCTTCATTGGCGACGTACATCGGATCCAGGCCGAGCATCTCACAGGCTGCAGCCACAACCCGCCGTACCGGGACGGCAGGCTGATCGACGACCATCCCCGTGCCCGACGTGACGGCGAGCTCGTTGAGGGTGGCTGCCAGACCGCCCCTGGTTGGATCCCGCAACGCGTGCACATCGATGTTGGTACCCACGAGTTCGGCGACCAAGGCATTGAGCGGGGCGGTATCAGAGACAGCGTCTGCTTCGAAGCCGAGACCCTCGCGCACGCTCATGATGGCGATCCCATGGTCTCCGATCGTGCCGGAGACGATGATGACGTCGCCTGGTGTGATCCGTTGTGGGCCGATGTCGATGCCTTCAGGGACGGCGCCGATCCCCGTGGTGTTGATGTAGATGCCGTCGCCGTGGCCCCTATCGACGACCTTCGTGTCTCCTGTCACGATCTCCACGCCGGCCAACTTGGCAGCGGCGGCCATCGACTCAGCGACCACGCCAAGGTCACCCAGTGGCAGCCCCTCCTCGAGAATGAACGCGACAGAGAGGTACAGCGGCGTTGCACCTCGCATGGCGAGATCGTTCACGGTGCCGTTGACAGCGAGCTCGCCGATGTTTCCGCCGGGAAAGAACAGCGGACGAACGACGAACGAATCGGTGGAGAACGCAACTCGTCCCTGAGGCAGATCCAGGAGTGCGGCATCTGCCATCTCCGCCAGTCTCGTACCCCCGAACGCCGGGAGGAAGAGGTGCTCGATGAGCTCGGCACTCAGCATGCCGCCTCCGCCATGTCCCATAACGACGTGTGGCTGGTTGCGCAACGGAATCGGACATGTCCAGCCATCGATCGTCACGAGGCCACCACCGCGGCAAATCGTCCGCTCTGGAAATATGCGGCACAGGCGCCCTCGGTGGAAACCATCAGGGCACCAAGGGGTGTGCGTGGCGTGCACTCCTTGCCGAACGCCGGACATTGGTCTGGTTTCAGCGTGCCCTGGAGTACCTCTCCGGCCTTACACAGTGGCGACTCCTGGGAAGCGATCTCATCAACCGAGAACCGCACTGCTGCATCGAAGTCACGGTACCGATCGGACAGTTCCCATCCGCTTGCGGGGATCATCCCGATGCCACGCCACTTCCGGTCGGTGACGGCGAACACGTCATCGATCATCGCCTTCGCCGGGAGGTTGCCCTCTCGTCGAACTGCTCGCTGGTAGGCGTTGTCGACTTCGGCTCGTCCCTCTTCGAGCTGGATCACCGCTGCTTTGATGCCCTGGAGAAGGTCGAGGGGCTCGAAACCGGTCACAACGATGGGCGTGCCGTACGTCTCGGCGATCGAGTGGTACTCCTCGTATCCCATGACCGAGCAGACATGTCCTGCTGCAAGAAATGCCTGCACGCGATTGGCCGGAGCGTCGAGGATGGCGCGCATTGCCGGTGGCACGAGGACGTGCGACACGAGCATCGAGAAGTTCTCGAGACTTTCGCGTTTCGCCTGGTAAACCGCCATAGCATTCGCCGGTGCCGTCGTTTCGAATCCGATGCCGAAGAAGACGACCTCGCGGTCCGGGTTGTCACGGGCGATCTCGACGGCATCGAGGGGGGAGTACACGACCCGGATGTCGCCGCCACCACCCTTGACCTGGAAGAGGTCCTCGTCCGAGCCAGGGACCCGCAACATGTCGCCGAACGAACAGAAGATGACGTCGTCACGGGCGGCGATCGCGAGCGCCTTGTCGATTGTCTCGAGGGGCGTCACACAAACAGGGCATCCGGGGCCGTGGACCATCTCGATGGCTTCTGGGAGGAGTTCGTCGATGCCGTTGCGGATGATCGAATGGGTCTGTCCACCGCAGACCTCCATGAGTACCCACCGGCGGGTCGCGATCGTCTTGATCTCGTCGATGAGACGAAGGGCGACCTGCGGATCGCGGAACTCGTCGAGGTACTTCACGGCTTTCTCCCCGCAGCGCGTGCGGTCTCGGCTGCGAGTGACACGTCGGGATCGAGTTCCTCATCGACCACATCGAGTTGGCGCAGCAGCGCAAGTGTCTCGTGTGCAGACACCTCGTCGAGTTGTGTGATCGCAAAGCCGACGTGCACGATCACATAGTCACCAATATCGACCTCAGGGACGTACGCAAGGCTCACCTCCTTGATGATGCCATCGAAGTCGACCCGTCCCATACGCATGAAATCGTCACCGGTCGTTTCGATGACCTTGCCCGGTATTCCGAGACACATCGCTCTACCTCACTTTCGCCGAAGCCACCATCGCCTGTCCAAGGGCCAAGCCGCCGTCGTTCGGTGGTACCAGACGGTGCGTCAGCACCCGGAACCCTTTCTCTTCGAGCGAGCGTCGTGCGAGGCCAGTCAATGTCACGTTCTGGAACACGCCGCCGCTGAGACCAATCGTACTTATTCCTTCGCGGTCGCGCAGGGTGGCAGCGACGCGCACGATCGCGTTGACGACAGCGCGATGGAATCGCATCGAAACGATGCCGACCGGTACGCCCTGTTCCATGTCCCTGATGACCGATATCAGCACAGGGGCAGGGTCGATGACGGTGTCCCCGACGTCGAATGTGTAGTGATCGTCGTCTGTCGAGTCGGCGACTGTCTCCAATTCGATGGCTGCCTGCGCCTCGTAGGTGACCTCCTGGCGAACGCCGATGAGCGCAGAAACAGCGTCGAACAGGCGTCCCATCGATGACGTGGGGACGACGTTGAGGCTCTGCTCGAGCTGGGAGAGCAGCACTCGACGTTCCTCGGGTGAGGCAGCGAGGACGGGTGGCAGGTCGGGGTTCCATGGAATACCTGCCGCCCACAGATGTGCCATCGCCATTCGATATGGACGGCGCACTGCTGCGTCGCCTCCCGGGAGCGGAACCGTGGCCAGATGAGCCACTCGTTCGAATCGCCCATAGTCGGCTATGAGAACCTCGCCACCCCATATCGTCGTGTCTGTCCCGTAGCCGGTGCCGTCGAAGCTGAAGCCGATGACCGGCGTGGTGACACGATGTTCGGCCATGACAGAAGCGATATGGGCATGATGGTGCTGGACACGGACCACAGGGCGGCCGTCTGCAACCCGTTCGGCCCAACGCCCGGAGAGATAGCCGGGATGCAGATCCGTTGCGATGATCTGGGGATCGATGCGGAAGAGGTCTTGCATGTGGTCGACCGCTGCGGTGAACGCATCGAGGGTCTCGAGGTTCTCCATGTCACCGATGTGCTGGCTCATGAAGCCTCGTTCGCCCGAAGCCAGACAGAACGTGGCCTTCAGCTCACCGCCGGTTGCGAGCAGAGGTGGCACGTCGATCGGAAGTGCGACGGGGAATGGTGCATACCCTCTGGAGCGTCGCACGGGCAGGTCATCTCCATCGAGGATGCGCATCACCGAATCGTCCACAGGCACGTGGATGTCCCTGTCGTGCATCACGAAGGCGTCTGCAAGAGGTGAGAGCCTGGAGCGTGCGTCGTCGTTGCGATTGGCGATCGGCTCCTGGGCCCGGTTCCCTGAGGTCATCACCCACACGTCTCCCGGCTTGATCAAGAGTTGGTGTAGAGGCGTGTAGGCGACCATCACACCGATGTATCCGTTCCCCGGCGCGACCAGGTCGGATAGCCCGGTCCCGTGGCTCTTCGCCAGCAGGACGATCGGGCGCTCGCGGGAGGTCAGGAGCGTTTCCTCATCCCTGGTGAGATGGGCGATCGAACGTGCTGTCCCAACGTCGGCGACCATCACCGCGAAGGGCTTGTCGATACGACCTTTCCGTTCCCTGAGCAGGCCAACCGCCACCTCGGAGAACGCGTTGCACGCGAGGTGGAAGCCACCGAGTCCCTTCACAGCGACTATGCCCTCGTCGGTGACCACCTTCCGAGCCGCAGCGATGGCGTCTCCACTGATACGACCCCCGTCGTCCTCGAACCACACCTTGGGCCCGCACTCTGGGCACGCGTTCGGCTGGGCGTGGAACCTGCGGTCTTCGGGATCCTCATACTCGCTGTGGCACCGCTCGCACATCGTGAACGGGGCCATCGTCGTGTGGGGCCGGTCGTACGGTGTTTCGAACGTGATCGTGAAGCGGGGGCCGCAGTTGGTGCAGTTGATGAACGGATACCCGTATCGCCTGTCGGAGGGGTCCTCGAGCTCAGAGATACAGGCGTCACACGCCGCGAGGTCGGGCGAGACGAGCGCCGATCCGGCACGTCTTGCGACGCTCGGGGCGATGGAGAAGCCGCTGACACAGAGGGCCGGCATCGACGTTTCTGTGATCGACTCGATCCGAGCTGCAGGCGGCGCATGGTCGACGAGCCGTCGTCGGAACTCGTCCAGGACACCGGGCGGACCCTCGGTCTCGATGAAGACGCCGCCTGTGTCGTTTCCGACGAATCCGGCCAGACCGAGTTCGACGGCGAGACCGTGAACGAACGGGCGGAATCCGACACCCTGGACGACACCGGTGACGACAAAGCGCGTCCTGGCGCTTTGTTGAACGACGGTCATGACGTCGTTGAACTCCACGAGACGACTTCCGCGATGGGTGGTGCCTCGATGATGAGTCCGTTGCCTCCACACTCGGGGCACTGGTCGAGCTTGTCACCGGAGTAGTTGTGTCCACATGCCAGGCACGCGAGCGTGGCGGCTCTGAAGACCCACTCGATGGGAACGCCGGCGAGGATGGACCCGTCGGTGGCCGATTCCCACGCGTCGCTGGCGATATCGACGATGACGTCCGAGGCAAGCGCGACCGTCACCGCCGAGGGAGGTACGGTCGTCTCGCCCAGCTCGGTGAGGAGCTTCGCTGCCTCCATGCTGATCGGTGCCCGCTCATGCATCAGCTACCTCCTCCACCACGCCCCATGAGGCGAGTATCTCCATGCCTCGCTCGACCATTGCAGGTATCCGGTCCTCGGCCTCGGCTGTGACGCCGTAGCCGGTTTCGAGGGAGTATGGCACCAGACCGACGGCCGCGACGTCCGGCTCGGGTCCGCCTGCGAGCTCGGCCGCGGCGAGCACCTCGCTGATACCGAGTTGGTGGGCGGAGTACATGATGCGACTTCCCTGCCTGACCTCGCTGGATTCGAGCACGATGATGTCGCCCGGATGTGCGTCGGATGCGACGATGGCATCGAAGATGAGGATCGATCTCCGGCCGGCGACCGTCGGGAGGAGAGCAATTCCGAGCGTCCCCCCGTCGACGACCTCTACTTCCGGAATTCCCAGGTCGGCGAACCTGCGCGAGGCAGCCACACCGATGCCTTCGTCCGTGAACAGTTCGTTGCCGAGTCCGAGGACCAGATGCGGAGCGGTCACAGTTCTTCCGGAGGCAGTCGCTTCCAGCCGGTGAAGATGGATGAGAGCAGCCCTGTCTTCGCATCGGAGTCCACCAGCCATGCCGAGTACACGTGATGAACAACGAACCCCCAAGTCAGCCACATGATCAGGTGGTGGAGGAATCGGACCCACGGTATGGGGGCGATCGAGAACACCCACCCGGTTGTCGATGCGAGGAACCCCTCCGTCTCGAGCGAGAGCAATGCAAGGCCGGTGAGTATCTGCACAAGGAACATCAGGAAGAGGACGAGATAGGTGGAGCCGGCCAGCGCGTTGTGGCCCGTCTCATGAGGCGGCGCATCTGACATGAACAAGTAGTAGCGAAATGCCTGCCATGCGTTGAGTCGCCGCTTCTTCGTGGTCGGAACGAACTGGTCCCAGCGGGACCATCTGTTGCCGGTGAATGCCCAGATGATCCGCGCGAGTACGGCTGCGATGAACACGAACGCGGCCAGGTCATGGATGGCGCGCATCCACCCCATGAGGAACTTCGGATCCGAGCCCGTCGTCAGGAATGGTGTCCCGATGTAGAAACCGGTGATCGAGAGCACGATGACCGCAAGGAAGATCGTCCAGTGGATGACACGCACCGGCAACTCCCACACCTTGACCGTCACAAGGGCAGGGGGTGCAGCCGTCTGCCCTTCGTTCGGCTCTTGTGTGGTGTCGGTGGTCATAGCACCGTCACCTCCACGAGTTGATTCCCGTCCTTGTCGAGGACATGGGCTGCACATGCCATGCACGGGTCGAACGAATGCACCGTGCGGAGGATCTCGAGCGGCCTTTCCGGATCGGCGATCGGCGTGTCGAGCAGAGCGGCCTCATAAGCGCCGCGCTTGCCCTTCGCGTCGCGGGGACCTGCGTTCCAGGTTGAGGGCACGACGGCCTGGTAGCTCGCGATCTTGCCGTCGGCGATCTTGACCCAGTGTGCCAGTGCGCCTCGTGGCGCCTCATGCATCCCGAACCCGGAGGCTTCGGCGGGCCAGTCCTTCGGATCCCACCGGTACGGGTTGTGGATCTGGAGATCACCGCCCCCGATGTTCGCTGTGAGTCGATCGATCAACGTCATGGAGTACTCGGCGAGCACCTGGGTCTCGATGCCGCGGGCTGCGGTTCGCCCGAGGGTCGAGAACAGCGCTTCGGGTCCGACGCCGAGCTGGGACAGGACTGCACCGACCAGTTCTTGCACACGAGTGTGTCCGGAGGCGTACGCAACGAGCATCCGCGCCAGGGGCCCCACCTCCATCGCGGTGTCGTCGTACCTTGGCGACTTGAGCCATGAGTATTTCTCGTCCGTGTTCAGCCTCTCGTACGGGGGCTGCGGGCCGGTGTAGTTCGGTGTCGTCTCGCCCTCCATCGGAGGTAGGGACGCATCGTCTCCGGCCTCGTAGCTGAACCACGAGTGGGATATGTATTCGGTGATCTTGCCAGGATCCATCGGCAGGGCGGCCGAAAGGTCCTTGTTGAGGACGATGCCACGCGGCAGATAGAGGTTGTCGGGGTCCATGGACGGGTTCTGTTGTCCTTGGGGGAAATCTCCGAACGACAGGTAGTTCCCGAGGCCCCCACCGATAGTCGTCCACTCCGGATAGAACGACGCGACGAGCAGCAGATCAGGGATGTAGGCCTGCGTGACGAAGTCGAGCCCCTCCTGGAGGAGTGTGCGGATCCGGGCGATCGACCCGGCGTTGAGGGCGTTCTGACTGTTCGGGTCGATCGGGATCGCCATGCCGCCGACGAGGTAGGTCTGGAGATGCGGGTTCTTGCCACCCAGGATGGCGTGCATCTCGATGTAGCGTCTCTGGAAGTCGAGCGCATCGAGGTAGTGGCTCACAGCAAGCAGGTTCCCCTCCGGAGGGAGTTTGTACGCCGGATGGCCCCAGTACCCGTTGGTGAACGGGCCGAGCTGACCTCTGCCGACGAAACCCGCCAGGCGTTCCTTGACCGTGGCGAAGTGGCCCTCGCTCGAGCGCGAGTAGTCCGAGATGGATCCGGCGAGTGCTGCCGTCGCGGCAGGGTCCGCGTCGAGGGCGGATACGATGTCCACCCAGTCCAGTGCGTGCAGGTGATAGAAGTGGATGACGTGGTCCTGGACGAACTGGCTCGCGGCGATCAGATCTCGGATGATCTGAGCGTTGATCGGCGGGACGATGCCGAGTGCGTTCTCAACTGTGCGGACCGAGGCGAGCGCGTGCACCGTGGTGCACACGCCGCATATGCGCTGGGTGAAGTACCACGCGTCCCGCGGATCGCGGCCGTTGAGGATCGTCTCGATGCCTCTCCACATCGTGCAAGAGGACCACGCATCGGTGATCACACCACCATCGACTTCGGCTTCGATCCTCAGATGGCCCTCGATTCGGGTGATGGGATCAACGATGACGCGGCTCATCGTTCCGCTCCTTCCTCACCGTGCACAGCGGCGGTCTCGATCTCGATGGGGGTCTCTTCTGCATTCTCTGCCCGCCTGCGCTGGACCGCCTTGCCGATGCCGTGGGCGGCAAATCCGGCAGCCGTGAGGCCGACGATGCCGGCACCGATCTGCTCAACACTCGTCGTGACGCCGAGTCCGGGCGGCGCGGGGAGGCGGCCGTAGATCGGTGTCAGCGTGTCCCAGAAGTCCGGCTCGGAGCAGCCCACGCAGCCGTGCCCGGCGGCGACGGGCCACGACGTCCCGCCGTTCCAGCGGATCGATGGACAGTTGTGGAACGTACTCGGACCCTTGCACCCCATCTTGTAGAGGCACCAGCCCTTGCGGTGACCGTCGTCGCCCCATTCGAGCGCGAACTGTCCTGCGTCGAAGTGCGCTCGCCTCTCACAGTGATCGTGGATTCGTTCGCCGTAGGCGAAGAGGGGTCTGCCGTTGCTGTCCACGGCAGGCAAGGAACCGAAGGTCAGGAAGTGCACGATGGTCGCAACGAGGTTGTCGACGTTCATCGGGCAGCCGGGCAGGTTGATCACAGGAACCCCGGAGATGAGGTCCGGTACACCGACCGCTCCGGTTGGATTGGGTTTAGCTGCCGGGAGACCCCCGTAGGCGGAACAGGTGCCGACGTTGATCACCGCCGCCGCGCCGCGTGTTGCCTCCTCGACGATCTGGACGGCGGACTTGCCGCCGATCGTGCAGTATGCACCGTTGATGTCGGTCGGGATGGAGCCTTCGACGACGACGATGTGCCCTCCCTGTGCAACGGCTTCGTCCTTGGCGGCCTCGGCCTGGAAGCCGGCCGCAGCCATGATCGTCTCGTGGTACTCGACGGCGAGGATGTCAAGAAGGATGTTGGCGACGCTCGGGTCCCAGGCCCGGAGGAACGACTCGGTGTCTCCGGCGCAGTCCTGGAACTCCAGCCAGATCACGGTTGGTTTCTCAGCCGTCTCGAGCGCGTGCGCGATCTGGGGCGCGAACTTGACGGGCAGCGCCAGGATCGCGGCCATCGCCGCAGAGAACTCGAGGAATCGGCGGCGAGTAACCCCACTGTTCACAAGACTATCGAGGACTGAGCGGGGTGGCGCGTCGACAGCGGGCATGGGACTCCTTCGCTCGATATCGGCAACTGTACCTTTTCGTCCCCCACCGAAATAGGGCCAAATGGCTCTATTCCTTGCCCAGGGGCTACGCGACTACTGTGGTCGGTGCACGCATGACACCGGAGGAGCACATGGATCCTGGCGAAGCAGCCACACGCGTCGAGGCGTTCTTCAGCGACCTCGAGAGGGACGTGTTCGCAGGAGATCCAGCGACGAACCCGAACCTCCATGTCGAGGTCGTCGAGGCTCAGCCTATCGCCGGGGGAGTGGTCCTCGTCGTGATAGCGCCGTGGACGATTTCGGGGATCTTGTTCCTTGAAGACGAAACGTTCAGTGACACGATCATCATCGACGGTCGACGGCTCCCCGTCCTCGTCAACGAGGTGCCTTCGTTGGGTCGTTACTGGTCTGTGGTGGTCGTACGCGAGGTCGGATCACTGACATCTCAGGACGAGGCACGCGAGATCGTAGCTGCGGTGATGGTGCCCTTCCTCGAAGCGGTGGCTGAGGCGACGGCGAATGCAGGTATCGAGGATCAGTCCCGACGCGACCTGTTCCGCACGCTTGCGAGGGGGAATGAGTCTCGTCAGGAGTGGGGCGCGACGTAGGGATTGGTGTGTCTATCGCCTTCCCTCCGGATGTCGTGGCAGGTTGAGCGTCTCGATCCCCCTGCCATGAACCGAACAAGAGATGACCAAGTACTACATCTCGGTGGACAGGGGTGGTCCAATGCCGAGTCCGACGAGGAATCCGAACGGGACGACTCCCGAAGCATGACCTGCGGCTCTGGGCCCGCGAACACGATCAATCCCAGCATGCCAACCGAGATCCACGATACTCGTGCTCATGGTTCTCGGCATGGGCTGAACTACTTCCGGCCGACACCTTGACGCGTACGATCGAGTCCGGTCGCATTGATGGCCTGATGGTGAGCTTCCATACAATGCACGGATGACGGACGCCGCTGCGAGAGCCCGCAGAATCCACGCCTCGATGCCTGTCGTCGACGGGCACAACGACCTTCCCTGGGCGATCAGGATCCGCGCAGGGAGTGATCTCTCCGTTGCGGACCCGTCCCGAGAGCTTCAGGGATACCAGACCGATGGTCCGCGACTCCGGGTCGGTGGGGTCGGGGCGCAGTTCTGGTCCGTGTTCGTACCCGCCTGGCAATCGGGTCCCTTCGATGCCGTTGTGCAGCAGATCGGCCTTGTCGAGGCGATGATCCGAAACGACGCGACACATCTCGCTCGTGCCGATACTGCGGAGGAGGCCGTTGCCATCAGTCGTGGTGGGCGTACGGCGTCCTTGATCGGGGCCGAGGGGGGTCATGCCATCGAGAACGACCTGGGGAAGTTGCGGACCTTGCGCTCCCGTGGTGTGCGGTACCTGACACTCACCCACGGTGACACGATCGATTGGGCCGATTCTGCGACCGACCAGCGCCGTCATGGGGGGTTGACCGGGTTCGGCCGCACCGTGGTCGGCACCATGAACCAGATCGGGATGGTCGTCGACATCTCCCATGTGTCGACCGAGACGATGCGCGATGCGATCGAGACAACCGAGCGACCGGTCATGGCTTCCCATTCCGGAGCACGAGCGATCGCGCCGCATCCCCGCAACGTGCCGGACGAAGTTCTCGAGGCCGTGGCAGCCAACGCCGGTGTTGTCATGGTCAACTTCTTCCCCGGATTCGTCGTGGAGTCGTCGGCGAGGCTGATGATGGAGATGTTCTCAGAAGCCAGGGAAATCCGAGCCGACTTTGACTCGGACGAGGCGTTCGAAACCGAAATGGCGCGGAGGCTCGCCGAACGAGGGATCGACCGCGGGACGGTTGGCCACGTTGTGGATCACATCGATCACATCGCCGCCGTCGCAGGTGTCGACCACGTCGGGCTCGGGTCCGACTTCGACGGTATCGACACCACACCGATCGGGCTCGAGGATGTGTCCACCTACCCCGCCATCACCGCCGAGCTCATCGTCAGGGGATGGCCTGAGCCCGACATCAGGAAGGTGCTCGGCGAGAACGCGCTCCGGGTCCTCGCCGCAAACGACTGATCACCGGCCACTCGACGACCACCCCGAGCAGACGGTGTCTCGTTGCGACCTGCCAGTGACGGTCCTGGGCTCCTAGCCTCCATGTCATGGCGCATAGGGAACGGTTCATACCTCAACGGGTCGGGCAGCTCACCACCGGCCTGTGCAGCCTGCCGTGGCCTGAGGATCACGACGGAGTGGAGCAGTTCCGCGCCTTCAGCCGGCTGACGTCGGCGCTGTACCACTACGAGTTCCACGACCGGGAGCAGGTCATCGCTGAGGCATGGGAGCGAGTCGGTGATGACCCCGAGGCGGCCGCCGTGGTGGTTGGTGAACTCACCGGCTTGCTCGACGGTGCGAACTACACCCCGGTCACGGCAGCCGAACTCGACTACGCCCTTGCCAACGAGTCGCTGATCCCGCTGCGGCTCGAGGTCGACCTCGACGACTACGACGAATTGCTCATCTACCGCCGTGGCAGTCGGACGAATACCGTCGAGGTCCCGAAGTGGATGGGGTTGCGGTCCACAGAACGAACGATCACGGTTGATGATCGGGTGGTGGTGTACACGCGGGTGAAGTCTCAGAGTTGGTTCGATGAGCGCGGGATCGATCCGGCCAAGCGGAAACTCGTACCAAGGCATGTTTCGCTCCGACAGTTCCAGAACGTGCCGCGGGCCGATATCGAGATGTTGCTGCCCTCCACCCGAGTGGGCCTCAGGCTGATCGACTCCCTCTACATCGGTGTGCCTGCGGTGGCTACGGGTGTTGCTGTGTTGGCCACCAAGCTGTTGCCCACAATCGGGCTCATCTTCCTGATGGCTGGAGCCTGGCTTGGGTTCCGCGATGAGCAGCCGAAGATCGACCAGGCGGCTCTGGTCATCCTCCTCATTGGAGCCGTCACACTCGGAAGCTTCGTGTTCCGTCAGTGGACCAAGCTGAAGAACCGCCGGCTCGAATACCTCAAGACGCTCACTGAGGCGCTCTATTTCCGCACCTTGGGTGCCGGCCCCGGAGTCTTTCACATCCTCCTGTCGTCCGCCGAGCAGCAAGAAGTCGCAGAGGTGCTTCTCGCATACCGCTTCTTGCTCGCCGCATCGGGCGGCCTGACCGCTTCAGAGCTCGACACCGAAGTCGAGACATGGTTGCGCGGTGACGGGCACGGTGACATCGACTTCGAGGTTGCCGATGCGGTCGCGAAGCTGCGCCGCTTGGAAGTGATCGAGGGCGACTTCACGATGCGGGCGCTGCCACTGCACGAGTCTCTCGCGCTGCTGGATCGCCGCTGGGACGACCTGTTCCGATACCGACCAACCGAGGTGGAGGATTCGTCGAGCCTTCGCGACGGACCTGTCGCCGCCGGCGCACCCAGATTCTCACGCCTTATTCGCTTGCGTCGTGTCATCGACCGGTACCGCGGCCGTGTTGGTGGACGTCGCACCCGACGCGAAGCCGAAGAGTGATACGAGACGACTGCCTGAGCTGATGACACGTTCTCCCTCGTCGAGACGCTCGGGATCGAGGACCCCGTGCATCTGGTGGATTGGTCGACCGGTGGTGGCTCGAACGGATCGATGACACACTGGTAGCGGCTGAGGAAAAGGCGCTTGAAGTCGGGCTGTTCGTACTGCTCCACGAGGAGTTGTCTCAGCAGGGTCGAATCGTCGCCTGCCGGGACCTGTTGACGGTCGAGGTTCCGGCGGAGAAAGCCACCAACAAGGGATGCGGGGAGCATCCTTGCCAGAGCGGCCAGGTTCTTGGACCGCTTTGCGATCATGGGGTTCGGAGGGAACGTGTTTGCGAACACCGCCGCGGTCACGCGGTCTCCCTCGGTAGCGACGAGGTATTGGGCCAGGTAACCACCCAGGCTCGAACCGACGACCGCGTACCGATCGACATCCTCGGTGGTGATGACCCCGCCGAGAGATACGTCCAGCGGACGTTCCCGACCAACGTTTCTCGCTGAGCGTGACGGGCGCGGAACCTGGCCAATGCGGCATTCACAGCGGTTTCCTGACCACGAAGCGGGCATCGTGGTGATCGTCCTGCCACCCCTCCTCGTACCGGATGAGTTCCGGGCCGCCCATCAGGGCGGGGAGTTCGCCGTCATCGAGAACATAGGCCAGCGGTGGCCTCGGGTTGCGCTCGAGGTTGGACACCGTCGCCAGTGCCCCCATGAGCACACCACCCGGCCGGAGTGCAGCGACGAGGTCGGACAGCAGCACCCGGTCGAGGTAGTGGAACAGCACAATGAGGTCCCATGGGCCGTCTGGGAGCGGATCGCTGCTCAGGTCCATGAGGTGTGTCCGGAGTGGTGCGTCCAGCGCCTCGGCTCGGTCGGTCGCCATGGCGAGTGCAACGTCCGATACGTCTACGATCGTGACATCCCAGCCCTGTGACGCCAGCCAGACAGCGTTGCGCCCGGTGCCTCCTGCCACATCGAGGGCGCTCCCCGGCTCGGGGAGGAGTTCTGCATTGGCCGTGAGCCAGGGCGACGGCTCGTCCGGCCACGGCCGTTCGATGTACCTCTGATTCCAATGGTCGCGGTCGTTGCGTCCGGTGTTCGCCATATCGGCCATCGTAGGGTCGGGCTCAGCCGAGACCGAGGCTGCCCGGCACACCCATCAGTGGATTCGTCGCTCGTAGCCGGCCCACTCCTTGTCGCGAAGAACGTACTTCTGGATCTTGCCCGTTGAGGTCTTGGGGAGCTCATCCACGACATCCACAGTATCGGGAGCCTTGAAGTGGGCCAGCCGGCCCCTGACGTGGTCGACGATCTCCTTGTCGCCGACCTGTCGACCATCCTTGAGAACCACGAACGCTTTGGGCCGCTCGCCCCACTTTTCGTGTGGCACTGCGACCACGGCGCACTCCAGCACGGCAGGGTGCGAGGCGATTGCTTGTTCAACCTCGATCGTGGAGATGTTCTCTCCGCCGGAGATGACGATGTCCTTCGACCGGTCCCTCAGGTCGATGTAGTTGTCCGGGTGCCACACTGCCACGTCCCCGGAGTGGAACTCGCCGCCACGGAAGGCCTCCTGTGTGGCCTCCGGGTTCTCGAAGTAGCCCTTCATCACGTTGTTGCCGCGCATCACCACCTCGCCGAGGGTGTCTGCATCCTTCGCGACGTCAACCATGTCGTCGTCGACCACCCTGGTCGGGTCTGCAACGATGTACGACACACCCTGGCGGGCAAGGAACCGGGCCCGGTCCGCAACGTCGAGGTCGGCGACTCCCGGTTGCAACTCACACACCGTGTGCGGGCCGTACGTCTCGGTGAGGCCGTACACGTGCACGAGCCTTGCCCCCAGGTCCTCCATCGCCTCGATGATCGTCGGGCTCGGCGGTGCCCCGGCAGTCGTGATCGTCACAGGGCGGGCGAAGGTGTGGGCCTCGGGAGCGTTGGCCAAACCGATCAACACGGTGGGCGCCGCATTGAAGTGGGTCACCCTCTCCGTGTCGATGAGGGACCAGATCTCCGCCGGGTCGACCTGACGGAGACAGACATGAGTGCCGCCGATGGCTGTGACGCCCCAGGTCGTGCACCAACCGTTGCAGTGGAACATCGGCAGTGTCCACAAGTACACGGATTCCGGCGAGTGGTCGGAGTGGATGATCTCGCCGAGGGCATTGAGGTAGGCGCCGCGGTGGGTGTACATCACACCCTTTGGCTGTCCGGTCGTGCCGGACGTGTAGTTGATCGAGATCGTCCGCTCCTCGTCGTCGACGCTCCACGGCAGGGGGTCATCCGTGCCGCGGTCCAGGAGTTCGCCGTAGGGAGTTGTGTCGTAATTCACGCTCATCCCGGTCTCATTGATGGAGAAGATCTCGGTGACGGTCGCGAGGTCATCAACGATCGGGGCCAGATCTGCGAGCAGGGTGGTATCCCCGATGAGTACCTTGGCTCCCGAGTGATCGAGAATCGTTCGAATCTCCTCCGGTGATAGTCGGGTGTTGATCGCCACCAGGACCGCCTGGATGAGCGGGACGGCGAAATGGGCGATGAGTAACTCGGGGATGTTCGGGCAGAGGAATGCCACCCTGTCTCCAGCCTCGATCCCCGATGCCCGGAGTGCCTGAGCGAGGCGCGTGGTGTGCTCCGCCATCGCGGCGTAGGTGATCTGCCGGTCACCGTGGATAATGGCGACCTTGGTGGGCCAGACGGTCGCCGACCGCTCCAGGAAGGAGAGCGGTGTCAGTTCCGTCCGGTAGACGGCCGTTACTGGTCGATCCACTGTGGCTCACGTTTGTCGAGGAAGGCACCCATCCCCTCTTGTGCGTCGTCGCTGGCTGCGTTGGCGGCCATGACCGG